>CAYUJW010000009.1:0-13182 GCA_964445135.1 uncultured Gammaproteobacteria bacterium
TTATCGGCGGGTGATACATTTTGACCGACAATGACTCGGCGATCGGCATTGTTTGCAATAACACCTATGAGGTGTGAGTTATTTGCAGATGTTGCTTTGACCAGTTTGCGAATCTTGTCGCCGTTTGTCGTTCTGACTTCTACATGGCCAATGGCCATGACGTCACCATATTCACTATTGCTCTCGGTTGGGTACATTTCTGCAATATCTGCCGTTTCAATACTCAAGCCATTCATGCTGTCTTTATCGATGCAGTAACTTTCAGAAGTGAAACATATGCGATTTGTATATACCGTACCCCAACTCCTTCCTGATGAGCCCAAGTTGTATCCATTTTTTGTCGAAGGGCCGATCGAGCCGCTTATTTCGAGTTTAAACTGACCGGGCGTAGTATTTATTCCAACATTACCGCTTTGCGCAATAACCATCTGATCGCCAGTATTTGCGCTCGTCCTAAATCGTATATTGCCGCTCTGTGTAGCCTCAAATTCAACATCTCTGAATTGGCCAGATGACATAAGAAGTGCGCTTGCTGCGCCGATCGTGAGTTTTCCATCAGGGCTTGTTGAGGTAATTGATGAGTTGGCATGCGAAAGGCGTATTGATCCATCATTTTGTATATAAGGGACAGAGTTGGCATCGGTTCCGAGTGCAAATCCATCTATTCTCAGCGCATTTGTGGAAAGAGCGCTATTTGCGAGCTGTTGTCGTGGATTCATTTCGGAATCTGCACCTACCGTTACACCCAGATATAGTGGATTGGTGCCCTCAGTTATGCTTTTTGGAATTTGTGTTCCACAGGTTGAGATAGATGATGCTTTTGTGCTGCTTCCGCCTATATACGTTATAATTTGACCACGAACTGTTGGTGTCAACTCACATATTCCGCTCTCATATATCGCTTGTCCGCCTGATTTGCTGTGGTAAAGCTTGAATTGAAACTTTTTCGCATCCACGATTGGGTTTCCGACGGAATCCCTGACCACCCCAGAATATAAAATAGGCTTCGCAGCAGCCTGTGAGTATTGGTCATTAGCACTCGCTCTTATCTTTTGATATGGCAACAGACTGCTTCTGTCAGACTGTGATGAAAGGCCGAAGAAAGAAAGAGCAATAAGAAAAGCAAGTACTGGCAGTCCGAACAAAAAAACACGATTGTTAATTACTGCATTTAGCCTATCAAAAGGCTTTAAAGCTGGATTACTGTGAGGAATAGGAGTTAGAGGATTAAAACTCACGTTCAAGCTATTTTGATGGACTGGCTTGTCATCGGCATTGCTTTTAATGCTAAATACCGCTGCAGCTGCGCTACTGGTATATGCTTGGGCATCAATGATGCCCTCATCGATCAAATAGCGCTGAACCAGCTTGAGGGAATTCATCCGGCGCTTAAGTGTCGACTCATTCGTTAAGTTTGAGCGCATGTCGCTCTCATATGAGCTCAATTTTTCACTATTAAACAGTGAAACAATTCCATCATTGTCTGCTTGAAATGTAGATATAGTCTGTTCGTTTGTGACAGAATTTATATGCCAGCCAATGAAGTGGCGCAGATCAGAAAGGTAGTTTTTTACGCTCAACGTACTTAATTGGGGGTTTGCAGCAAGTAAAATCTGTTTAAAGATTAGATCGATCTGACGGCTATTATACGCATCATTCATAGCTTACATATTACACAGATGTGAGAGTGAGTGTCAAGGGTAAAAAAGATACTGTTTGATATGGTTATGTAGAGCAGTGAAATAGACAATAAGCAGATATTCTCGCAGTATCAATACAGTCAAAAAGCTATAACTAGGTTTAATTTAATTAATCACCACTCGTTAATATATCAAACAATGTCCACATACTTCTAATAACCCATAGTAATATTTGCATGTTTTTATTGATAAGTACCGATAAAAATATAAACCTATAGTGTTATGGGAGTTTCAGTGAATAATTCAAATTGTGATGACACATGATGCCTTTTATTAATTCTGTGTCAATTTTTGGGCAATTTCAGAGAGTTTGTGCTCAGCTTTTGTCAAATTTTATAGTCTTTTGAAATGTAAACTGCCGTTGATTTACCTCTCAAAATAGCAGTGTAGCTGCTTGTTTGATAGATTTTATTTATGCAGCTTTAGGTTTAGGTGAAGCGATTTATGCTCATGTATTCATGTGAGATGTATTTTGTGCGGGAATGTTTATCATGATGGAAGATTTGTTCCAAATTATCATAGTAGTTATATATCGTACGTAGGGAGGATAAAGCTCATTAATTACCTTTGAAATGAGCTTGTTTTGCGATATCCTACCATCGCAATTTTCCGCTTTGAATTCCAGTTAGGACATGTGTAGATAGTGATGTATAGCTATATGGGTGATGATGAATACTATAGTACATTAGATATAAATACATTTTAATTCGTGGAGAAATGCTTGAAATAGCAATATTCCTACGGGGCATTAGAAGGCCATAAAGGCTAACTTAGCGCTGAGGCTGAAGTGCTATTTTTTGGGGCGCATCATGTGAAATGTGTATAACGCTGTGCGCGAAGTAGGTGTGATGAGAGTCTGTAGATGGCAACTTCACTTATCGTATGTTGCGGCATGTTGTCTGGGTTTAAAATCTGATTTATCAGAAATCTTGACATTAAATCACACGTTTGTTATGTTGTCTTCTATATGGGAATCAAAGAACGAGTAACGAGCATATTGCTTTTACTATTTTTAATGGGTGGGATTGAGCGAGAGCCAGTTTTGCTGAGTCAGGAGCTTCTTGAGATTTTTGAGTTACCTGCAAATACTAAAACACGCTCCGCGCTTCGATCCTTGATAAAAAAAGAATATATTGAGTCCGTTGGGCGCGAAAAGCAAAGCTACCGTATTACTTCAAAAGGCATAAAAGAACTCTCTCTTTCTTTCCCGTACGTGAGATTTACCGCTGATAAATGGGACGGGAAGTGGAGGATCGTATCCTATGAGATTCCAGAGTGTAAGAGAAAAATGCGCGATACGTTGCGGCGAAAAATGGTTTCTTGGGGTCTTGGGCCGTGGCATAGGTCGTTTTGGATCACTCCTCACCCGATAATCGCTGAGCTAATTGGGATATTGGATGTGATGGTTCCAGGCGAATATGTGCAGGCATTTGAGTCAGAGCATGTAGTGGGTGAAAGAACGATCCTTATTGACAAGGTTTGGAAGAGGTCTGAGCTTGAAAAAGAGTACCGAAAACTCTTTAAAACCTGGCACACCATTCTATCTGAAGAAGCAACGCAGACAAAAAAACTCCAAATGGTGCTTTTCGCCTTTGTTGAAGTGCTTAAAAATGATCCTGGTTTGCCGGTTGAGCTACTGGGCAAGGATTGGGTAGGCTACGAAAGTATGGGGATATTTCAAGACATACGTCGAATTTTGTATACGCAGTAATTAGAACTCAAAGACGACGTGCTTCATGCGATCGGTTCGATAGGTGCGAATTCCATGTTTTTCCAACTCTTCTACTATGGCGCTTGAGGGGTGTCCATATCGATTTTTTGCGCCAACGCTTATCACTGCTGCAGTCGGGTCTGCTAAGGAAATAAGCTCACGAGTAAGCGCGTTTGTAGAGCCATGATGAGGAACTTTCAGTATTTGCGCTTTAAATTTAGATTGCTGTAACAAGGAGGGATCGCTTTTTGGGGTGATGTCGCCTGTGAATAGTATTGTTCTGTTGCGTTGGGCGAAATGAATGATCTGAGATATGTCATTTGGATCGATGTTTGATGTATAGGTGGTCAATACTTGTCTAGATGGCCAGAGCACCGTCAGGCGTGCATCCTGTATTTGAATTATTTGTCCTTGTGTGATGGGAATTATTTTTGTTTGTTTTTCTCGTGCAAGTTTAAGAAGCTCAAGTACACGCTCGTCTGGCTCAGGCGGAATATTAAACGCCAAAATGCGGATATTGTATCGCTGAAGAATGTCGATGTATCCGCCAAAGTGGTCAAGTTGTGGATGTGATATGAAGGCAATTTCAATCGTCCGGTCATAAAAAGGCATGTATTTCCCCAAGCAACTGAGTATGGCCTGTCGAGGCCCTGCGTCTATCATAATATCAACTCGATTATTTATCCTCATATACGCACCATCACCTTGCCCGACATCGCAAAATACTGCCTTTGTTTTGTGATTGAAATGGTAATCAAAAAGCGAGTGTCCCAAATACCCCACGACAAGCAAACACAATGCGATTATCGTGTACTTCCCAATTGGAATGTCATTATTCATATTTGATAAAGGCAAAAGAAAAGCCTGAGAGTGTAGATATGATATGGATCATATAATCGCTCAAAATTAACAGTATCGTGCTTGTTGCATTGGGTAAAAAAGCAAATGGCAAGTAATGTAGTGGTATGAGAAGAAGTCCAAGTATCATGATTGGGGCAACAGTCCAAGAAACAAGTACATTTGCAAGCACTGCAACTGTTGAAAATTCACGAAATGCAATCCAAACAATCGGGGTGGTAAATAGTTGAGCTGCCAATGTTGGGCGCAGTTCCCGAACAAGGATGTTGTCTGTTGGTTTGGGCACGCCAAACAAGATAATTCCGATGCTGGCGGCAAACGAGAGTTGGAATGACAAGGTTGGAATCATTTCAGGAAACCAAATCGCAAAGAAAATAACTGCCAGTAGCACGCTGTAAAGTGATAAACTGCGTCTCCCATAAAGCAGCGCGCCGTTACAGCAGCACGCCATGACGGCAGCTCGTAGTATTGGCGCTTGAAACCCAACAAAAAAGACGAATGCGACGATCAAGCAGAGTTGTGCAACTAGTGCTAACTTTTTAGGTAGAAAGCCCAGCATTGAGCCCGAAACAGCACTTAGTATGCTTATGTTTGAGCCAGAGAGCACCACAAGGTGCAGGAGTCCTACGCGCTTAATCTCCTCATAAAAGCCCATACTTTTTGGAATTTGTTGACCGATAACCATGCCTGAAACGAGGCTCGAATGAGGCTCTGGTAAATAGGTAGAAAATATGGCGCTCACTTGTTCGGGACTCAGCATGAGGTCTACAATTGAATCTGAGTTTTTATCTTCTCGTACGTTGCCTGGCCGATAGCTTTGCGACTGACCAGCTCATCAAGTGTCGAAAATGGGCGCATATCAATGATTTTGGTGGCAGTTACGCTGCCGATACCTGGTAGTGACTCAAGTTCTGTTTGTGTCGCCGTATTGACATGAATCAAGAGCGAATTTGCACGTTCCTCAAGCGCAGCATACGCCGTAATGTCTGCGGATTCGCCAAGTGAGGGAATATAAATCTTTTCCTCATCCTTTAGTCGACGTGCAAGATTAACGTTCTTTGCAAAATTTTGATAATCAACTTCGTCAGTTAGTCCGCCGGCTTTGGCCACCGCATCTCGAACCCTTGCGCTATCGCTGAGCTCATATACTCCTGGCTTCTTCACGCTTCCTGAAACATCAACCCATATTGAACTATGTGTTGAGAGTTGGGTATTTTCGGCAGAAATATCCAGAAAATCATCTGCAGTGGCAGTATTTCCAATGGACGCAACATACATCGCTCCAAACAAGCAAAAAATTGATATAACTATGAGCAGGCATTCATATCGGTAGATGCGCAGCAAGTGACGGGCGTGTTCGATTACTGGATGATTCATATTGAATTAAAAAATTGATTAATTACCGATTGATACCTGAGTCATGCGCTAAATGGAATGACAGACATCGTGACAATTTGTCATGAATGCTGTCGGAGGCGTTTAGGAGGCAGATTATTTTGCCGTGACTATATAAACTTATATATATGAAAACGTTCATCACTCTTGCCTTGCTGTGTATTGTTGCGCTGAGTGGGGTGCGAGTCGAAGCGATGGAATCTCCCTCGTATAGCATCCAACAGATACCGGTTGAGTTTGACTTGCCCCCGTCTGGCGGTGATTCAAGTATGGTGATAAGCGACGAAGCTCGTGAATCAAGTGTTGTAGCAAGTGACTACATGCTGTCTCCACAGCTTATGGATTTTAATGCAAATGGTGTGGTGGCAAGCGCCATTTATCCCGGGAGCGCTGATGAAAAAGCCGCGCTTGATTACGGACTGACGACGGGGGACAAAACTTCATTGTTGCTCACTGACGCAAACGGCTTCAAAGACACAATTGCTGTGCGAGTGCCAAATGGAGCTCGATATCCTCACACCTTGAGTATGCGTGTCATTGATATGCCCAAAACACTTGGCGGAGATCTGATTGGTGCAACTATCTGCAACTCATCATCCCCATGTACTCTGCAGCAAGCTTCAGAATGGGATGGTGAGCTTGGCCTGGGCTACCGTGTGGATGGGAAGGTGGCAAACGCGGATTTTGCTTCCCCCGACGCGTATCGTTCATTTCAAGCCACAACGGAACCTGCTCAACTTGGTAGTTGGACAAAAAATGACACGAGCGATCCTGACTTAAAATACGATTTTGCAATGAGGGCAGAGTTGTTGTCATCCCAAAAAACCGCAACATATTGGGGAAGACTGCAATTCATTCTCTGGCCAGAGTTTTAATATGCCAAATCATCTATGAAAAAATATATCTACCTAATACAATGTCTGTTGCTATTTTCTCTGTCTTTGCACATAAATTCACACGTTCAAGCAGAAAATAATACGGTATACGCGGCGCCTGCAGTCTGGGAAGTTCGAATGAAGGCCGGCAGCTCATACACACTACGCTATAAGCTCAAAAGTGCCCAAATGAGCGCGGTAGTTATTCCCCAGTTGGTTTCATTTACGAAATCTCCACAAGGGGAAATTGTATATAAAAAAGCCGACCCATCAATGAGTATTGAGCTTGAAGGTGGGGAGTGGGGGAAGCCATTGACGATTGAGCGCAATCATGAGTTGGGTATCGTGTTTCGTTCTCGCGCTTCACTCAAGCCGCAGGACCTCTATTATGCTCTGCTGCTTGACACGGGGTATGAGACGCCTGAACCGGGGAATATCACAGTATCTAGCTCCAAGCGCGTGGCTCTACCAATCTATATATCCGTGCTTGGACCATCACACAAGCTAACGGGTCAGATTGAGCAGTGGTCGATTGAGGGGTTAATTGGGTTTATGTGGTTCGGACGGGAGTTGCGATTTGTTGACAGCTTTTCACCTATCCAATTACGCCTAACAACTTCAAATACAGGCAATCATTTTTTTGACACCTCTGGCCGCATCGCGATCAACGGACCAACTAAACAGTCATTTCTCCTGACGAAAAAGCGCATATTAGCCCACGAGCATTCACTTCTTAAGGCGCAGAGCGAACCGTGCGGATCACTTTCTGAATGTGAGCTTGCCCAAAATACGCTGGTTTTGAAAGGCTCATACATTGGAATACATGAGGCACGTGCAGAGGTAAAAATGGGTGTGGGAAACAATTATCAAACAAAATCACTTACTTTTATAGCGCTCCCGCTATACCATATCGGGGCCGTTTTGCTGCTGATCTTGTTGGCAAGTGTATATATATTGCTCAGCAGAGCGCGTAGAGCAGGTTCTAACAAGAAGACCTGAGTAGAATGCAACAGCTTGTGATACAATATCCTGTGGCCGTCGCATACGGCGCGTTATAACAGATATATTTTAATGAAATCGACAGATACAAAAAACAGCCAAGCCGCCCAGGCCATGACAAGCGGAATAATCGAGGAAATTAAGCGTGTCACCTGGCCAAGCAAGGACGAAACTATTCGTCTTACCGTGGTTGTGATCGCGATATCCTTGATAATTGCATTCTATGTCGGTATAATTGATGTACTTCTTGCTAAGTTACTTGACATTGTTGCTTAATATAAGCCTTGACTATTACGAAAGCGAGACATTTATATGAATCAAACACAGGCCAACGAACCAACTGAAGCAGTAGCTGAGGAAGCTGTTGTGGAAGAAACTGTTGAAGACGTAGCACAAGCTGCAGAAGCTCCGCAACCATCTGATGCGGGCAAATGGTATGTCGTGCATATCAAAACTGGTTATGAACAGCGTGTTAAAACCGCGCTTGAGCAGCGAGCAAATAGCCTTGGAGTGGCAGATCGTATTTTTGATATTGTCATCCCAATGCGAGAAACGGTGAATGTGAAAAAAGGGAAAAAAGTGAAAGCAATGGAAAAAGTCTTTCCTGGATATGTGCTCATCAAAATGGTGCTTGACGATGACTCATGGCTTGTTGTTCGAACCACAGAGGGCGTTACTGGATTTGTAGGTGCGGGACTCAAACCAACTCCTATTTCTGAAAAAGAAGTTCAGGCAATCATGAAGTTTGTGGCCCAAGAGCAACCGAAGTTTAAAACCAAATTTTCAGTTGGAGAAGCGGTCAAGATTATTGAAGGACCATTTTCTGACTTTTTGGGAACCATCGAAGCAATTGATGATGAAAAAGGAAAAGTTCGTGTACTCGTTTCTATTTTTGATCGTGAAACGCCAGTTGAACTGGACTTTTTACAAGTAGTAAAGCTGTAATGTCGGAACTTGATTATTAATATATATACCTATGGCAAAAAAAGTAAAAACATACATTAAATTAAACTTGCAAGCTGGCGAAGCAACTCCTGCGCCACCTGTTGGTCCAGCACTTGGTCAACATGGTATTCCTATCATGGAATTTATCAAAGAGTACAACGCTCGCACAGCTGATCAAAAAGGTCAGGTCATCCCTGTCATAATTACACTCTATGAGGATCGAAGCTTCACCTTCATTACAAAACTACCACCTGTAGCCGAAATGATTAAGAAAAAAGCGGGAGTATCAAAAGGTTCAGGAAAGCCAAACACTGAGAAAGTGGCTAAATTAACCAAACAACAAGTCGAAGAGATTGCCAAAGACAAAATGCCTGACTTAAATGCAAATAGTATTGAGCAAGCAATGAAGGTTGTTGAAGGTACCGCCCGATCAATGGGTATAGATATAATTTCATAAATACACACAAAAAAGACACATGGGAAAAATACGTACACGAATATTAGGGTTTGAAGACTTAGAAAAAGAGCAAAAAGAAGCGTCAAAGCGACGTGCTGCTGAGAAAAAAGTACTCAAGTCACACGAGGAGTCTGATGATGAGGTGCAAGCCCCGGCTGCAAAAGTCGAAGTAGAGCAAAAGAAAAGCAAAAAAGCAGCACCTGTTGTGGCAAAAAAAGCACGATCAAAAAAACATACCGCTGCGACAGCAAAAGTCGACGCTTCTCGCGAATACGCACTTGATGAGGCAGTGACAGTATTGAAATCCACGGCTTACGCTGGATTTAACGAATCATTTGAGCTTCACATCAACACGAAAGACAGTGGATTAAAGGGCGAAATATCG
The DNA here is from genome assembly GCA_964445135.1 of uncultured Gammaproteobacteria bacterium. Taxonomy (GTDB): domain Bacteria; phylum Patescibacteriota; class Microgenomatia; order UBA1406; family GWC2-37-13; genus JACOTV01. The sequence continues at coordinate 9,326 of CAYUJW010000009.1, forward strand.
CTTCCCCATACTGCTGGAAAACAAGTGCGCGTTGCAATCGTTGATGATGCACTTTTGGAAAATCTAGAGAATGGAGTCATTGAGTTTGATCTGTTGATCGCTCACCCATCATATATGCCAAAACTTGCCAAATTTGCACGCGTTTTGGGACCAAAAGGTTTGATGCCAAGTCCAAAAACCGGCACAATTTCCACAAGTCCGGAAGATGTGGCTAAAAAATATTCAGGCGGTGCTATGCGATGGAAAGGTGAAGCTAAGTTTCCCCTGATCCATCAAATGATCGCAAAGGTGAGTCAGGATGATGTGGAAATTATCGAAAATGCAACGGCGTTTATCAAGCAAGTTGGAAAGAATCAGGTAAAAGAAGTCTACATGACAACGACCATGGGACCTTCTGTGCGCATCGCGCTTACCATGCTTGCCTAATTCGCTTCACATCTTCCCCCGTTCCTGCTACCATAAGGGCATGGATGTTCGTTTGAACAATGAATTTTGGGACTATCTTACCCAAACGCAACGCGATCTTATACTCGAGGGCGACTATTTAAATGAAGAAGTCCTCAAAAAGTGTAAATACTGCTTCAAAGATTACTCATACTTAGTCTTTCCGTACGCAAAAGCCTATGAAGGGTTTTTGAAAAAAATATGTTATGACGTTGGATTCTTGTCAGAGCGCGACTATCTCTCAGACTTTTTACGCTTAGGCAAGCTCTTGTCCCCGAATCTTGTCGGACGCTTAGGCAACGAGTCACTTTTTAAGAAAATTCGCGACACCGTGTCAAAAGACATGGCTGACGAACTGTGGATGACCTGGAAGGAGGGTCGCAATCAGGTGTTTCACTACTTTCCTCACAATCTCAAAGCGCTCACACACGAAGAAGCTGACGAAATCATTGAGAATATGAAGCAAACGATGTTAGATTGCTTTGAGGCGCTGAAAGGACATATGGTTGAGCGCCCAGACATCACCGCATAACAATTGGGCTTCCCCGTGGATTCATGGTATTTACCCCTTTAGCGGGTCAAAAATATCCCTGTCAACAACTATAGAAAAACATCATGAATCAAACTGGACTTACCGCGGCGCAAGTTGAGCAACGACAAAAGGAATTTGGTTCAAATATCATAACTGGCCAAACGAACAACCGCCTAATTCACGCGATCGTAGATCAGCTTAAAAGCGTATTTATTCTCCTTCTATTTTGTGCCGCAATACTATCATTTGTAGTTGGGGACGCAATCGAGGGAATCTTGATCCTGAGTATATTGATTTTAAATATGCTCTTTGGGCTGTATCAAGAACATAAAGCAGAAGAGGCGGTGGCCTACTTGCAAAAAATGGCAGTCACGATGGTTCGAGTGGTTCGCAACGGACAAGAGGCGGAAATTGAAAGTACACAGCTTGTTCCAGGGGACATCGTCTACCTTGAGGAGGGAATAAAAGTAAGCGCGGACATGAAGCTTATTGATGCAAAAAATATTGAAATCAACGAATCGATTTTGACAGGGGAGTCGCTTCCTGTTCCCAAGCAGTCTCATGACCCAGTGTACATGGGAAGTATTGTGTCAAAAGGTCGAGGATACGCCGAAGTGGAGACGATTGGAATGAGCACAAAGTTTGGATCAATCGCGGCCACACTCACCAGCGTTCAAAAAGCAAAAACGCCGCTTGAAAAAAAACTCTCAAAGCTCTCTTCTGTTATAGGTATTGTGGGTGTTGGGGTGTCAATTCTCGTCTTCCTATTATCTTATTTGCAAGGAACGCCACTCCATTCATCATTTTTGCTTGCGATCTCACTTGCTGTGGCAGTTGTTCCAGAAGGATTGCCGGCCGTAATGTCGGTCATCTTGGGAAGTGGCGTAAAGGCGATGGCTCGAAAAAATGCGATCGTTCGTCGAATGTCTGCGATTGAAACGATGGGGAGCGTGACGCTTATTGCGACAGATAAGACTGGCACATTGACTCAGAATAATATGGTGGTGAAAAATACCTATTTTGATGGGAAAGTGCAGGACATGCAGGCTAAAGTGAATGACGAGACATTTGAAAAAATGCTGCTGGTTGGGAATGTGTGCTCAACAGCATCGCTTGTGTTGCGACATGACCGAAAGATAGAAGACATGCTTGGAGACCCAACTGAGGGGGCGCTCCTGGTGATGTCTGAGCAAGTGGGAAGTAATTACGAGGATGTGCGAGCTGATTGGAAGATCATAGAGGAAGCGCCATTTGACTCTGAAACAAAGCGGATGAGTGTGCTTGCGCAGCACTCAGGTGAGAAGCTGATTTTGACAAAAGGCGCGCCAGAATCGATACTGAGCACGGCAACATCGATGTTGAGTGAAGGAAAAAAAGTTGCTCTTGATGAGGCGGCAAAAAAAGATATTGAGAAAACGATGGCAGATTGGGCGAAACAAGGATATCGCATTATTGGAATGAGTTATAAAACGCACAAGGCGACGAATGTTGAGCTGGCAGCTGCGGTAGATGAAATGATTTTTTTGGGTTTGGTCGCGCTGTATGATCCGCCACGCCCCGAGTCACGTGAGGCAATCCAAAAAGCACGCGCCGCAGGAGTCGAGGTGGTCATGATTACCGGAGACAATGAAAAGACAGCAGAAGCAATTGCAACTCAAATCGGCCTGCTTCGCCCGGGGGAAGACATTATAACTGGCCAACAGCTTGAGCAGTACAGTGATCAGGAACTCATGAAATTGCTGCCAAATACGCGCATTTTTGCCCGCACTACGCCACAGCTGAAGCGTCGAATCGTGTCTCTTTATCAGAAGCTGGGGGAAATCGTCATTGTGACGGGTGATGGGGTAAACGACGCAATTGCGCTGAAACAGGCGGATGTGGGGATTGCGATGGGCAAAGATGGCACGGACGTTGCACGTGAGACGGCAGATATTATATTGGCTGATGATAATTTTGCAACAATTGTTGTGGCACTTGAGCAGGGGAGGATTATTGTTCGAAATCTAAAAAATACCTTGGTGTATCTGTTGACCGGAAACGCCTCTGAAGGTTTGGCAATTGTGTTTGGTTTGGTGTTTGGAATTCGTGAATTGTTTCTCCCGATTCAACTCTTGTATATCAATTTGGTGTCTGATGGAATGCCGGCATTAGCCCTTGGTTTTTCACCCCACGATCGTCAAATAATGCATCAAAAGCCCAAACAGTCAATTGATGTTTTAGAGCCATTTGATAAGCGATACATAGGTGCAATATCGACAATGAATGCGGCTCTTGTGATTGGGTCTTATTACTTTTTTGAACATATCTCAGCAGGCATTGGACGCACCGCTGCGTTTTTCATATTGCCCATTTCACAAGCATTTATGTTTACTACGATTTGGGTAGGATTCCGCAGTGTGTTTCATCATTTGCGCGCGTTCCCTGCGATGTTTTGGCTTGGGTTTTTGGGTCCAATTGTGGGCCAACTTGTCATCTATTCGGTGCCTGGCGTACCTGAACTATTTCATGTTCGTGAAACGAGCATTGGATATATGGCACTATTTCTTGCGATTTCAACCGTTGTTATGATCGTTTTCTCGCTGAAGCAGCAATACTTTGGAGCAAAGCATGTAAGAAGTGTTTAAAGGCTTTTTATGGTGTCGACAATTGCCGCTGCATCAATCTTGTGTGTCTTCATAAGCTCAGCTGGACTTGCAGAATGGGGAATCTCCCGTACGCACAAATGGTGGTAGGATAGAGGCGTAAGTGAGTGTGAAGTAAGCACGCTTGATACTGTGTCACCCAAGCCGCCATAGGGATAATGATCCTCGACAACGATAACCGGAAGGCTTCCAAATGAAAGGATAGTATGTTCGTCAACTGGTTTTATGGAATAGACGTC
>CAYUJW010000009.1:13282-28725 GCA_964445135.1 uncultured Gammaproteobacteria bacterium
GGCTTCCAAATGAAAGGATAGTATGTTCGTCAACTGGTTTTATGGAATAGACGTCGACGACAGCTATGGAAATTCCCTCATCAGCCAGGGTTTTTTGCGCTTTTTGCGCCTCATGAAGTGTGATGCCTGCGGCATAGACAACAGCCTTGTTATCAGGCGATTTCCCGTGTACTTTTGACCCTCCAATATTAAACGATTCGTTTGCGTCGTAGATAACTGGTGTTTTCTCGCGTGTGGTACGCATATAGAAGATTCCAGGCGTATCACGCATGATTTTTGCCAAAGCAACAGTTGACGGTGCGTCTGAAGGATAGAACACCTGTGAGGTGAGTACGCTCTTCATCATGCTCAGATCTTCAAGCGCCATTTGCGACGAACCGTCTTGGCCGATTGAAATGCCAGCATGCGAGCCAGCAATGTTTACGTTTGCATCTGAATATTGCAACATGCGAATTTGGTCAAATGCCCGTGAAAGAAATGCGGCAAAGCTGGAGGCAAATACCTCATATCCCAATTTCGAAAACCCCAGGGCGACAGATATCATATTCTGCTCAGCAATATACATTTCAAAAAAACGCTCAGGAAATTCATTTTTAAACTTGTCGGCAAACGTAGAGTTGGAAGTTTCTGCATCAAGCACAATCACATTGGGATCTGTTGTGCCAAGCATGACCAACGCCTCACCATAGGCTTCACGTGTTGCGATGGTGGTTGCGGGTTGCGAGTTGCGGGTTGATGGTTGCGAGTTGCGGGTTGGGAGTTTCGGGTTGATGGTTGCTGTTGGGAGTTGGAGCGTGCCGCTGACTGACTCATCGGGCGTGCCAATTTCCTCAAGCGCTTGTGCTAATTGATCCTGAGAAACAGCTTTTCCATGCCATCCATCTTGATTTGAAAGAAACGAAACTCCTGCCCCTTTTTCGGTTTTGGTGATGAAAATAGTTGGTAAGGATGATGTGTATGTTGAAGCCATCTCTTTTTGCAGCGCCTGCTCAACTGCCTCAATATCATTTCCGTTTTTGATAATGATTGCATTCCAACCAAAGCTCTCAAAACGCGCTTTGTAGGTGTCAACATCCCAGGCAAGCATCGTTTCTCCCCGTTGACCGAGGCGGTTTACATCAAGCACGGCAATAAGATTATTAACCTGATATTTTGAAGCGATGCCAGCCGCTTCCCAGACTTGGCCTTCTGCGACTTCCGAATCGCCAAGAAGCACAAACACCCGCGGCTCATCTTCTGGCTTTTGAATGGTTAATTCCTTATTTTTTATCCTCAACTTAATTCCCAGCGCCATGCCGAGTCCAATTGAAAGTCCTTGTCCAAGTGAGCCAGTTGCCACATCAATCATCTCCCACGCAGGAGTTGGATGACCTTCAATTACCGATCCTTCGCGGCGAAGCGACATCAGTTGTTCGCGACTGAGCGCACCAAATACGTGGTAGAGAGAATATAAAAGCGGAGCAGCGTGTCCTTTGGAAAAGATCAGTCGATCATTTGCGTAGTTTTTGGGGTCCTTTATGTCTTGGCGCACATATCCACCTGCAATGAGCGCTGTCATAATTTGTGCAGCAGAAAGAGATGAAGTTGGGTGCCCGGATCCGGCCTCAGTTGTGCACTCAAGAATTGCACGTTGCACACTTTGACAAAGCGATGCTACTTGGCTACTATTCATATTAGTGCCATTATACATAATAATCAGATGAGCGAAATACCAGAGCAACCAACTCCATTACAGCAGCCAGCGGTCGAGTCAAATGAGCCTTTATATGGCTCGCAGATAAAGCCATATTTGCCAGCGATTATGCGCCGCCTCTCCAACGAACAGGGCGCCAATCAAGAGGCACTGCAAGATATAATGAAGCCGCTTCAACGGTATGTAATTGATCCTGGATTTGCTCGAGAAGCTCGATATCAAGACCGTGTTGTTCCACCTGTTTTCATGCTGAATCGTTCAGCCATGCTTGCGCATATTGAAGAGCTCAGAGATGGAGTTGATGCTGCTGACTTGGCTTCTGCTGCGACTGAGGGGAGTGCCATTCATTTTAGCCTCCTTGATGTTGCGAACTTACGAAGTATAAATAATGCTGGAGCAGGGGATTATGTTCTCAATTCTGTGGCGCAAAATTTGCTCAACCAAGTTGAGCAGATAAACAATGAGCTGCGTGAAAAAAAGGGAGGAGAGTTGGTTGTGGGCAGATATGGAGGAGATGAATATGTGGTTGGGTATTACGGTATTACCGATGAGGAGTTTGCACAATACGATGCACGGCTAAAAAACGCGCAGGTAGGCGTTCAAAGTGTAGACGCGTATTATGCGCAAAAGCCACAGAATGAAGGGGGAATTGTTACCGAAGATACCGTGAAGCTGAAGCCAGAGCCAAGCATTACCGTTCCAACTGAGCAGCAACAAGCCGCAATATTTTGGGAATTCTTTCATAAGGGCATTATTCTCCACGACGAGGAGATCAAGCGCGAGCTTCACGAGCGAGAACTCTGGCCAGTAACTCAGATTGAGACGGAGGCTCAGGAGTTAACCGTTGATCAACGCCTAGTGCGTCTGTTTGAACGTCATCCTGAGATGCGCGAACTGATGAATAAAGTGAGCGGTTATCTGGGCGAAAATATTGAGGATCCCACGCTTCGAGATGACTATAATGCTGAGTTCATATCATATATTGAGGGTATCGTATACGATCGACTGCTTGGTGAAAAAGTGCGCCCATTTGATGATTTGTTTTACCATCTTGAGGTAGGTGACGTTGCAGATTTGCGTGTATACGACTTTAAGGGACTTAAGGAGCTGAACGATCATGTGAGCTTGGTTCAGGGCGACCGTGCAATCGAGGCAACATTTAATAGCATATCCAATATTATTCGCGCTCCCCAAACAAGCGATCGTCCAGCAGAATATGATGAAACCAAGCATGTGATGTATTTTAGACGTGGAGGAACAATTGTCGTGGCAACACGCACCAATGATTTAGACGGATTGTCTTCACAAAAAGCATATGAGCTCGACTCCCTTCAGTCGGTGACGCTTCCCATTGGTCAGGATCAGACGACTCAATTTGAACTGGGGCGCGGGTATATGCGAGTTGATGCGCCTTCACAACTGAAGGATCAACCAGCGGCAGTTGCGGGAATTGTGAGCACACTTTTGCAGGAGGTAGATACCAAATGGTATAAGTCTGTGGCATCTCATATTCTCAATAGCCACAGCGAACAAGTATTGGCAGGCCAGGTGGGTGGTGAAAAACCAACTCTTCAAACCATCAATGAAGGAGATAATCTGCTCACCTATTTTTTTGCTGGAAAGCGACGTGTTGAGCATTTGAGCGCGCTTGCTCGAGTTGTAGATAATATGAAGACGTATGCGTTGCCTGATGCCGAAGCTCGATTTGACTCTCTACTTCGCGAAATACACAGAAACATCGGCGAATAGCTCCAAAGTGCTGCTCGCTTAGTTCTCAAGCGTCGATGTGTCGCCGACTGGCTGACCAAGCTCTTGCGCCTTTAACACTCGACGCATGATCTTGCCGCTTCGTGTCTTGGGAAGACTTTCAACATACTCAATCTCATCCGGTGTGGCAATGGGGCCAATCATCTCTCGCACCTTCATTTTCAGCTCTTTGGTGAGCTCCTCACTTGGTGTTTGACCTACTTTAAGGATGATAAAGGCCTTAATTGACTCGCCTTTTATTTCGTGAGGTTTGCCAATGACTGCCGCTTCAGCAACGGCCGGGTGGGCAACAAATGCGCTCTCAATCTCGGCCGACCCAAATCGATATCCCGAAACCTTCATGACATCGTCATTGCGGCCCAAGACCCAGTAATACCCGTCTGCATCAAGCCGGGCGGTGTCGCCGGTAAAGTAAACATTTGGAATATGTTCCCAATACGCCTCTTTGTATTTTTCCGGATTCTTAAATATTTCCTTCATCTGAGCGGGCCATGGAGTCTTGATGACTAAAAAGCCTTGCTCGCCAACTGCCACAGGAGTCCCTTTTTCATCAACCACATCGAGCACCAAACCGGGGAATGGTTTTCCGGCAGAACCTGGCTTGGCAGCCATGGACGGAAGGGTGCAGAGAACATGCATGCCCGTTTCTGTTTGCCACCATGTATCGTTTATCGTGCATTTACCGCCGCCTATGACGCGATGATACCAATTCCACGCCTCAGGATTAATAGGTTCACCCACAGTTCCCAAAAGCTTCAAACTGGTTAGGTCAAATTGACTTGGCCATTCATCTCCTTGGCGCATCAGCGCACGAATTGCAGTTGGAGTAGTGTAGAACTTTGTTACATGATACTTCTGGATGAGTGACCACCAGCGTCCTGCATCAGGAAAATCAGGAGGTCCTTCATAGACGAAGCTGGTCACACCGTTTATGAGCGGACCGTACACAATATAGCTATGACCAGTGATCCATCCTGGATCAGCAGTGCACCAATAAATATCATCCTCTTTTAAGTTGAAGCTCCATTTGGCGCTAATATATGTGCCAACCATGTAGCCTCCATGGCCATGTATGATACCTTTTGGTTTGCCTGTTGTGCCTGAAGTGTAAAGAATAAAGAGCGGGTCTTGTGCGTCGACTGTCTCGGTTGCACATTCGGTGGCCGCTGATTCACGGATTTCATGCCACCAAAGATCGCGCCCCGGGTTCATTTGTACAGAATTTCCTGTGCGCTTGATAACGATTACATTTTTGACGGCGGGAATGTCTTTGACTGCCTCGTCAACTGTATGTTTTGTGTCAATTAATTTTTCACGAAAGTGATATCCATCACAGGTTACGACTACTTTGGCCTCCGCATCTGTCACGCGATTTTTGAGGGCTTCAACGGAAAAACCCGAATACACCACCGAGTGCACTGCGCCTATTTTTGCACAAGCAAGCATGGCGATCCATTGCTCAGGAAGGCGGGGAAGATAGATGCTTACATGGTCACCTTTTGTGATGCCAAGGGACTTGAGGGCGTTTGCAAATTGACACACTTTTTGATTGAGCTGTTCGTAGGTGAAGGTTCGTACTGCGCCGTCTTGACCTTCCCACACAAGTGCCATCTTTTCGCCTTTTCCGGCTTGAATATGGCGATCAAGCGCGTTTTCGACAATATTACATTGCGCGCCCTGAAACCATGAAGCATAGGGATATTTCCAATCAAGCACCTGGTCCCATGGTTTTTTCCATGACAGTTGTTTGGCCACTTCTCCCCAAAAGAGTTCGGGGTGATCGGTTGCCGCACGTGCTACTTCTTCGTAGTTTTTCACATATGAATGAGCAATCGTCTCCTCGTCTGGCTTGACAAAAGTGGTTGTGGAGGGCGTGGGTTGATCGGTCATAGATTCATGATAGGCAGGTAAAAGTTAAAATGCAAGTTACGACTAGCGATGCGCGACCCTCACAAAAACTACCACCTAAAATCCCACAAGCATTTGTATAATAGTCGAATATGACAATCGATGAAAAGCTTGCTATTGTAGCCGAAGTGGGTGAAGAGATTATCCAGCCCGATGAGCTCAAAACACTTCTTGAAAATGAACAAAAACTCATTGCATATGATGGATTTGAGCCTTCAGGGCAAATTCATATTGCGCAAGGTTTGCTGCGCGCGATAAATGTCAATAAAATGATCAAAGCTGGGGTGACATTTAAGATGTTTGTGGCCGATTGGCATGCGATGGCAAACAACAAAATGGGTGGCGATTTGGAAAAGATTCAAACGGTTGGTAAATACTTTATTGAAGTGTGGAAAGCGTGCGGCATGGATCTTTCGCGCGTTGAGTTTGTGTGGGCATCTGATGTGGTGCGAGACCCAAATTATTGGAAGCTCGTTTTGCAGGTTGGAAAAAGCAATGCATTGAAGCGATTTGTGCGAACTGCCGAAATGATGGGACGCGAGGAGTCGCTTGATGGTCTGACTGGCGCGCACGTGATGTATTCCTGCATGCAGGTTGCTGATATTTTTACGCTCGGGGCGCAAATCACACAGCTTGGAATGGATCAGCGTAAGGTAAATATGTTGGCGCGCGAAGTAGGAAACCAATTAGGATATTGGAAACCTGTCGTCATTAGTCACCATATGCTTATGGGACTTGGCAAACCTGCAACTGAAACGGAAGACAAAACAAAGCGCACGATTGAGCTTAAAATGTCAAAGTCACATCCTGACTCCGCAATCTTCATGACAGATACGACAGAAGACATCGTGCGCAAAATCAATAAAGCGTGGTGTTTGGAAGGTGAAGTCGCAGAAAATCCCGTATTGGAATATTGTAAATATATTGTGTTTGAGCGAGTTGACTCCATGACAATTGAGCGTCCTGAAAAGTTTGGGGGCAATGTCACATTTGCCAGTTATGAGGAGCTTGAAGTCGCATTTGCTGCTCGCGCCATCCACCCAATGGATTTAAAAAATGCAGTAGCTCAAATTCTGGACACATTGATTCAACCTGTTCGGGATCATTTTGAAAAAAACCCTGAGGCAGCCGCGCTGTTGGAGCAGGTCAAATCGTATCAGGTCACGAGGTGACATTTCCCATGATGATTTGTGCATGTCGTTTAGTTTCAATACAAGGATTTATTATTTAAAATTTAACCAACTCACCGACCAATATGAAAACTATTTTTTCTGGCATACAACCTTCTGGGGGGCTTCATATTGGCAATTATGTTGGTGCGATCTCACAGTGGCGGCGCATGCAAGAGACAGGCGATTATGATCAGATTTTTTGTATTGTTGACCTACACGCAATAACGGTTGCGCAAGATCCAAAAACGCTGCGCACAAATAGCATGAATTTGGCAGCGTTCTACATGGCCTGTGGCATTGATCCTGCACGCAGCTCACTGTTTATTCAGTCGCATAACGCGGACCATCCATATTTGGGATGGATATTCAACTGCGTTACTCCCATGGGTTGGATGGAGCGAATGACGCAGTATAAGGAAAAGGAAGTAAAGCAGAAAGAGCGATCGTCACTGGGATTGTTTAGCTATCCAACGCTTATGGCGGCGGACATATTGTTGTATGACACGCACATTGTGCCAGTCGGCGAGGATCAGCGGCAGCATGTGGAACTGGCTCGAGATATTGCGAAGCGATTTAATGCACAATTTGGAGAAACATTTGTCCTTCCTGAGGCACAAATTGAACAGGGGAGAAATCGTCGCATCATGAGCTTGCAAGATTCAACCTCAAAAATGAGCAAGTCTGATGAGAATCAGCAAGGGGTTTTGTACATGTTAGATTCGCCTGATGTAGTTGTTCAAAAAATAAAACGAGCGGTTACAGACTCGGCAAGCGCTGTATCAATTGAGCACAAATCAGATGGAGTGGATAATCTAATCTCGATCATGTCGGTCGCAACTGGCCGTTCAAGTGAAGATTTGTACGCTGCATACGATGGCAAGGGATATGGGGACTTTAAAGCGGATGTGGCCGAAGCAGTCGTCGCCTTTTTACAACCAATTCAAGATCAGTTTGCGCGCATTACATCAGACACTTCACATATTGAGTCAGTTTTGGCCACTTCACTTGCCGCAGTTCAAGCGCGATCACACGCCAAGATCTCCCAAGTCAAAGCGGCCATGGGTTTGGCCACATGAAAAATCCACACTTCTTTCTGCTGAGCTCACGGCTTGGTATGTTGCAGCCACCGTGGAAAGGCACTGCCCTGAATGAAGGAGTAGAGGAGGGTCCGCAGTCTGTGTGCAAGCTCCTGACTTCCTCTGCATTTTTAGAGAAAAACATTGACAGCTTTTCTTGTCCTTTGCCTTATCAAATAGATCTGAATAATGTATATGGTGTGATAGCAGGTGAAAGTCAAAAGCATTCCCTTGCGATGCAAAAGGTATTGAAAAATGGAGGCACAATCGTCAGTATTGGAGGCGACCATAGTGTGTCAATTGGCTCATTTCATGCCGTGCTAAGCACCTTCATGCCGCCTGATGTTTTGGTCATTCGTGTTGACTCGCACCCTGATATTCTCACGCGAGCGACCTCCACAACGGGGAATATTCACGGTATGTGGATGCGCATGTTTTTAGATACATTTGATGAAGAGCATTTTGCAAAACTCTCACAACATACGCACCTTCCACCTTCGCAAGTGGTGTATGTTGGTAACCTGGACAGCGAGCCTGAGGAAGTGCGATATATGAAAACGCATGGCATTGCTTCATATTCACGAAGTCAGTTGAAGGATGATATATATATGGCCCCTCTTTTAGCACATCTTCACAACTATGAGCACATAATCCTCGACATTGATATTGATGCGTTTGATCAGACAATTGCGCCAGGAACTGGTATTCCGGCAACTCGCGGATTGATGGAAAACGATCTGGCATTTTTACTGCCATTTGCCTCAAAAATATGCGCATTAAATATGGTCGAAGTGAATCCAAATCGTGATCAGAATGGTCAAACCGCACGCTTTGCTGCTTCGCTCGTTGACGCATTTGTGAACGGACAATAACGGGTGGGAAAATTGACATGTGCTTGGGGCATAGGCTATGCTAAAAGTCATGCAGCTCCCCCAAACCCAGAGATCACACCCACACATTCCTCACGCACTACTTGTGCTATCTGGGATAGTAGTGTTGCTTATTTTAAGCACACTCGCATGGTTTTCAGCATCTTGGGGCAGTATGCCTTCTGCAGTCTCCATAAATAATGCGAATCCAACTCAGCAGCCGGTTGACATGGACGCATATTATGAGCAAATTGGGCGCACGTCTTCAAACTACGCAGTTACTGTCAAAAGTTGGAACGTATTAGGTGCAAAAGTTCAAGTTGCAACAACTGAAGCCAGAGTATATCCATTGGTTTCTCCAGCCAGTGAAGCGAGCCTTCGCACGCTGGTCAGTCGCATTGGTGATGCAGAAATTGTGCCAGGAAGCATATCGGAAGATGCGAATTCGATAACAGCACAATTAAAAATTGGGGAGTCCAAGGCTATGGTTGTCGTGGAAAAAACATCCGGACGATATGATCTTCAGCTGCTGGAGCAGGGTAGCATTTCAATTGCTCAAAATACGGCAGATGAGCTGGTAAATGTTCAGCAATATGCGCAACAACTCATGGGGGCAGATGTGACAATTGAGGTGGCGGCAAGCTACGCACGGCGTGACGCGCCCAATGTGCGCTATTATGAGGCGCACCGAAGCTGGATTGCAATGGGCATGCCTGTTGTGAATGCGCAGGAATTATTTGCACAAACCAACATTACTTCTTTGCCAAACATCGCATTCAAACTAACACCTGATGAGGTTTTTCAATTAGTTGATGATGCAAATATTATAAAAACATCAGATGAGCGAAGCGCAAAAGTAAGAAGTGATCGCGCAAATACCATCACACTTGGCGTGCGGTCGGGGAAAGTGGTATCGATAGTTTCTCATATGCGCCAGTTTGCAAGTGAGGCCCCTCGTGTTTCTTCCTTGCTTGATGGGGAGGAGGCGCTTACTCGTCTGGCACGAGAGGGATTTGAATATATGTATATCGATGCGCAAAATACGAATCATCAGGATTCTGAAAAGATTTATCCCAACGAGCGAGTGCTGATGAATACGGCGCGCGTGACACACGGTAGAATGGCATATCTTGAGGAGGTTGAGGTTGCGCAAAAAGAACTGGCTCCGTATTATGTATTCGTGGGTGAGGGGACATTGGAAAATGGGCAGGCTATCGATTTTCTCGCCGCAGTGCCAGCCGTACAAAAAATTAATTCTGGGGCTCTATTAAAGCCTAAAGTAGCAGTAATGTCGAGAAAAATACGTCAAATTATTGAGCAAGTCTCGGTGAATGCACACGCTCAAGACTAATATTTATATGGATGAAGAAACATATCAGCGCGAACTAGGACACAGTCATCGTTACATTTATTTTTTGATAGTGAGCATCGTGCTTATTTTATTGTTTTTGATACTTGTTGTCTCATATGCGACACGCAAGCAGTCTGTATATAGTCACATAGAAAAGGATAGGCAATCGGTTGCGTCGCTCATACACTGAGCATAAGTGGCTCTTGCACAATGCATGGCGGATATGTACAATTGTGATGATATTATACGTTTCGTATTATTGGAGCAGCCCCAATTAACTTCTGGAAAACAAAAGTACAGTCTTCGGGAATATAGCTTTCGATTTACACAACATCAGAATGCGAGGTGAGAATACATGAATAAAAGATTATACGTAGGAAATTTATTATATGAGGTGCAGGATCAGGATTTGCAGGATCTGTTTGCTCAATATGGCACCTTGTCATCAGCCACAGTTGTTCGATTCTCAGATACTGGCCGTTCAAAAGGTTTTGGATTTGTTGAATATGAAAATGAAGCAGATGCACAGGCTGCAGTTGACGCACTGAATAACAGTGATTTTCAAGGGAGAACGATATTTGTATCAGAAGCTCGTCCACCACGTGAGCGAAGTGAGCGTGGAGGAAATCGTGCACCCCGTCGTAGTAACGATGATCGACCCCGTTTTGGAGCCGATCAAGCAGCGACCGATGGATTTGATGCAGGTCATACAGACTTTGGCGATATGCAAGAATAAGCTTTTTTGCGATTTTTGCTATAATTACAGCGTGAGGCTTGAATGAATATGCCTCACGCTGTTTTTATTTGGCAGTGACCTGCATTTAAAACTCCAGAAAAACCAACACAATGAAGAAATACCAACCCAAACAGATTGAGCAGAAGTGGCAAGAAAAATGGCAAGAAAGCCATATCTACGACTTCAAAAACGATCCTGCGAAGAAAAAATTCTACACACTTGTTGAGCTGCCCTACACATCAGGTGATCTGCACGTAGGACACTGGTTTAGCTGGACTACCCCAGATATATATTCACGATATCTTCGCATGAGTGGCTATGATGTATTTTTCCCCCATGGATATGACACCACGGGATTGCCTGCTGAAAACGCTGCAATCAAACGCGGAATTCATCCACGCGATTGGACAATGGGCAACATCGAAACAATGCAAAAACAGTTTCATACTATGGGGAGCATGGTAAACCTGGAGGATATCCATATTGCCTGCAGTGACGAATACATGAAATGGAACCAATGGATTTTTCTCAAGATGTATGAGAAGGGGATTGCCTATCGAGGAAAGCGCCTCTCAAATTGGTGTCCAGTCGACCAAACAGTGCTGGCAGATGAGCATGTCGTTGATGGAAAATGCTGGCGTTGCGACAGCCAAGTAGAGCAGAAGGAGATTGCGCAGTGGTTTTTAAAGATCACCCACTACGCTGATGATCTCATTTGGCCCACCTCCGCCGGGGATTCAGAGGGCAATGAACTAAAAACTAAAAACTCAAAACTCAAAACTACTCCATCAATCGATTGGCCACTATCTGTTCGAACTGGTCAAAATAATTGGATCGGGCGCTCGCCGGGTATGCGCGTGAAGTTTGATGATATTGAGGTATTTACCACTCGTCCAGAAACCATCGATGGAGCCACATTTGTCGTGCTTTCCCCCGAACACCCACTGGTTGGAAAGTATACGGCCGATTCGCAAAAAGAGATCGTTGAGGCATACTGCAAAGATGCCACGTCAAAAAATGAAATTGAACGAACTGGTGAGAAAAAGAAGACAGGAGTCTGGACCGGAGGATATGTGCAAAATCCTGTGACCCAAACTCAAATTCCCGTTTGGATTGGGGATTACGTACTGATGAACTATGGAACAGGAGCAATTATGGCGGTTCCCGTGGCAGATGAGCGAGACGCAGAGTTTGCTAAGACATATGACCTGCCCATTATCCCCACAAGTTTTGAAGCAAAGCCTGAAGGTGTAGCCCAGGTGAACTATCATATTCGTGATTGGTCGGTGAGTCGCCAGAGATATTGGGGGACACCAGTTCCCATTATTCACTGCGATGATTGTGCGCAGGTACCAGTTCCAGAAAAGGATCTCCCAGTCACCCTGCCGTACGAGGTTGACTTTACCCCCCGTGGAAAAGCCCCATTGGCCACGAACGAAGAATGGATGAAGGTCGAGTGCCCGAAGTGCCACAAGCCAGCTATGCGTGATCCGGAGACATTGGACACTTTCTTTGATTCTGCATGGTACTTTTTCCGTTACTTGAATAATCATTACAAAGACGGACCCTTTGATACTCAAAAAGCAGCCAAAATGATGCCAGTAGACGTATATTTTGGCGGAGCAGAGCATACACTCGGCCATACGCTCTATGCGCGATTTTTCACCAAATTCTTCAAGGATTTGGGATTTGTTGAATTTGATGAGTTTGCGACTCGCCGCGTGCAGCATGGAATAGTGCTTGGTCCAGATCACAACAAGATGAGCAAGTCTAAGGGGAATGTGATTAACCCCGACCTGGTAGTCCAGGAATACGGAACGGATACGGTGAGGATGTATTTGGCGTTTATGATGCCATATGAAGGGACTGGTCCCTGGTCAGATGAGGCGGTGGCTGGTATGTATCGCTTTTTGCAAAGAGTGTGGAAGTTGGCTGAGAAAGTTGAGTCGTCAACATCTCATCAGGAACTATCGGCAGAAGACTCCTACCAAATGAATCGTGCAATATCAGATGTGACGCGCGACCTGTCGAATATCAAGTCAAATACGGCCCTCGCCTTTGTGATGACGTGGGTAAATCATTTGTCCAAAAGAGCGACAATTACGAAACAAGAATATGAGACGTTGTTATTATTACTGTCTCCCTTTGCACCACACATTACAGAAGAGCTCTGGACAGAGATTGGCAACGAGTTTAGTATTCACAACCAGACGTGGCCAATTGCCGATGAAAAAGGCTTAAAAGGTGTGAACGTACACATTCCAATACAAATAAATGGCAAGGTTCGAGCAGTTATTGAAGTTGCGCCAAGCGTTGAAGAATCAGAATTGTTGAAAAAAGCCCTTGCGCTTGATGTCATAAAAAAATACCTAGATGCCAAATCGTATAAGTCGATTTATGTCCCCGGAAAGATTCTCAATATCATCATCACTTCCTAGTTGATTCTTGCACACACCAAATACTGCTTAAGTCTTAGTAATAATACGAAAGTGTGCTTTCCTCAATATTTTCTCATTAAAAGCTACGTATGCCATATATTAGGTAGGCACTATATGT
This sequence comes from uncultured Gammaproteobacteria bacterium, assembly GCA_964445135.1. Lineage (GTDB taxonomy): Bacteria > Patescibacteriota > Microgenomatia > UBA1406 > GWC2-37-13 > JACOTV01. The sequence continues at coordinate 26,411 of CAYUJW010000009.1, forward strand.
GGGGATAGCGCCAAATAATCTCAGGTTCATCTGCTTGTCAGGGCATTGTCCTGCGCGAGTCCCTTCGACTTCGCTCAGGACGAATCGAAGTGGCTTTGCCACAGTCTAAGTTTAAAGAGACTTCAATACATCGAGTGCGCCGTTGATGAGCGCTTCTTTTTTCGCTCTTGTCCAACCTTTTAGTTGGCGCTCTCTACGCATTGCTTCAGTTCGCGTTGCATACTCCTCTTTGTATACAAGTATAAAATTTCCGCCATCTTTTACGAATTTTGCAGATTTTACGTGCTTAGATGTGTGTTGCTTCATGCGATCATCTGCGTGGGCGGTTTGCCCGATGTAAAGATTATCATTCTCATCCCGAAGTATATATACAGTGTATAGCATGGAGTTCGCTCAATTCGTCTTGTGCTTTAGATGATAGCTGTATTTATAGCGTCTAAATAACATCCCTTCGACTTCGCTCAGGGCATTCGACACCTCTATCGGCTGCCCAAGCCATGAGCGAGTCCATTTGGCAGCCTTGGACGAGTCGAATGGCTGCCCAGCAGGGATTCGAACCCCGATAAACGGATTCAGAGTCCGTTGTCCTACCATTAGACGACCGGGCAAAGGGAGCAGCCCTATATGACAGTATGTAGTATATACCACGTCACGCAATGCAGCAAGGTCCACTCGTCGAATTTGAAGCGTAATTTGGCATTCTCAAGCGTCATATGAGTGATTATTTTTATCATGGCTTGGTGACGGGTTAATCACTGAATAGGCTGGCACTACGGATCTATCTGTGCTAGGATAGAGTGTTAGTGATTTTTTCCTATCATGAAGCGTCAAGAATATACTCTAGAAAACGGCCTGCGCGTCGTAACAATTGATACTAAATCATACCCCACATTCACCTGTGCATTGCTTGTCAGGGCAGGCTCCCGCGATGAATCGGCACAGAATAATGGGGTTGCCCATTTCTTCGAACATATGGTCTTTAAAGGATCAAAAAAATACCCGACACCGAGTCTTATTTCAACGATACTTGACGGCTTGGGGGGCGATCATAATGCATTTACTGCCCAAGATCACACGGGATACTGGATCAGGGGGGCAAATGAGCATTTTCAGCTCTGTATCGATGTGCTATCTGACATGATTAAGCATCCAAATATTGATCCTGTCGAAATGGAGAAGGAGAAAGGGGCGATCGTTGAAGAAATCAATATGTATGAAGATAACCCCATGTGGCGGGCGAGTGAATTTTTAGATGAGCTTATGTATAAAGGTACATCTCTTGGCCTTCCGATTGCCGGCTCCAAAGAGACGGTAATGGCCATGAAGCCCGATGATATCAAGTCGTATCTTGGGGCTTGGTATAAGCCTAAAAATGCAATTCTTGTGGTGGCCGGAGGCTTAGAGAGCATCGAATCAACAATGAAAAATACGATTGCGCAGGCATTTGAGGATTGGAGCGCGGGTGGGGATGTGCCAAGTCGTGTCAAATATAAGGGTATTCACACTGCCTCTCGTATACAGGTGATGAAGAGGGCATCTGAGCAAATGCATATTCGGATTGGATATCCTGCGTATTCGTACTCTGACCCACGACGCTTTGCTCTGAGTATTTTGACCACGGTTCTTGGAGGGGGAATGAGCTCACGTCTATTTTCCCAAGTGCGAGAGAAGCATGGACTATGCTACTACATCTCGATGGGCGCACAAGCATATGAAGACGCAGGTCATGTCGTTACCTCGCTTGGTACTTCAGTTGAGCCAGAAAAAGTAAAATTAGCTATCCAATTGAGCTTAAAAGAGCATAAACAAATTACGATGCAGCCTATTTCGCCTCAAGAATTAGCGCGCGCTAAGTCGATGGCAAAGGGTCACTTTCTCCTATCTTTGGAAAGTAGCGAGTACGTAGCTGAGCATGTGGCAAAGCAGTCGCTCTTTTATTCTGAATCACTGACTCCCGAGCAAATTTGTGAACATATCGATTCAGTGACGGCAACCCAGGTACAATCGGTGGCGCAAGATATTCTCAAACCCTCAGCTATGCATTTGTGCGCGGTCGGGCCAATCACTAAATCCGAACTCGCCAGCTACATTGGCTAACCACTCTCCATAGCTGCGCTCAGTCTGCTGTCGGCTCATCGCATCATTCATCAAATATATAGGTTTTAGCGCTTCCAAATAGCCCGTTAAGCATAATATATGTTGTGAAGTGTTAATAAGCATGGTTCTGCCGCTGGCAATTGCTCAAAATGATCTAGTTGTGTACTAGTAAATATATGTTTAGATACACCTATGCATCGCTTATCAGAATGACTAAT
>CAYUJW010000010.1:0-27689 GCA_964445135.1 uncultured Gammaproteobacteria bacterium
TTGCAAAAAGATAAAAAAGCGGCACGACAAATGTGCCTGCCAAAAATACCATTCTTTGCGCAGTCGTTTTTAAGAGGAATACGCCAACCAGAAGTATAAGGAGTGTGCTATATACGAGTGTCACATATCGGACTGACACATCTGGCGACTCTGTGTTTATAAGAAGTGCGGCCGCGGCAAGCACTGGCCAACCGGTTGTGATTTTGGGATCGTGTACTTGATCATAGGTTGCGTATGAACCTGTTTGGGCCAAGTGAAGAGGGATCTGCATATTGTATCCTTCGTCAAAGTCCAAAGCCGCCCATTGCGCATGCGTCAGTAAAGTTACCGCACAAAGCACCAGAAGAACGCCGATCACGATGGAGCGCGCTGATATTAGTCGTTGATACATGCGATGCATTCGATTTCAACCAATGCTCCCATTGGCAAGGCGGACACGGCGACCGTTGAGCGCGCCGGCTTCACATCGCCTTGAAAATAGGAGCCGTAGACTTCATTGACGCGGTGGTAATTTTCCATATCCGTCAGAAAGATCGTGGTTTTTACAATGTCATGTGGTGTGCATCCCGCTTGCTCAAGCACTGCTTGTAGATTTTTCATGACTTGTTCGACTTGTGGCACAAGGCCCGTTTCAAGCATTTTTGTTTCAGGGTTCAGGCCAATTTGACCCGCACAAAATACTAAATTATTAGTGACAATTGCCTGTGAATAGGGTCCGACGACGGCGGGCGCTTGGTCTGTGTGTATGGTTTTCATATGAGGATTATAGCGGATTGATAGTCTGCTGCAAGCACCTGTTTACAATCTACAAAACAGGTGGCGCACGCGGATCATTTTTGTGACCATTGCACCTTGAGAGGTGGAATAACCACTGCCCCAGGGTGCCCGGGCCGGGGCGTGGCCATTGATAACTGTTGGTAAATTGATGATAATGACAAGTACATTCCCATGCCCGTCATCAAAGAAACACTTCAAGCAATTTCGCAATTTATTAAGCTCTTTATCTGGCGTTTATACAAAGCCATTGGATTTCAGGTGCGCGATTGGGATACGCAACTTGCAACTCGCTACGTGTTATGGAAGCGGCTGCTGATATGGGGCGGTGTGATTGTTATTGTGACGATCATCACGCTCATTATCGGACGTATAGTTGGCGGATATTTGTTGGGTGCTGTTGACTCGCTTGGGGTCTATTAGTTGACTTCATATCAATGTGTGTGATTGAATAAAATTACCCATTACAAAATATACTTATGGAAGTTTCGATCAATTTGTTTGCAATCTTGGCATCTGCCGTGGCCTCAATGGCGGTTGGATTTTTATGGTATTCCCCTCTTGTATTGGGTGGTCCTTGGATGGATGCGATGGGCTATACTCCACAACAGCTGCGCAAGATGCAGAAAAAAATGGGGGCGCTGTACGGATTGAGCTTTCTCCTATCAATGCTTATGGCGTATGCACTCACCTATGTCATGGCATTTGCTTTCAATTTTTGGGAAGGTCGATATGACATAGTTGCGATCGGGTTCTTGAGCGCTTTACTCATGTGGGGTGGGTTTGTGGCGCCGGTACAAGCAACGGATGTAATTTTTGGTGATCGACCATGGAAGTTGTTTTGGATCAATACCAGCTATCAATTGGCATCCCTCTTGGCCATGGGGTTAGTTCTTGCCATCATGTGGAGATAGCTGTCTTGGGCTACACAGTCACTGCGTGAAAGAATGAAGCATACATAGCATCTATTGGAGCGTACGTTTCGTTCACGATGCGCCAAGGATTATCTCCACCTTGGCAGAGTCTGGCTTCACAGTGATCAACAGAGGGGTATGACGCGTGTGTCGCATGATCTTGAGTTGACGCCCGTCCTCCATTCACCCACAGCGCGTAATTTTTTGAAAAACCAAGCGGGTCAGTTGCACTGAGGTAATGTCCTTGATGTGTTGCTGCAACAACCGTATCAAGCGTTGTTTCGTAAAGACCCAACGCTTCATGAAGTCGTCTCCTGTCGTGCGCGCGCGGCAACGCCGATATTGCAATTGTTTGCTTTTCTGATTCACTCACATAGTATTTGGTAATGGGGATTTCGATCAACCCCTGTTCAAGATTAACTTCCATCCCGCTAGGCGTCACATACATTTCTGCCTCAAGGGCTTGTTGGAGCGCTCGCCCCATAAGCGGCTCGCCATGTATCACAAGTTTTCCGATATCAATGTGCTGACCAAACGTATAGGTGTGTTCTGGATGATTGTTCACAACGGTAATAAGGAGGTGATCCTCAACAACCGCCTGGTGAATGTCCAGTGAGGCCTGTCCGAGACGGGATCCAGTTACCAAGTGCGGCTTCATATTATGAGCTCTGAGATCTTGTGCGAGAGGCGGAAGCTTGAGGGGGAGAAATGTTGACTCACCTCCAGGGGACAGTTGAAATGCACCTTCATGATTGAGTGTCACATCGGACTCAGAGACAATCATAAAGCCCATCCCTTTTTTCTGCTCAATCTCGGCCATGAGCGATGGCTGAATCTGTTCCATGTGAAAGATTGCCGATTGTGGATTGCGTTCAATTAACATAAAAACTATGCGCCCAGTGTCTGTGGCACCAGCTTTGCCATGTTTGGTTTACACCAGATATCGGTACATCATATCATGAGGATTCACGATTTGATACTCGAGGCCACTTGCGTCAAATCGGTCAATCAATCCAGCATAATCCTCACGGCGAGTGAGCTGCAAACCAATAAATGCGGGACCTTTTTCTTTATTATTTTTCTTCATATATTCAAAGAGCACAATATCATCATCGGCCCCGAGCACTTGGCTGAGCAACTTTTTCAGTTGTCCAGGTTTTTGCTCAAACTCAACAATGAAGTAATGTTTCAACCCTTGATATATGAGGCTTCGCTCAATCACTTCAGGGTAGCGCATGATGTCATTGTTGCCGCCTGATAAGGTACAGACAATGGTTTTTCCAACAAGCAGCTTGGGGTCAACGAGTTCGAGCCCGGCTATTGCCAAGGCGCCTGCTGGTTCGGCAATAATTCCTTCATTTTGGTAAAGCTCAATCATGGTTGTTGCCACTTGCCCTTCTGGTACTTTGATGATGTCTTTGACCGATTCTTTCATGATCTCAAACGGTTTTTTCCCAACCGACTTCACTGCCGCACCATCCACGAATGTGTCGATACTAGGGAGCGTGATTGGCATGTGTGCGATATGTGATTCAAACAAGCTCGCCGCACCTTCTGGCTCACAGGCAATGAGTTCTGTTTGTGGCGACTTCACTTTAATATACGAAGCGATGCCTGCGGTCAATCCTCCTCCACCCTCACAGGTTAGAATAAGGTCTGCTTTTTGACCAAGCTCTTCATAGATCTCTCGTCCGATTGTGCCTTGCCCCGCAATCACCTCATCGTCATCAAACGGGTGAACGTATATGGAATTGTGAACATTGGCATACGCCATCGAGGCTTGATACGCTTCATCAAAGGTATTTCCCACGAGTTTGATGGTTACAAATTCTCCTCCAAAATGGGCAACTTTATCTACCTTTTGCTTGGGCGTCACGGTTGGCATAAAAATTACCCCGTGTGTTTTGAGCGCAGCACATGCGTACGCCACTCCTTGACTATGATTGCCGGCAGATGCACACACAACTCCCTGGGAACGTTCATTTGCCACGAGTTTTGACATCTTATAATAAGCGCCACGTATCTTAAAGGAGCGCACCTCTTGCAGGTCTTCGCGTTTGATATAGACCGTTGCATTGTGCTTTTTACTCAGTCGTTTATTCAATTGAAGTGGTGTGGATTCGATAACACCTTTGAGGGCAAGTGCTGCCTGGTCTATGTCTTTCACGGTAACGCTCATAGGAAATTTAATGGGTAATTCAATAATAGGAAACGTTCAGTATAGCGAAGTTAGAACAAAATACAAGATACGGGTTTTTGCCCTATTTTTTCTCAAGTATGAAGGAGTCTGCTTTGTCAGTTATGGTGTATCCTGCGCTCTCAATCTCATGGCGAATCTGATCTGCTCGTGCCCAATCTTGCGCTTTTTTGGCCACTTGGCGCGTTTGTGCAAGCTCATGTATGTGAGGTGGTGCCGCTTCTTGTTGAAGATTGGGGGTTGTGGCAAGTGAGAGTCCCAACACCTGATCCCATTCCATCAATAAATCAAGCTTATCTGGGCTTGGAATATTGGATTTGATCATTTTCCACATCACGGCAACCGCCTGAGGTGTGTTGAGATCGTTTTCTAAGGCGGCGGTAAAATCTGATTGGAATACCTCAAGCTGCTCAAGCTTCTCGGGCGATAACTCAACGCGCGATGTTTGTTGGCGAAGTGAGCGGACTTGATCCTGGAGCTTAAGATAGCTCGTGTTGGCGGCGCGCGCTGATTCCCAGGTAAAATTCATCGTTTGTCGATAATGCGTTTGTAAAAAGAGCAGGCGCATAGCGCTTGGATCTATCCCCTCTTTTTCAACATCATCAATTGTGTAAAAGTTCTGAAGTGATTTACTCATTTTTACACCATCAACCATCAAAAATGCATGGTGCACCCAGCATTTCACAAACGGCGCGCCGCGCGCTGCCTCGCTTTGTGCGATTTCGTTTTCGTGGTGTACCGGAATGTGGTCAATACCACCCGTATGAATATCAAGAGTTTTCCCTAAATACTGCATCGCCATTGCCGAACACTCGATGTGCCAGCCGGGAAATCCATCTCCCCACGGACTCTCCCAATGCATGCTGTGATCGGCAAAACGCCCAACCCGTTTAAACCATAAGGCAAAGTCGGCAGGATGTTTTTTCTGTGGATCGACATTGACATCTTCTCGAGCTGCTTGTTTTTTATCTTCAAGTTTTTGTCCTCCCAACGCACCGTAGGAGTCAAATGTTGATGTGTCAAAATATACTGCTTCGTTTGTTTCGTACGTATGTTTACCCTGTTCAAGTTGCGCAATGAGCGCAATCATAGCGGGTATATGCTCAGTCGCTCGACACAGGATTGTTGGAGGTAATACACCAAGTGCGCGCATTGTGCGATCATATTGTTCTTCGTAATACTTGGCCAAGTCCCACACGGTCTTTCCATATTTTCGCGCGCCTTTTTCCATCTTATCCTCACCTTCATCGCCATCTGATGACAGATGTCCGACATCTGTGACATTTTGTACATATTTGACGTCATACCCTGCTGCTGTCAACGCGCGACGCAACACATCGTCCATGATGTAGCGTCGCATATGACCAATATGTGCATAGTCATATACGGTAAATCCACAGGCATACATTCCAATTTTTCCTTCCCTTTGCGGCACAAGTGGCTCAATGTTTCGAGTCAAGGTATTGTAGAGATTCATATTCGAGTTTGATTATAGCAAGTTTGTGTTAATGAAAGGTCTTTCCTTCTTTAAGCATTTGAAGTATTGCGTTAAATCGACGAATGCGTGTTTCTGGCTTCTTGGCAGTTGCGAGACGAAAATAAATCGCATAAATGTTTGAGCGGTTGAGTGTCTTAAAAAATTCTTGTACATGCTGGGGTTCTTTCTCAATTGCTTGTTGCAAATCAGGAGGAATTGTGGCCTCAGTCGGGGGCAAGTATGCTTGTTCCCAGCGCCCGTCAAGCTTTGCGCGTTCAATCTCGGCATGTCCACCTTCCCTCATACGTTTTTGCTCAATAAGGCGCTTTACATTTTCACGGTTTCGGGATGACCACATACTGCGCGGCGCGCGCGGCGTAAATTTTTGCAAATAACATTGCTGATTGAATCCTTTGCTTTGGCCATCAATCCACCCGTAGCATAAAGCAACATCAAGCGCCTCACGATGTGAGATTGAAGTCGTGCCTGTCGCCTTCTTATAGATCTTGATCCAAACCCCTTTTTCAACGGTGCAGTGTTGCTCTATCCACTGCTCAAATTCAAGCGTATCTGCAAAGTGGATAATTGGATAGTCGTTTTTCATTTAGAAAAAGTGCACAGAATGCATTGGCTGCTTATTAATGGTAGAAATAATGGTGTTTTTAGATTGTCGGATTAAATATCAAGGGCTCCCCACCAATAAAGCTGATTTGCGGCTTGGCTATTGATCCTTCGACTACGATTGCCTGATCATCGCGTAATGCAATAAGTGTGGCGTGATAATCATGAGCAATGCCCTCCAATAGCTCCCTTCTGTTATTCAAAAAGTCGGGAGAGTCAAGGTGTGGTTTGATTGCAATATCGATGAGCTGCAAATAGTTTTCAACTCCGTACGTCCCCTCTTCGCCATACATTTTTTGATAGGAATCAGTGGTGACTCGATTGCACATTATCATGCTACCCGCACTGCTTCCTACATATACTATATCCTCAAGAAGAAGCGGTAATTTGTGGGCGAGGTCTGACGATTCAATGTGCGACATAAGATAGTCCGTGTGACCACCCATTATATACAACACATCTTTCTGAGAGATTCGTGAAACAATTTCCTCAATGCTTAGTGCAAATAGACTAATCAGGTCAATTGCCCCACCTACTGTTTTGGCAACATTAGCCACTTCATCGATTGCCCAGCGCTTGTCGCCCGCTTCAACATGATGTCCATCGTTGATGATTGCAGCCGAAATCTCACTGAGCGGTTTTCCGACGAGTCGTACCAGTTCGTGCTTGATTTGCTCAGTCGAAAGCCCACCGGACGTAAGAAGTAATTTCATGGAGTCACAGTATTTGTTAACGGTTGATTTGGCAAAGGTTTGCCGTATTGTATAAGATTTTCCTTTTTCTCGCGTCGCCACCCTTTTATTTGCCGTTCACGCGCTCGAGCGTCAATAAGCATTCTAAATGCTTCTACATAACAAAGTGTAAAACAACGATTTCATCTCGTAAACTCAGCGCCTTCGCCCTTTTTATGTCGCTCCAATCGTTTCTCCACATCTGACGTAGAGCCAACATAAATGTCTCCCGCTTCATTTTTGAGAATATATACATAATACATAGTTATCTTGGGTTTCGACAGGCTCAACCCCCTTCGACTCGTCGCCAGCTGGGTCGCCAGACCCTGAGCTAGGAGCGAAGCGACGTGTCGAAGGGTCGGGGTGGGGGGAATTGAACCCCCTGCCTCACGGTCCCGAACCGTGTATGCTACCGATGCACCACACCCCGATTGTTAAAATTGGCGGTAGTTGCCTGTTGCATTAATGCTCTGCTGAGCGCTCCACTACTGCTTTTAAATTTTTTCTCCCATGCTCGGCCTTCCTGTAGGGTAGCGTATTCTAGCGCCGCCTCAATAATAAATGGTCGCCTATATTTTGTCGACTGAACTTTTCCAGAATTATGTTGTGACAATCTACGACCAACATTATTTGTTGACCCGATATAGCGACGGCCATCTTTTTGGCTTCTCAGAATGTACACAAATCCTTTTTCTTGCATAGTATGAACGTGTATGCTACCCTCCGGGCAGAGCCCAGATTCGCCATCTGCCCTCTGGGCGGCGCCGATGTACCACACCCCGTTGGCCGGACGACAGGTATCATAGATCGGTCACGGTTTGGAAGCTCGATTTTCGATGACTACAATACCTGTATTTGTATGGACTATATTGTACAAAAACTAGATTCAAAGTGAGCGTGACAATAGTGTATAGTGATAAGGTGAGTTAAGGCATATTAGTCATCTACAAAGCGCATGCATACCTACATAAAAAAACGATGGATTCTCTCAATTACTGCGGGGCTCGTATTAAGTCTGGTGCTTATTCGATCTCTTCCCACGCGTCAGTCGGCTGCGCTTGCTTCGTCTGCTTTTTCACATTCCACGCTCAACATACACACGGGAGATGCGCATATGTTGGGAGATTTCACCGGTGATGGGAAGCTAGATTGGGCAATTGGTGGGACGGCAAATGGGAGCGAACCCTTGGACATTTTCCCCTATCCCTACAGCGTCACATCGCGATACAAAGTGGCAGATCCAGTCGTTGAGTTTACGACTGATTCAGAAGCGGGAGACATGGATGGAGATGGCGATTTGGACATTGTTGTTCCCGAATGGGAGCGAACCACTCGCCTCTTTATCAATGGTGGAAATGGCCAAAATTGGTCTGAAGGAACAAATGTAACCACGTTTAGTTCGGGTTTTAAGGATGTTGAGATTGCGGACTTTGATGGAGATGGAAAGCGGGATGTCGCACTTCGTACACACCAAAATGAACTATTTGTACAGTATAACAATGGAGTAAATGCGGCATGGACGTCAGATGGAATCGGTTCAACGGGCGGGGCCGAAGGGTTGGACTCGGGCGATATTGATGGAGACGGCGACACGGACCTTATTGGTCAAGGCGAATGGCTGGAAAACCCAAAAAATCGCACTGCCTCGTGGACGTCGCATGCAATTGGCCAGGCCGATAGTACATTTCGCGCAGTAGCCGCAGACATTAACCGCGATGGAAAAATGGATGTTGCCTACTCATGCGCTGAATGTGGGCATGGGAATGGCACCGACAACAACAATGCAGTAGTGGTATATCTCCAAACAGCCACCGGCTGGCAGAAATCCACCGTGTCTTCAATGAATGGCGCACATAGTTTGGAAGCGGCCGACTTTGACGGTGATGGCGACGTTGATTTATTTGTTGGATCAATGGATGGACCGGCTGCGATTATGGAAAACACAGGAAATGGCGCTGGTTGGTCGCGAGTTGATTTGGCGTCCGCGCCAGATGGGATACATGTGGCGCGCGCCGGAGATATCGATGCAGATGGCGACATCGATGTGGTGGGCTCAAATTACACAGGTCACAGTTTTTTTAATATATGGGAAAACAAGACGCAGCGCCCAGGTTGCATCGCCCCCTCACAGTTGAAGTTGGGCGCAGTTTGTGGAGTCGCCGGACCTACTGCAACGCCTGACCCGGATGGAAATGATACGGCAAGCCTTGATGATTGGTCTCCTACCACAAAGCTTGGAACCGACGGCACCGGTAGTTTTTACTGGCGCATGCTTGGAACCGGGACAAAAGACCAAGCTGATGTGAATGGAGATGGCTATGCTGATATCGCAAGTGGTGAAAATGTTTGGATTAGTCCGGGCGCAAATGCCACATCCGCCACCGCTTGGCGAAAGTTTGGCGGCTTTTCAAATGTGACGATAATTGCGGATATTGATCGAGATGGAAAAACTGACGATGTAATTGATACGGGAGATGGATCCTGGCATAAGTGGAATGGGAATGGATTTACAAAAAAAGCAACACCCGCAGGCACGGCACGTGGCCAGCAAGGATATGCAGTTGGAGACCTTATTCCGGGTGGATATCTTGAAGTGGTATATCCCACAGCCACCGGTTCTGATGATGCGAATTTTAGTCGGCAGTTGGTGCAGTATAGCGCAACTGGTGCCACGGCCAGCTTTATAGCAGGTGGCGCAAGTGATGAAGGTTTGGATATGGCCGATATAAATGGGGACGGACGACTTGATATTGTGGGAAGTGACGGAGATGAATATGGTTGGTGGGAAAATACGGGCGGCACCAATTTTACCAAACATATGATTGGTGATCGAACCAGCGGATTTTTCACTGATAAAACATTGGCGCGCGACTTAAATCGCGACGGAAAAATTGAAATTGTTGGTTCGGCAGAAACCTCAGGTGATGGAGGCGATATATATGTATTTGCTCAAAATGGCCAAGACATTACGTCAAAATCGGGCTGGACTCGAACGATTGTATATACGCAAGGTTCAACAAATTCCATGGATTTGGAGGATATGGATGGAGATGGGTATGTTGACATATTGACGGGCGATTTTACCGGATCAAAGCTGGTGGTGGCAAAAAACCCAGGCACTGGTTCGTTTACCGCATGGACTGCGCACACGGTCACAACCGACACACTGCCTCACCACGGCGGCACACAAGCTGGAGATTTTGATGGAGACGGAATACTTGATGTGGCGAGTATCGACTGGCCAGGAGGCACATCGAGCTTATATGTTTGGATAAATGAAAGTATAACGGGCGGCGGAGGCGGTGGGACGTGTGCCAAGAAAGCTCAAGGCGATGCCGATTGTAACGGAACAATTTCGCTTGTTGACTTTCAAATATGGCTAAGCGAATATATGGCAAATACGACCGTTAAAGCAGACTTTAACAAAAGTGGCAAGACGACGCTTGCTGATTTTGAAATATGGAGAAGTGGATACCTGGCTCAATAATCGCCTCTTCCTGACTATTTTCCTTTATTTGATTTTGTCTCAAACTGTTGTTGGGGCGCAATGTTCATCCCCCCGCGTTTAACCGCCTTTCCTCCCAGAATATTTTTGCGGATACGTCCAACTGGTGCATCCATCTGTTGCGACTGCTGCGCAATCGCGGCCACATGTTGTAAACGCTTGGTGTCTTCATCTTCATCACGCGCTCTCACTTGCTCATCATGATCTTTATCTTGTCGGGCAGTTGACACCTCCTCATTGACGCGTGCAAAATACTCACTGCGCAATCGGGCAATTTCCGCCTCATCAGATGTCTTTGATTGATGTGTTTTTTGCAGCTTCTCAACATCAAGCGGAGTGTGGTTGTCTCCCCCACCGTCCCGTTCAGGTGTTGTTTTTTGCTCTGATGTTCCATATATCCCCTTGAGAAATTCACTTGGAGAAAACGCTTTGACAAATTCCACACCCGTCTGCTTCGCCGTGTCGGTTAGTTCGCGCCCAATGTCTTGCGTGATTGACTCAAGTGGGTTAGTTGATCGCGGTGGATTTTTAGTTTTCATATATTAGTTGACTGGTTGATGCCTGCCCGGCCGGAGCCTGGCGCGTAGGCGGGGTTGATGGTTGATGGTTGATGGTTGATGGATATGTGTTAAATGCTATAACTTCATTGTCATATTCCAAGCATTGCGCGTCCGCGCTCGGTCAGTCGTTCCATGCTCCAGGGCGGATCAAATGTTAATTCGATCGTAGTTTCTTTGATACCGATGCGATACATTGCATTTTGAATATCCTGCTCAATGATGGGAAATAACGGACATCCCATCGTGGTAAGCGTCATGCGAATGTGTACTTTCGATGTTTTATATGTTACAATATCATAGATCAGCCCGAGATCAACCAGTGACAAGTGGAGTTCCGGGTCCATGACAGTTTCAAGCTCACGAGTGATTCGTTCTTCCCCGATTGTACGACTTGCTTCAAATAATTGCTTTTTGCTACTTGCCATGGTTCAATTATACGAAACATTGAGCAAGAAAAGTGCGACAAGAAGCTATATAGTAATACATATATAGTAACGATGCAGCTTCTTTCATATATTATTTTCCCAAACTGTCGATTTTAATTATTATTTTCTGATGCCTGACAAAGGGTCAGATACCTATATTTTTTTATGTTTAATCAAAAACAAAAACAACATGGAGCCGAAAAAAATCGGTATAGCCTGCGGTTCGTCCCACTTGGTGGGATATTAGGTGTTACCAAAAACATGTATGTATACGAGCTTTACGAAGATCGTGTACTGCAAGATATTATTATTGTGGACTGCGGTATTGGATTTCCGCAAGATAAGGCGCTTGGCGTCGATTTTGTGATTCCAGATATCAGCTATTTGATGGATAAGCTTGATAAGATTCGAGCAATTCTTTTGACCCACGGGCACGAAGATCATATTTCGGCACTCCCCTTTCATTATGAAAAACTGGGGCGTCCACCGATGTATACGAGCCGATTGACAGCCGAATTTATCAAAAATAAATTCGTCGAAATCAACGATCCGGTTGAGCCAATTGTCGTAGCATATGATAAGCCATATTCATTTGGTGCATTTACCTGTGAATTTATTCATTCAACCCACTCGATTCCAGATCCCATGCACATTCTGATTAAAACCCCCGTCGGGGCAATTTATCACGGTGCAGATTATAAGCTGGACCTCACGCCGCCTTATGGTGAGCCACCTGATTTATACAAGATGGCAGCGGCTGGACACAACGGCGTACTGTGCCTTATGTCTGACTGTTTGGGTGCAGATCGTCCAGGACTTACTCTTTCTGAGAGTATTGTTGGACAAACATTTGAAGATGAGATGCGCAAAACAAAAGGAAAATTTGTGATGACGACATTCTCATCAAACATTTCGCGCATCAGGCAGTGTGTTGAGGCAGCGATCAAATTTAATAGAAAAGTGTGTTTTTTGGGATGGTCAATGCGTGAGAATACCCGAATTGCACAAGAGATTGGCTATCTGCCGATACCGGAGGGATTTACTATTCAAGAGCACCAGGTGATGCGCGCGCCGGCGAATAAGATTTGTATTATCGCTCCTGGTTCTCAAGGGCAATACAATTCCGCAATGGCCAAACTTTCGACCAATCAAAGTCGAAGTATTGGCTTAAAGCCGGGCGACAAGGTTGTCTTTTCATCAGATCCAATCCCGGGCAACGAGCCAGCGGTATATGAGATTATTGAAGACTTGGTCTTGATGGGTGTTGAAGTGGTTCACCCTGGAGTGACCGATGAGCTTCATGCCTCAGGTCATGGAAACCAGGAAGACATGAAATTTTTGATTCGTCTGACGAAGCCAAAGTATCATATTCCAATCGGAGGTACCGTACGACACCAACGATCATATCAACGACTGGTCACCGATTTGGGAGGAAAACGCGACAGTGTGTTTACCCTATCTGAAGGTGAGACAATAGTCTTTGATCACACTGGCGCACATCCGGGGACCCCTGTTGAGACAAAGTCAATTTATGTTGATGCAACGGGTGTTGGAGATGTGGGTAGTGTGGTGCTTCGCGATCGCAAGACTCTCTCCACTGAGGGAATCGTTGTTGCTGTCTTGACGCTTGATAGTCAGTCAAAGACCATAGCACCAGCACGCATTATCACTCGTGGCTTTGTGTTTGAGAAAAAAGAAGAGGAGATGTTTACCAAAGCAGATGCTCTGATTGAAAAAAAACTCAAACCTCACGAGGGACGTCCGTATCATCCAGATACCATAAAACGCGATGTGTCGGCGGTGCTTGAAGACTTTTTCTTCAAAGAACGTGGGCGACGACCATTGGTCATCGTTGACATAATACAAATGTAATAGCTGTCACCTTTTTAGAAGAAGTGGCATACGGGGCTGGCCGATCATAGGAATACTTGTGATCGGCCAGCCTCATTCTTTTGGTATACTGTTGGCTTACAACCCAATCTTTCTATGTTGCCGTCAAACCTCAAACACATTGCTGCATTTTTTCAGCGCCTCCCAGGTATTGGGTCCAAATCCGCAAATCGACTGGCATTTTATTTAATGCGTATGCCCGAGGCAGATCTCAAGACATTTGCAGAAGCCGTGTCTCAGCTCAAATCAACAACCAAGCGATGCGTAATTTGTATGAATTTGACGGAAAGTGAGACCTGTGCCATCTGCGAAGATCCAAGTCGTGACAAAACAACCATTACCGTCCTTGAGGATGTGATTGATCTTATGTCATTTGAAACAGGAGATATTTATCGCGGCCAATACCACATATTGCATGGGCGCATCGATCCCTTAAATAGCATCGGCCCAGATGATATCTACATCGATCAATTATTGGCGCGCGTACGGGAAGAGTCTGAAATTGTCGAAGTATTGCTTGCAACAAATCTTAATATGGAGGGCGAAGCCACGGCTATGTATATCAAGAAAAAGATAGAAGCGATGCGCCCTGACATAAAAATTACGCGTCTCGCATATGGGCTTCCAATGGGTGCAAATTTGGAATACGCCGACTACATGACCTTGAAGCGAGCAATAGACGGCAGAAGTAACTTTTAGGAAGGAGAGCGGCCTGGCCGGTCAAGCGCCTCAAGAACCGTCTTCATACGGCCTGACACGATAAGCCAGAGTACCCCCGAGATTGCCGCCGTTTTGTGGGCAACTGCCTCCCCCACTATGCTGTTGCACAGCAAATCTCCAACCACAACGGTCATTGAGCCAATACATACGAGTCCTGCCGTGCGTACCAGTTGATCTACACGAGTCTCAATGCCTTCATCAGAGGGAGGTAGAGCCAGGTGGTGTGGCCATTCGTCATCATGAAAGAATGGTTGTTCGGAGTGTGGCATAGGGGTCCACAGGACATGGTGACAGAATTGGTGGTTCACCGTGGTGTAGAGATGTACAAACAGTCCTGATTTTGTCAGACGACCGCTTGGAGATTTTTTTTCACTTGGTCAATCCCCTCTTGCCACACGAGGGGTGCGGTGATGTCGATTCCAATGCTCTTGAGAACTTCCTGTGGAGAAGCAGATGTGCCAGCGCTTAAGAACGTTTTCACTTGAGCGATATACGCCCCATCTTGGCGAACTCGTGCTTGCATCAACTTGGAAATAAGAAGCCCAAATGCATATGAATAGTTGTAAAAATATGCGCGGATGTGTGACCAGTAGATCCACCATCTGTGGGATCCGGCGCTTTGTAAAACGGCAGGCCCCATATACTCACTCATATACTGAGTAAATAATTCTCCAATCTGCTCGCTTGACACATAGCCATTGTTTCGATATGCGTCATGAAGTGCGCGCTCAAAACGATAACATGCAACTTGGCGCCATATGGTGCTTATGTCGTCGTTGAGTCGGCTCATCATTAACGATTGCTTTGTCGGCTCATCAACGCCTGAGGCAAGACGTTCGTAAATAAAATCTTCCATAAACGTACTTGCTACTTCGGCAGTTGAAGTGGGTGTTGCAAAGTACAGAGAATGCAGTCTGCTTTGGCGAATTAACTCGTTGTTTATGGCATGTCCAAATTCATGTGCAATTGTGGTGACGTCTCGCAATTGGCCCGTGAAGTTGAGAAGCACATAGGTTGGATTTGTGAGCATGTCATGTGCACAAAATGCGCCACCTCGTTTGCCAACTTTTGGAAATACATCCATCTGAGCTCCCAATTGAAGACGCTGGTATATATCGGCAAATTCCCCGTCGAGTGCGGCAAACATGTCGCCCACCATTTGGTTGGCCTCATCATATGAGTACGTCTTGTCAATTGATCCAATTTCAAGATTCCGTTCGTGGTATTGCAGTCGAGCCAAACCGAGCAGGTTCGCTTTTTTTGCATAATATTCATGCGCGATCGTGTTTGTTGCAACGACCGCCTCAACGAGTGCGTCAACCACCTCTTCTTCAACATCATCTGACAACAGCCTGGCACTATCTGCGCGTTTATATCCGCGTATTTCATCCTCAACACGTTTATATTCAAGAATGCTGTTAAGCTGAGCTGTTGCAACTTTTTCATGGGAAGTAAGTATCTCATCAAAGACATGTGCCGCCCCATCACGCACCTGCTGATCCCGGTTGTTCATTGCATTCATGACTTGCTCAAATGATTGAAGGGCTGGTTCCCCCCCTTTTTCTACAACAAGTGTTTTTTGCTCAGCTGATAACAAATCAGGAATGAGTCGCTCCCATGCCGCGTAGGCCGACGTTGATTTCATCATAACAATGCGCTCCTCAGTCTCAGTGAGAGTGTATTGGCCACTTGCAAAACACTGCTCAAGGAGATGTTTGTATGGCCAAAGGCGCTCACTTGCTAAAAATTCTTTTTGTTTAGCGCTTGGTATCTTGCCGAGTGAAAGCATAAAAAATTGTAGTTTGCTCCACTGTTTTTGCGCGTTTTGCGTTGCTTGTGAAAGTCCGGCTTTTGTTGCGGCATCCTCGCTGTTGAGTGAATGCTTGAGCGAATAGTAGTATCCAACGTTTCCATCCAAACCGTGAATACGCATGAGCTGCTCATATTCATCAAGTGCTTGGCGCAGGGTATGTGCGTCAATGAGAAATTGAGTATTTGTTTTCCACGCGTTGCAAAATGCATCTACCGCGGCTGCCGCCTTCTGCACTTGGTCTGTTTCTTTCAGATTCTGATCGTTTACCAGAAGCTCAAGATTCCATTGGGTAGGTGTGGATGTTTTCATAGGTCGTGTGTCAACGAAACTTACGTATAGAGTTATTTTGTTACGTCGTGTTCAAGTACTATTTCTCGTGTTCTGGGGAAACCATTGTAGCCGGCGGCACTCATGGAGGCGACATATGCGCCCGCGCCCTCAACCACCAGATAATCTCCAATTTTCGCTTTGCCAAGGAGTCTTGGGGAAAGCTTATGCCCATCGCCCTCTTCAACGGTAAATACATCGCTTGATTCACAACAATGACCAACGACGATGTATGGCATATAGGTGTCGGGGGGGCAGTCGGTTCGTGGTACCACAACGAGCGGATGTTGCCCGCCATACATGGCCGGTCGAAGAATATCATTCATTCCAGTGTTTATGCGCAAAAAAGTGAAGCCCGTGGACCCTGTGTCTACGATATCGACCACTTGACTAATAATGCAAGTTGATCGGGCCGAAAGATATGTTCCTGGCTCAATTTCTATATGATCAAATACCCGACCGGTACGATTGGAATAATCTTGTATTTTCTCATCTAGCTGTGTAATGACTGTATGCATGTCGACTGACTGCTCATATTTCATGCGGCCAACT
This sequence comes from uncultured Gammaproteobacteria bacterium, assembly GCA_964445135.1. Classification (GTDB taxonomy): domain Bacteria; phylum Patescibacteriota; class Microgenomatia; order UBA1406; family GWC2-37-13; genus JACOTV01. The sequence continues at coordinate 16,507 of CAYUJW010000010.1, forward strand.
TTAAAGCCGCCGCCAAGATTAATAACAGACACATCTGGCAATTTTTCAATAAGTGCCAGATTAATATCAACCACATGCATCCACTCAGCCGGGTCTGTGCCGCAGCCAATATGCGTGTTCATTTGCGTGATTTTTAGCCCATAGGTGTTGGCCACAACAAGTGCCTGATCTATGTATTCATGCCAAATGCCAAACGCGGCAGTTGGACCGGCAGTAGTTACTTTCATACTCTCACCTTTTCCAACTCCTGGGTTAATTCGTACCGCAACAGATGTGTTTGGAGCACACTTTCCGTAAAGCTCAAGTTGGTGAAGTGATGTTGCCACGTATTGCACTCCTTGTGCAAGAAGTCCGCTCAGATTCCTGGCCGGCTGTTGGCTATTGAGAATGATATGAGATGCGGGATATGCGCAATCAAGAGCGTATTGTGCTTCGTATTCTGAGCTGGCATCAAGATGAATATCGTGTTCCAATAGTCGTGCCAGTAGTGCGGGGTGTGGATTGGCCTTCATCGCATAGCGAACTTTAATGTTGGTTTTGGTTGGGACGTTTGTTATTGATGCAAGCTGTCGCTCAACGGCATCAAGCGAGAGCACATATATAGGTGTGCCAAATTCACTCGCTATGGAGCGCACCTGACTTTCAGTAAGTAATGCCAATTGCTCGGGAGTAGATGTGTTATTGTGTTGACTCATATACTGTTTCATCAATTTCTGGTGAATGAAAGCATTAATTGTATAAGGTGCTTTTGTAAATCACAACCGCTGCGCACAAAGAATGGTTATTGGGATCGAAGTGTTTGTGCAAGTGTGGCGCTTATGTCTACTTCTTGAAGTTTGTCAAATGCAAGGGTTGGGTCAAGGGCGATTGTGTTGGTACTAAAGAGTTTTTCAAGTGGTGAGTCTTGGATTTTGGCAGGTGCTGATGAGCCCAAATCATGATGTGCAATGGCGGCCACTGCGCGGGTTGCTCCCTTTGCAATGCATGCTTCTGCCGCATGAATAAGCGTTCCGCCTGAAGTCGTTACATCATCCACAATGATCACGGTCTTTCCAGCAGTTTCGCCAAAAACTTGCACTGCGCGACTTGTGTGAATGACGTCTTGATTTCGACTCTTCTCAACAACTGTGAGATCAAAAGAATCGTTTCCAAAAAATGCACTTCCAAATGTGCGTGCCCGTTCAATGCCGCCCTGGTCAGGCGACACGATCGCCACGTGTTCAGGTGATACATCGTGACCAATATAATTTTTGACAGTTTCGGCAAGTGCCGCAAGAGTGCTGGTGTGGGTAAAGGGAATTGAAAAAATACCTTTTGATCCCTCGTCGTGCAAATCACACGTGACGATGCGCGAAACTCCAAGCGCTTCAAGCAGACGAATTACCACGTTGACAGACACTGCTTCTCCACTCCTATGCTGAATGTTTTGGCGTGCGTAACCCAAATATGGCATCACCACAATTACTTTTTTTGCCTCTTCGCGCATCAGCGCATCACAAAATAAAAATAACTCCATCAGGTTCGTATCTGTTGGATTTGAGGTAGATTGAATGACCACACACACTTCATCGCGCACTTCACACTCAACGCGAACGCGTACTTCAGAGTTGTCAAAGCGGATAACTTCAGCGGGACTCAATGACAGGCCAAGATGTTTGGCAATTGATTCGGCAAGCGGTCGATTGGCAGTTCCTGAAAATATTTTCAAATGGTAATCGCCACAAATGTATTAATTAAAGCTTATTCTCGCATTATTCGTCTCCACCCATGCTCATCAAAGTTTGAGCTGCGTGCTCTTGGGTTTTTTTGACTGCTTCATTAATCGCATCAACGATACGATCAAACGGTTCGCCGTCAATCAGAACTTTTTCGATTTTTTGATCACCACGCATTTGAATGGTGACGCCGTTTTTCTCAACAGTCACACTCTGTGCTTTGAGCGCTTTTTGAATTTGTTGTAATTTTTGTAGGTCACCAAGACCTTTTAAAGGATTAAACATAATATGTCTTTTTTGAAAAAATGGTAATGTAACGTGAACGCACCTTTGCTCACTTACTTCTTCTCATTATAGAAGTCGACGATAGCAATCTCAACAGGAATCGATTCAATTGGTGTTGATTTGAGTCCCAAGTATGCCTCACTCATCAGCTTGATGAGTCGGCTCAGCTGCGAACTGGTAAGTGTGGTTGGAACATTCACACCTTCAACTCCCGACTTTGTAAGCAGTGCAAGCCGAAGCTGTTGGAGCACATCTTCCAAAAATGGCTTGACGTTTGCGCCTTGCTCTACAAAATCTTTAAACCATTGGAGTGTTGTTTTTACATCGCCCTTTTCAAGAACTGACAAAAAAGTTTGCTCACCAGCAACGCCCAAATATTTTCGCGCTTGCTCGGCAGTTGTTGCTTGTTGGATGACCAAGTCTTCCATGAGCTTTGCTGCGTCGCGAAATGATCCGTCTGCGTGAGTTGCAATCAGCTCATAGAGATCGTCAGGAAGCGTGAGTTTTTCACCTTTGGCAATGCGCTTGAGCATGTGAATGATGTCATCGTTTTTAGCTCGTGCAAATTGGATGATGCTGCAGCGTGAGACAATTGTCTTTGGGACTTTCTCGATATTGGTGGTGGCCAGAATAAATAAGGTTGTTTCAGGAGGTTCCTCGAGTGTTTTAAGCAGTGCGTTAAACGCATCATTGGTAATCATGTGACATTCGTCAATGATAAATACCCGATACTTCCCGCTCATCGGGAGAAATGAAGCTTCGCGAATCAGGCTTTTTACCTCGTCAATTCCACGATTGGATGCAGCGTCCATCTCAACAATATCTGAAGATTGCGCAATTGATTCATCTGCCGCAAGTTCATTTACATGTCGGGCAATGATGCGGGCGATCGATGTTTTTCCCGTGCCTTTTTGCCCAGTGAGCATGAGTGCGTGTGGAATAGTATCTGCTTGGAAGAGGTTTTGAATCGATGCACGAATGGCTTCGTTATCAATTTCGTCAATTGTTGCTGGTCGGTATTTTAGATAATACATAGGGTGCGGTCCCTTAGTATAGCAAAAACACGGTCATGTTATTTTACTTCTTTCAGGAGATTATTGAGTCCGTGTTCAAGGAGTGTGTCGATCATGACGTCCACTCGTTTGTTGCGCTCTGCAGCCAACAGCACCACTTGTGGATAACACATCACAACCTCGCCCCAAAAGAGCTTTCCGTTTTCTTGTTTTTCCATAAAAGGAAATGAAAGTACGGGAAGCGCAACATCTTCATGTTTGTAGGTGTTGCTTACTTGGCGCATCTTGGTTTTTCCAACAAACGCAATGTTACATTCAAGCATTGATTCCTCAATTGAATGAGACACGAAAAATCGACTCGCAGTATGTGAAATTGCGCTCTTGTTGATTTTATAGCGTGAAGGACAAGCAATATGAATCATAGAAAATGTGTACGTTGCAAAAGTTCAAAAATGCAGATCGAGTATTTGCTGGTAATTATTAGCGAGTGCTTCGGCGGGATGCTGAACGACGATTACGCTGCTCTTTCTCTTTTTCCTTTTTTAAGCGAGATGGCTTTTTGTAAAAGAGTCGATCACGTACTTCAGTAACAATATCTTCGTCAATAAAATCTCGGGTAAAACGTCGAAACATAGCGTCCTTGGATTCACCTTTTTTCTTGAGTGCAAGAACCATAAATAAACAACCTCCTCTCAATGAGAATATGAATTATCAAATCTCATGAATGTCGAATTTTCAAAATCAACGAGCCCATCATTCCTGTTGCATTGCGTTGAGTATCTCTATTCTACGATATCTTCTTGATTATTTCAATGATAGCTGAAAACGCAAGGTGTGTCTTTTGCGCGCTGGGGTTTGCCGTTGAGCCGTCAAGGAGGATATGATTGGATCCAACCAAGTGCCACGTGGCACGAGTATCTGCTTTTTTCACGGCCTCATATACGGGGGTTAAGTCAATGGTCTCAACGGGAAATGCTTTGACTTTTGTAAACCCGCTGTGCGGATCATGACGAAGAGCAAGTGCATAATGCGACTTTAATGCTAAGCGCAGCGTCTCTTCATTTCTTGTTTCAAATGCAATTGCCTTCCCCCATTTGGTATTAAATACAAATCCATTTTGAAGCTCTTCTTCTGCGGCAATTTTATTTTTCATGATAATTATCAAGCCATCAAGCATCGTCATGATGTGCGGCACATATACCGTTGGGTTTGACTCAACACCTTTGATGCCAAAAATAAGCTGGTGTAATCCAAAGTCATAAATATCACTGTTTGGATCGGGCCAGGTGGCTTCTGCGAAGTTGTCGATTTCATTCACCTGCTCAACAATTCTTGAAACGGCAGCGAGGTCGCGGCGCGCAATGTGTCCTTTTTCTTTCAGAAACTCAAATACGAGTTTTGTGGCACTCAGACGAGCAACTGTTTGGTGATGGTCAAAGCGTCCGCCGCCTGTGTCAACATGGATAATGTTTTCGTCGGCATCCGGCGGATTATTACCAAGTGTTGTTGAGGCCGCAACATACATCATTTCCGCCTCTTTCCATTCAGGAAGATATTTTTTAATGAGCCAGCTTGACGCAATAGCATCCAAGTCAGGCGATATATGTGTCACGATTGTTTTTTGTTGTGGTGGTGATTGGTCCATCTTGTATTATGCAGTTTCTAATATATGTTGTAATTGAGTAAGTGAGAGTGCCGTTGGAGCCATGGCAGCACCTTTGCTACTTGCGTTCAGGAGCATGTTTTTTGAAATATGCAAAAACCATTCACCTGCCGTATCATCTTTTTGAATCTGATTGTATGTAGGGGTTAAGTCAATTTTAGGGTCAGGAATTGATTTGATACGTGCCGCACCCGTTTTTGGATTTTTTTGCACAACGACAACATACCCTTTAAATAGTGCCATCGTCTGTGCAGCAGTATTCTCAGAGTTGATCGCTAACCCTTTCCCCCACTTGGTATTAAATTCTATCGCGTCAGCCAACACATGCTCTGCTTCACCTTTTTCACGCAACACGATCAGTATCCCATCCAGCGCATTCCATGCATTTTCATAAACCGCTTCATCGGTCATGTCTGTTTTTTTCATACCGACAATAATCATGTGAAGCGCAAAGTCGTAGCGGTCATTTAGGGGATCGGGAAAGTTTATTTCGCCCAAATGATCAATCAATGTCGCATATGCGCTAATTCTTCCCAAGGGCTGAATCAATTCTTGCTTCAGGAGATCGTGTTCGCATAAGTATGCGTATACCCGTTCGGTCGCTGAGTGTTTTTTCTCAGGATCCACGATGTGATGATGGTCAAAGCGCCCACCTCCCGTATCGCAATGAATGATGTCGGGGTCCGCATCAACCTGCATGCCTTCAAGGGTAGTCCCCGCAGCAACGAGTGTGAGCTTCGCATCTTGAAACTCAGGAATATATCGCTTGATGAGCCACGCGCTGGCAACTGAGTCCAGGTCTGGGGATTGATGTGTCACAATGGTCTTCATAGGGGTTGCTGGTTGTCTGTTGCTGGTTGTTAGTTCGTCGACTCGTTGTGTAACAGTTTCTGTAGCTCGTCAATGGTCATGAGGCTGGCTTCTTTGTCGCCACGGCGTTTGTACTCCACTTTGTCTCCGGTTCGCTTGGATATCACGACTCGATGGGGAATGCCAATCAAATCAGCATCTGCAAATTTTTCCCCAGCCCGTTGCGTCTTGCGATCGTCAAAGAGCACTTCTATCCCTGCCTTCGTCAGTGCGTCATATGTCTCATTGGCTTTGGCACTCATTTCCTCTTCGTGTAAATCGAGCCCAACAAGGTGCGCTTGAAATGGCGCAATTTCCTCAGGCCAAATAATTCCTCGATCATCACTATGAACCTCAACAACAGAGGCTAGCGTTCGTCCAACGCCAATTCCATAACACCCCATGTAGTATGGTTTGCGCTCTCCATCTTCATCGGTAAAATTGGCGCCAGTCATGAGCTTTGTATAGTGATATCCAAGTTGAAAAATATTTCCCACTTCAATACCTCGCTTTTCAATAAGTCTCTGTGTGCCATCAGGTGACATATATCCGGCCTGAGCCAGCGCAATATCAGCTTCAATATCTGCGCTGTAATCACGATCGATATTCATGTTGAGTGTATCGCGGTGCTTGACGTTTGCTCCGCCATAGCTATTTACTACTGTGCGAAGTGATGGGTCTGCAACAATGACAAGCGTGGTGCCTTTTTCCATTCTCTCTTTGAGCCCAATTGGCGAAATAAATCCAGGCTCACTATGTATGACGTCTCGAATCTCTTCATCTGTTGCTGGGCGAAGAGTAGTTGCTCCCACTGCGTGTTGGAGTTTGGTTTCATTCACATCGTAGTCTCCCCGAATGACCGCGAGAATATATCGACTTTGATCATCGACAAACAGCACGTCTTTGACTTGTTGCCAGAGTGGCATATTGTGAAACTTCTCGCCGTCTTTCATGGTTGGGCCGCGTACGGCGTCAACTTCCTGAAGTGGTAAGAGTTCCTCATCCAGATTCTTATTGGCAGGAATGAATTTGGCAACATCAACGTGCGCTGCATATGATCCGTCTTCAGTCATGAGAAATTTACTCTCACCGATTGGGCTTTCGACCACATATTCATGACAATACTCGCCGCCAATATATCCGTTATCAGACTCAACTTTATATGTCTGAAGCCCGACGCGCTCAAAAATTCGTGTATATACGCGAGCCATCTCTTCATATGTTTTCTTAAATTCCTCTTCATTTTGGTCAAAGCTGTATCCATCTTTCATGATAAACTCACGAACTCGAAGGAGTCCACCGCGCGCACGCATTTCGTCACGAAACTTCGGTGAAAATTGGTAGATGTGAAAAGGTAGATCGCGGTAGCTAATATTAAATCGGCGCACCACATCAACAAACATTTCCTCAGCAGTGCCGCCCAGGGCAAAATCAGCTTCACGACGGTCGGTTACTTTCATGAGTTCAAATCCAGCGGTGTTTGTGCGATTTGTTTCTTTCCACAGTTCAAGCGGATGCAAAATAGGACTGATCATCTCTTGTGCACCAACCTTATCCATCTCTTGCTTGATGATGAGCATAATGCGTTGCTGCACTCTTTGGCCAAGCGGGAGTATAAAGTAACGCCCGGCCACCGACTCACGAATATAGCCGGCCTGTGTTAGCCATTTGTTTGAGACAATTTTCTCGTCTTCCTGAATTGTTTTAGTCGTTTTTCCAAAGAGCTTTGAATATCGCATATAACGCATTATATCATCTCCTACAGCGTTGCTTATGGCTGACGCATACATTAAATGAAGTGTTATCGTCTTTCCCCTTGCAACATCTGGCTATCCTGGCTATCCATGAAAATTTTGAGGCCAAACAACCTGCGAGGTTGGATAGGCAGGGATTTTTTATTGGTATGTTTGCCTCGTAAACACACGCGTACGTCTGTGCATTATTTGTGCAATTAGGTATACTGCTTGTGATCAATGACTATTGAACATGCAAAACGGCCCGAATTCTCACCCGCCTTACACCCCCTTCCTTCTATGACATATGATCAAATGCAAGCGGTGCAAAACGCGTGGCGGATGATTGGGCAATGCGAAGTTGCCTCAGGCCGTCAATGCAAGCCGCAGGAGTTGATCGAGGTGTTGATGAGATACGATGTGAATCCATCCCACCAACTCCTACAACCTCAGGCAACACTTGACATCGCAACCGATCGACACATCATACAGGCTACATTATTACCCCGCGATAAGTGGATCGAGCGAGCGATATATCGCTTGCCAGACCCCCAAGAAGACAGGATGTCCTATGAGAAGGCAATTGCCGATGTGACAAATCACACATTTCTGTTGCACGCGCAAGTGGAGCCTGGAATCGACATTGTTTTTGACGCTCGAACTATTGGGCTGATAAGCGAAACGCCGGGCCCCTCGCGAGTGCAGATTGTCGGCCCGGAATCTTGGACAATAGCCTGACAAATTTATATATCTACACAAGAACATCGTTATTGATGCGCTTATAATCCGTAAAACATATGGCACTTCTTGAACATTCTCAACCAATGATAGATTTTGAAAATTCAGTCGGCACTGTTGAATCAATGCACCCTGTGCAGTTGCAGCGCTTGGTCCGTGCATGGGACGACATCTCACTCTTTGAAGAAGTGTATGAACGAACAGCAACGGCTGATGAGGTGGATGGGTTTCTCAGAGATCATGAAGTAGACAATCTTCCGCCACTTGGATCAGGAGCGCGCATAGAATATACCCATCAGTCAGGATCGAAAGTACGTGGTCAGCTGTCTCAAGGTTCTGATTGGATCTGGTATAGCAAGAATGAGAGTGGCGAGCTTGATGAAGCGTGGCTTACTGTCGAAGTTCCCCTAACCCACACAATGTTTGAGCGCGCAAATGCGCCGACTTTGCAGATTCAACTCAATGTGCGCGATGTTGGCCTCTTGTCTGATGAACCAGGACGCAGTACATTGCGACTCATGTAGCGCGTGGTGGAGGTGGCGCGAGTTTGAGACGAGACAGTGTTGCACGAATTGCATCATACATCTGGCGACTCTCTGACGCCTCAAGGATTACGAGTTTTCGACGACTGCTCGTTTGAGCATGATCTGCAAAACGCTCAAGCACTTCTGTTGCCGCATCACGCAAGGGTGGAATAAGCGAGCCCACTTTCTCCAACTCATCAAACGCGCGCATTTGCTGAAGATGTGATTGAAGTTGTCGCACATATTGTCCCGTGGCAGCTACCGCTTCGCGGGCAGTTGTTATGTCATTGTGTGGATGCATATGTTCAAGCGACGCAATACATGCTCCAATGGCATAGGAAGCCGCCGCAGGATGAGGGCGTTTTGCTGCTTGCATATGTGCGATGCGTCTGGCCACGGGCATCTGAAAAAGACTGGTGTCGTTGGCTATCTCGGCCAGTCGAAGCGCGGTATTTGATAGGTGCGTTGTTGCGGCGCCTGGCTGCTCACTCATAGATGTTTGCAATTTATCGGTGGCAACGGTCTGTTGTAAGTGCATGTGAAGTGAGGTGGTTACAAAATTGTGAGCATTTGCAACAGCTTTGCTTTGAACAAAACTTTTCACTTCATGAAGCGGCATTGATGTTAAATCAGGATGTGTGGTGCACAGGTATGCGAAATAACTGACCATATCTGGGCTTTTGGAAGAAGTTGGGTTTTCATCTGCGTCATAAACTTGCGTAAATCTCTCCATCACATGTGTTGGATCAATCTGATCAATCGGAAGTTGAAGGAGTGCTTCATAGCGATATCTGGCAAGTGTTGAGCGGGTACGTTGGATGGCGCAAGAGTCCAGTAGCTGTGCGGATTGCGCATAGCGTTCTCCATCACTTTGAGGGTCACGTTCCAAGTGTGCCATATGTTCGTGAAGAATATGTTATTTTTTGTACTGCAAGTGATCAAGCACAATGCCGAGTGATTCCATTGGTCCGGTCTTGTAGGTGTCAATGACCAGATCAAAGTTTTTTGGATCCCAAAAATCATGATCTCCGTACAAACGCTTCCACGTGGGTATATTTTCTTCCTCACGTGACTTCATCCATTCTTTGGCTTGCTCAACGGTAATCCCCTCTCGGTTGACTACGCGATCAACGCGGACGCCATATTCTGAGCAAACAACAAGCACTTTCAGCACGCCATCGATGCCTTGTGCGACAAATCCAGAAAGCCACGCCTCATAGATGATATGTTTTTTGGTGCTTAAAATCTTTTTGGTCATTGCTTCCATCTCGCGCTCATGCTCATCGGTGCGCGATGCTGCGCCAATTGCGTTTTCGTTTTGGTTGTGCAGGCGGTCAAACTCCCGCTGCATGGCGCCGGTATTAAAGTACTCCCACTCAAGTGTGTCGCGGAGTGATTTGGCGAGTGTGGTGGTGCCAACTGCGATTTTTCCGCTGACTGTAATCGCGTGATATTTTTTGTGATCAAATGGCATAAGAAATCAAGAAAATATTATTGAAAAAGTGAACGCATCAACGATTGAAAGCTTTGTAGCTGCAAGACGTCATGTACGGTAATGATTGCGGCTAGGCTCAGCAACATGATCATTCCGGCCATATTTACGTTCTGCTCAAACTTTTTGTTTACTTGTCTCTTGGTGACCCACTCATAGATAATAAACACCAACCGTCCCCCATCAAGCGCGGGGAATGGCAAAATGTTGATTATTGCGAGGTTGAGTGACAAGAGTGCCATAAGCTCAAGTACCGCATTTTGTCCAAACTTAATGGCGGTCCCGGTGTATTGTGCGATTCCAACGGGTCCGGCCACATCAACATTTGCACCTTGCCCTTGAACCAACTTGACAACGGTTTTACCCAGCTCGCTGGCAATTGCGCCACTTATGGCAAATGAATGACCGAGTCCGTAAATTGGTGCTTCATACCATGGATATTTACGCTCGATAAATGATGTGACAGATATGCCCAGCGCGCCTTCGCCTTTTGGTGGATTGGCGCGTGGGGTGATAATGCGCTGCATCGGCTGGCCGGCGCGCTCAATAACAAAGACTACCGGGCGCCCAGCAAACTCGCGGCTGTACTTAATCAAATCTTCCGTTTTCTTCACTGAATGTGTCGTTTTGTCGTTGGTTATTTGGACGATGATATCGCCTGTTCGAAGACCGGCGGCTGCGGCCGGAGATTCTTTTGTTACACCATCAACGATCACATGATTGCTTGGTGTCGGTACGCCTTGGGTGAATAGATATGAAATAAGTACCCACGCCAACAGAAAATTCATGACAACACCGGCCACGATCACGATAGCTTTTTGCCAAGGCTTTTTTGAAACGAAAGCGCGATCGCGAAGCTTCGGATCAACATGGGAGTCTTCTTCGTGATATTCTTCCCCATACACTTTGACAAAGCCTCCGATTGGAAGAAGATTCAAGCTATAGGTTGTTTCACCATACTTGATGCTCCACACACGCGGAGGAAATCCAAAGCCAAATTCTTCCACCATTATGCCCTGCTTTTTTGCAGCAATAAAATGGCCAAGCTCGTGGATTAACACAAGTATGGCGAGGATTACGATAAAGACAAGAATATGCATGGATTAATCTGAAAATGTGAAAATGTGAAAATGTGAAAATGAATTCATAGCAATTCTGTTTGGTAGGTCAA
>CAYUJW010000011.1:0-23730 GCA_964445135.1 uncultured Gammaproteobacteria bacterium
CGTTCATCTGTCCAAATACCATCGCGGTCTGCTTCATGACCCCTGATTCTGTCATTTCGCGCCATAAATCATTTCCTTCACGAGTTCGCTCTCCAACTCCCGCAAATACGGAAACGCCTTTGTGTGCTTGGGCAACGTTATTGATAAGTTCCTGGATGAGAACAGTTTTTCCAACTCCTGCACCTCCAAAAATTGCAACTTTTCCTCCTTTGATAAATGGTGCGATAAGATCAATTACTTTAATTCCTGTTTCAAATATCACGCTTTGAACCTGTTGATCAGCGAGCTTTGGTGCAGGCGAATGGATTGATCGGTGTTTTTTTGTCTTCACGGGTCCCGCTTCATCAATTGGCTCACCCAACACATTCATGATGCGCCCAAGCGTTTCTTCGCCGACTGGAACTTCGATAGAATGTCCGGTATTGGTGACCTTCTGTCCGCGCTTGAGGCCATATACATCTCCCATGGCAACGGCACGCACCAACCCCTGATCGACGACTGCTTGCACTTCAAGGGTAAGTGTTTCTTTTTTCCCATCAACCAGGCGCTGCACATGAAGGGCGTCATAAATTCTGGGTGTTTGTGCATCTTCAAACTGAACATCGATGACAACACCGCGTACAGCAATTATTTTTCCTTCATTCATAGGTTTTGGTTAGTATAAAGTTATAAAGTTCAAAGTTCAAAGGAGTACATTTTGATAGATGGTAATCCTCTTAACGCTTTACTTTATATAGATTACTGAGAACTTTCGACTGACTCTTTGGCAGTAATCATATCCAAGAGCTCATAGGTGATTTTCTGCTGTCTGAGCTTGTTCTTGACCAGTGTCAAATTAATAACCACTTCACGTGCATTGTCTGTCGCATTTTTCATAGCCATCATACGCGCACTGTGCTCACCCGCCTCGCTTTGCATGATGGCATAGCGAATCTTCTCTTCAATATAATTTTTGATTAACGCATCAATGATAGCCGACGGATCGGGCTCAATAGTGTACTCACCTGTTGGCTCTTGCTGTTTTTCCTGATACTCCATCTTAAATGGCAAGAGCACATCTTCTGTAGGCTCAACCTGAAACGACGAAATAAATTTGTTATATACCACAGTTACTGTTTTGTAGCGCCCACTCATGTATGCCTCAAGTACAAAATCAAAAAGTGCACCAACATTGACCAGCGGGGTGTGTGATGAGAAGTCTGCAGCCACTGCATGTCCCAACTGCACACTCAGAATTCCACCTTTTTTTCCAACAACCACCACATCTTGTGCTCCCGCGCCATGATGCTTCTCAAAAAATCGAAACAAGTTGAGATTGAACGCGCCGCACAATCCCTTATTGCTTGAAACAACAATCACCAAACTTTTCAAGGCGGCTGACGCCTCAACTTGCAAGACCGGCGAATATTGTGGATCAATTGACGAACCCACGCGGCGAATTGCACGCTCTAAAAATTGCTGATACACTGCGGCTTCTGTCGCTTGAGCTTGCGCCTTTTTCATCTTTACCGCAGACACCATCTGCATTGCATGGGTGATTTTTTTGACATTTGTCACTGACTTAATTTTTTTTGTGACTTCGCGTATGTTCATAGCTTAATTGCGGGCGCATATTTCACAACTCATGATGTGAATATAATTGACTAAAGCAGCGCTTTAATGATCTTTTCCAACTCCTTCTCATCTGCTTCATCAATGATCTTCTTTTCATTAATGTTTTTTAAGAGCTTTTTTCCATGCGTGCGAAGTTCATGGAGTAATTTTTGTTCAAACTCCCCAACGTCGTGGGCATCAACATTATCCAAATGCCCCTTAACTGCGGCCCAAATCACACAAACTTGTTCGCCGAGTGAATAAGGCATATTGCGCCCTTGCTTCAACATTTGTGTCGTTTTAGCTCCACGATTCAGAAACTTCTTGGTCTCATCATCCAAATCTGACTCAAACTGTGAAAAGGCAGCAAGTGAGCGATATTGCGCCAAATCAAGCTTCAATCGGCCAGCCACTTGCTTCATCGCTTTAGTCTGCGCCGATCCGCCAACGCGTGACACCGAAATACCGACGTTTACAGCGGGGCGAATACCATTGTTAAATAAATCTGTTTCCAAAAAGATCTGACCGTCAGTAATTGAAATTACATTGGTTGGGATATAGGCTGACACATCATTTTCAAGGGTTTCAATGATGGGTAGGGCGGTAATTGATCCTCCCCCATATTGCTCCTCTACTCGACACGCGCGCTCCAAAAGGCGAGAATGCAAATAGAAGACGTCGCCTGGATATGCCTCGCGTCCTGCTGGTCGACGAAGGACAAGCGATACTTGTCGATATGCCCATGCATGCTTTGTGAGATCGTCATATACCACCAACACATCTTTTCCTTGGTCCATGAAGTATTCTGCTATAGCACATGCTGCGTACGGCGCGATATATTGCAACGCAACAGAGTCGGCGGCCGCGGCAGACACCACTACGCTATAGTCCATGGCACCTGCTTTTTTGAGCGTTTCAACGACTTGCGCAACCTTTGCATTCTTTTGTCCAATTGCACAATAAATACAAATAACTCCTTCAGTTTTCTGATTAATAATCGTGTCTACCGCAATTGATGTTTTGCCAGTTACGCGATCGCCAATAATGAGTTCTCGTTGTCCGCGTCCAATCGGAATAAGTGCATCAATCGCCTTGATCCCGGTTTGAAGGGGAACACTTACTGGCCGGCGATACACTACGCCTGGGGCAATACGCTCAACTGGGTAATATGCTTTTGCTTTAATTTCTTTGGATTCATCAAGCGCCTCTCCCAATGGATTGACCGTCTTCCCAAGCAATTCATCGGCCACCGGCACAGAGAGTATGCGACCTGTTGCCGAAACCCGGCTTCCTGCCTCAATCTGTAGATAGTCACCAAGCACCACGACACCCACCACATCTTCTGAAAGATCGATAACAAACCCCAATACGCCACTTGCAAACTCGACAATTTCACCAAAAAAGCTGCGATAGAGTCCAGAGACAATTGCAATACCGTCTTTGATCTCCAACACCTGCCCCACTTCTTCAACAGAAGCAGTAGTGGCTGCGGATTTTGACGAAAGCTCACGCTCAAGTTCTTTAACGTATTGGTCTAGTAGTTTCATAGGATGGTTGTTGCTAATGTATGTAATTGTGATCTCAAGGTCAAATCGATCATTCTGCTTCCTCGCTTGATAATTACACCGGCCAGCAACTGGTCGTCTACTATCACTCGGATTTCCCGATCTTTGATCTCAGGAATCATTGCCTTGATGCTTGCCAGCATGGAAGGCGTGAGTTCGCATGCACTTGTCACGGTCACCACTTCTTCATCTTCTCGCATTTTTGCAAGGGCAATTTTTTTGAGTTCCGCTTTGAGTCGAGGATTAATTTTCATATAACGTTACTTTTTGAGGCGCATTTTTAAGGATTGCCTCTGTCACCTTTTTCTTCATGTCTGGCGTCAACACATCGCCCAAGGACTTTTCAACAATCACAAAGCTCATGTGTGTAATTTGCTCTTTTGCCAGTTTTTCAAGCTGCTCTCGCTCATGTTCAAGCTGTGCTTGCGCCGAGGCCTTCATCGATTCAACTTCAGCATGTGCTTGACCGATCAACTCTTGCTTTGTCGCTTCAGCTTCCTTTTTCGCCTCAGCCATGAGCGTTGATAATTCTTTTTTGGCCTTTTCGCGCGCCTCGCTTTGCGCTTTTTCCGCCTTTTCCTGAAGTATCTGCGCCTGGGCTACCATGCGCTCGCGCTCCTGATCTTTTTTCTTCTCAGAAGCTATAAAGCGCAAAAAAGGTGCGGCAAGAAACTTCTTAAATACAATAAAAAAGAGGGCGAAATTAATCCCCTGAGCCAAAATGAGTGTTGAGTCGATGCCTAAATTTTCCATTTAAATAACAAGTTTTGAGTCTCGTCGAAACACCATATATGTCCGCATCGTTTTATAAAATGCGCGAAACATATATGGCATTAGACGAATTTAATAATAAGTGCAATAACAAGTGCAAAAATTGCGAGTCCTTCTGCAAGTGCGATAGCTAAAATCATAGTTGAGCGAATTGCTGATTCCGCTTCTGGGTTACGTCCGAGCGCTTCAACTGCCTTTCCTCCAATCATACCGATACCGATACCTGGTCCAAGTACGCCTACTGAGATGGCAATTGCTGCTCCGATAAGTCGTGCTACGTCTTCTGTCATGGTTTTGATATTCACCTCCTTTAAGGGTTATTGTGTCACACTGATTGTTCAATACATTAATGATGTTTGCTTGTGGCCAAACCAAATAATACGGCAGATAACATGGCGAATACAACGGCCTGAATCAGTCCCACAAACGTTTCAAGCAATAAAAATGGGAACGATGCACCGTAGGGAATGAGAAATGCAACCACGGCCAACAGAACTTCTCCTGCAAATATATTTCCAAAGAGACGAAATGCAAAGGAAACAACGCGCGAGAGCTCTGAGACTATTTCTAAAATTCCAACAAAAAAAGCGATCGGACTTGCAAAAGTAATAAACTTTCCAACATGTGATTTTGCGCCCATCATTTTGACCCCCACATATTGGATATATGTCACTGAGATAAGCGCCAGAGCAAAGGTGGTGTTTAAATCAGCTGTTGCCGCGCGAAAAAGTGGCAGATGGTTGTATGTGATGCTTCCCACTCCCGGCAGCAATCCTGCCCAGTTGTTGAGTAATATGTAAAAGAAAAACGCACCAACAAGTGGGAAAAAGTAATCAATCTTTTCCCCAAGCGCCGACTGGAAAAATGCATAGACCCCTTTTACAAATCCATGAATCGTGTAAAAGAATGAGTTCTTGGTCTTTGCCGCCAGTTGCTTATTATAAAAATAGACAAGAATCGCAAAGAAAACAAACACTACCCATGATAATACGAATGAGTTTGTGATCGCAACGGGCCCCACGTGCCCCAGTGTATCGGGTTTAATGCTGATGTGTGGTCCTGTTGCGGCATGTGGCTGCTCTGTATGAGCTTCCTGTGCTACAACGTCGGCCACAGGCTCATTATTGAGGTGTGTTGGTTTTGTCATGTGTTGGTTGCTTGGTCGAACGAATCAGTACGAACACATTATAGAATGAGCCGATACTTCCTGCAACTAGAAAAAATGCCGTACCGTACGGTTTTGTCCCATAGTGAGCGTCGATAATAAGACCAATTGCTAGACAAAGCAGAATCGGGGCAGCAAAGTACATACCGTCAACCGCAATGTGTCGAGTAACATCTTTTGTCTTTGAACGAATTGGATGATGATTAGCACTTGTTAACTCATGGTGATCGTCAAGTGTGTAGTACGTCATGGGAAGAGTTGTTAAGAAAGCGGCTTCATCGCATCCATAATAATCGTCATCTGATCATCTCGCTCATTCGCTTTACCCTTAAATATCATGACTTGATTAATATTGATTTGCTGCCCTACTTGCTTATAAAGCTTTGGGAAGACGACTACTTCAATAGTTCCTGTTTCATCAAACACCGATAAAAATGCCATCTCGCTGTTATCTTTTTTTGTTTTGATAATCTTTTTATTTGCGATAACACCCACAAGAATAAGTGTTTTTTCAACGTCTTTCTCATCAATATCGGCAATCTTTTTCGTTACTTTTTGCGCAATTATCGCATGGTGTTTGGCAAGCGGATTGCGATTGAGCAAAAACCCAATCACTTCTTTCTCTTGCTCCATAATCTCATCATCAGATAATTCCGGAAGCTGCGAAAAAGTGTCTTGCAAATGCTGTGTTTTTGAACTTTCTTCATGAAACAAGCCAAATTGTCCCTTATCTTGCTCGGTCTTTGCATCCCCCACTTCCCGAACAAGCTGCGGATAGACTGAAAGGTAGGTGGCGCGCGTGCCAAAACTATCAAATCCGCCAGATTTGATTAGCCCCTCAACAGTTCGCTTGTTGACGCGTCGCAAGTCTACTCTATTGAGAAAATCACGAAAGCCAACAAACTCCCCGCCCTCTCTTCGCGCTTCAACTATTGATTCGATTGCCGAATCTCCAACATTCTTTAAAGCTGATAAGCCAAATCGTATGTTTCCATCTTCAATGGAAAAACTATGCACCGACTTATTTACATCTGGGCGAAGCACTTTTATTTCCATACGCTTACACTCTTCAAGTCCTTGTGCCATTTTTTGCTCACGCATGGGCCCCGCCACTCCCTGCAACTCCGCAGTCAGAAGCGCACTCATATATTCAACGGGGTAGTTAGCTTTCATGTAGGCTGTCCAATATGCGATCAAAGCATATGCTGCCGCATGCGACTTATTAAAGCCGTACGCTGCAAACTTTTCGATAAAGCCAAAGATTTTCTCAGCCAGCGTTTTCGAGTATCCGTTTTTCTCACATCCTGCGATAAATGCCGCTTTACTCTTTTCCATAAGCGCCTTTTTCTTCTTTCCAACGGCCATACGCAGCAAATCGGCGTCAACCATTGAAAAACCAGCAAGTGCCACGGCAATGTTCATCACCTGCTCTTGATAGACCAAAATTCCATACGTTTCCTCAAGCACTGGCTTGAGATCACGATGTGGATATCGGATTTTGGCAGGATTACTTTTCCCCTGGATAAAGCTGGGGATTAGGTCCATTGGACCGGGGCGAAACAGCGCTACCATGGCGGTAATGTCGGTAATTTTATTGGGCTTCAGGTCTTTTGCTAAACGCCTCATGCCACCTGACTCAAGCTGAAAGACGCCAATCGTCTCTCCACGGCCAATCAGCTCATAGGTTTTTGCATCATCAAGGGGTACTTCGTGGATATCGATCAAATGTCCATGGGTCTCCTGCACAAATCGAATCGCGTCTTCTAAGGTTGTTAAGTTTCGAAGACCTAAAAAGTCCATCTTCAGCAATCCGACCGCCTTATTTTCAGAGACTGCATTTAAATCGAGGCTATACATGTCGTACTGCGTTGTCACCCGACCTTCTTTTGAGTCTCGCTGAAGCGGAACATATTCGGTAAGCGGCTCATCTGAGATGATTACGCCTGCTGCGTGTACTGAGGAGTGCCGAGGCAAACTCTCAAGCTGTTGCGCCACATCCAACACTTGCTTCGTCTCTGGCTCGTTGTTGTAGGCCGCTTTTAACACGTCAGTTTCGTCGATCGCCTGTTTGAGTTTTAAGCTAAAGCCTTGCTTTGGGGGAGGAATCATTTTTGCGATACGATCAGCTTGCGAGTAAGACACACCCAAGGCACGCGCCACGTCACGAACGGCCATTCGAGATTCCATCGTTCCAAAAGTAATAATCTGAGCCACTCGATCCTCACCATATTTTTTCCTCACATATTGCAACACTTCATCGCGTCGTCGATCAGCAAAGTCAATATCAATATCAGGTGGCGATGGGCGTCCTGGGTTTAAGAAGCGCTCAAATGGCAGGTCATACTCAAGCGGATTTACATCGGTAATTCGAAGACAGTATGAGACAATTGAGCCGGCAGCCGATCCACGTCCAGGGCCGACTGCAATGCCATGATCTTTTGCCCACACCACAAAATCGGCAGTGAATAAAAAGTAGTTTGCATATCCTTTCTGATTAATAATGTCCAGCTCATAATCCAAACGTTTGCACACGGTTTCATCATCAAAACCCTTGACGCGCTTTTTGTTGTCATAGGCCAAGGTTCTCAGATAGTCCTCTGGCGTTTGATCAGTCGGAATTGGGTAGCGCGGCAAAATCATTTTTCCATGTGGAATCTCTACATTACATTCATCAGCTATCTTTTGTGTGTTTTCAATGGCTTCGGGAAGATCGGCAAAGAGCGCCTTCATTTCATCTGGTGACTTAAAGTAATAGTCGGGCGTGTCAATCATCGTAAGAGGTCGTTGTTGCTCATACATATTGTGCTGAGTTTGGATACAAAGCAACACTTCTTGAGCGTAGGCATCTTCCTTTTTTAAATAATGCACGTCATTTGTCGCAACAAGTGGAACGCCATGTGTTCGTGAAAGTTTGATGAGCTGGGTGTTTAGCTCGTCCAAGTCTGGCATGTCGGGGTGGCGCTGAATCTCCAGGTAAAAATCTTTCCCAAAAATATCGAGGTACTGCTTGAGGAGTTTTTCAGCTTTCGTATGCTGTCCCTGTAGCAGGGCTTGTGGAATCTCACCATGCATGCAGCCTGAGAGTGCAATCAGGCCTTCGTGATACTTCTCCAACAGTTCAAAATCGATGCGTGGCTTATAGTGAAAGCCTTCCATATGCGCATCAGTTATCATTCGAAGCAAATTCTTATATCCTGTTAAGTCCTTGGCCAAAAGCACCAAATGGCTTCGAGTCTTTTCATCGTCTGCATCGCGATCATGTCGACTCCCCTTTGCCTTGTATGCTTCAACACCAATAATTGGTTTGATTCCCGCCGCTTGCGCTTTCACAAAGAACTTAAATGCTCCATATAGCTGACCATGATCAGTGATTGCCAGCGCGCTCATACCCATATCTTTGGCCAATTTTACCGAATCGCCAATGCGACACATGCTGTCAAGGAGGGAGTATTCTGAATGAAAGTGAAGGTGTACAAAGCTCATATCTTGGGTACTATCATACATGAATCGTCATGATACATGTTGAGTGCAAACGGAATATTATGACAATTTTGCGATCAATGTTTCTTTGACAATTGCAGCTTCTGCTTGTCCTTTCATCCCTCGCATAACTTGTCCAACCAAAAACATCAGAACCGTTTCTTTTCCCGATTGGTAGTCGGCAACTGCTTTTGGATTTTGTCCAATAACCTCATCAATACAAGTGGTAAGCGTGGTCATATCAGTCTCTTTTGGAGCCAAAAGTGCCGCAGCTTGCGAAACAAATGAGTCGACGTCGAGTGTGGGTGAAAGTTTTTTATGAATGATGAGGTTGATGATTTGCTGTGGGGTAAGAGATGTGCGCGCCGCCTCAACTACCCGCTCTACAAATTCCGCATCAGACTTGCTGCGAGTCACTTGCATGGCGTCTGCCGCGCGTACTCCCCACGACTTCACATACCGAGCCATTTTTGAGCTTGGCAGCTCCCCCGTTTCAATTGAGTCAATGTAAGACTGTTCAAAAACAAACGGTGGTATGTCTGGCTCTGGAAAATATCGATAATCTGCCGCTTCCTCTTTGATGCGCTGGGATACCGT
This sequence comes from uncultured Gammaproteobacteria bacterium, assembly GCA_964445135.1. Taxonomy (GTDB): domain Bacteria; phylum Patescibacteriota; class Microgenomatia; order UBA1406; family GWC2-37-13; genus JACOTV01. The sequence continues at coordinate 9,172 of CAYUJW010000011.1, forward strand.
AATTCCGCGATCTTCATTATAGCCACGTGTTTCCTGCTGCGGAATCTCTCCTTTTTCCAATAATGCAGTCTGGCGAACCACTTCGTAGTCGATTGCTTTTTTGACAAAGCTAAACGAATTGATGTTTTTCACCTCCACTTTATAGGGCGGGAACCCCGTTTCGCCTGGTTTTCGTACAGAAATATTTGGTTCCAAACGCATCGACCCGCGTTCCATATTGGCATCTGAAACGTCAAGGTAGCGGATAATGGTGTGCAATTCCTCCAAAAAGCGCTTTACATCATCTGAGCTTTCAAAGTCTGCTTCAGTCACAATCTCAACAAGAGGCACGCCGCTTCGATTGAAGTCAACATAACTTTGATCTTTCATGTGGGTGAGCTTGCCCGTGTCTTCTTCCATATGAACACGTCGAATACGAAAGCGCTTATGAGTTGCGCCTTCTTCTGGAGCAATGGCAAGCTGGCTTGCGGGAAATTCGATATATCCATGCTCACAAAATGGCTGATCATATTGACTGATCTGATATCCTTTTGGAAGATCGGGGTAAAAATAATGTTTTCTATCAAACTTGCTCACCGGGGTAATCGTGCAATTAAGCGCGCGCCCTATTTTCAAGATCCATTCAATTGCGCGCGCATTCGGAACCGGCAAGGCACCGGGCATTCCGAGGCAAACGGGACACGTATTCGTGTTTGGCAGCTGTTCAAACCAATCGGCACTACACTGACAAAACATTTTGGACTTCGTCTTAAGCTCAACATGGATTTCAAGTCCGATGAGTGGTCGATACTGCGAATCGTTCATACTTCTTTATAGCTATTCATAACGGTTTTTGTGACATTAAAAAATTCTGTTTCTTTCTCGAATGCATGGGCCAGTTGCAAAAGCCCCAACTCATCAAATCGCCTTCCCATAATCTGCATTCCAACGGGCATTCCATCATGAGTCCCCACTGGAATGTTGATTGCAGGAATACCAGCGGCTGCTGCCGGTTCGTTCATTTGATCCATCAGTTCGCCAAAGAACGGATACTTGTCGATATCTCCAATTTTTGTAGCCACACAAGGAGTAGTTGGCGCCACAATTACATCGCAGGCTTGAAATGCTCGCTCAAAGTCCTCAATCAGCAGCATGCGGACTTTCTCAGCTTTTTTATAATACTGATCGTAATAGCCATGTGACAAAGTGTATGCCCCAAGCATCATACGACGCTTTGCTTCTGCTTTAAAATGCGTTCTATCGCGACCAAAACGTATTCCATCATAACGGGCGAGATTCGAAGATACTTCGGCGCGCTGGAGAATGGTGTACACCGATATTGCGTATTTAGGAGATAGCACGCTCACGGGAACAACCGTATGTCCCATTCGTTTAAACTCTTCTATTGCGCCGTAGATTGGCTTGACAAACGCCGCGTCTAATCCTTCAAAGTAGCTCTCACATATCCCAATCGTGAGCTTGCGAGATGACTCAATCTTCCCCAAATAGTCCTCAGGCTGGGTGGGGCTTGAAGTTGCGTCATATGGGTCCTGACCCGCTAGTACTCCGAGCAAATATGCCGCGTCAGCGACCGTTGTGGTGATTGGACCTGGACAATCCCATGATGACCCCATCGCAACCACTCCATAGCGTGAAACACGCCCATACGTTGGTTTTAAACCAACAACACCACACCACGCAGATGGCTGTCTAATTGAGCCGGCCGTTTCTGAGCCAATTGCCGCAGGCGCCAAATATGCCGCCACCGCTGCAGCCGAGCCACCTGATGAGCCGCCGGCCACTCGCGTTGGGTCGCTTGGGTTTTTGGTAGGTCCATAATCTGAAGTTTCTGTTGATGAGCCGTGTGCCCATGCATCCATATTGGTCTTTCCTAACACACCAAACTCAGCCTGCTTCAGCCGTGATATGACGGTTGCGTCATACGGTGGAACAAAATCCTCAAGCACGTATGATGAAGCTGTCGTCACCATTCCCTTCGTGCAAAAATTATCCTTTATAGCAAGGGGGAATCCAGATGCCTCTTTCTGTGTACTCAGGTAGCTATTGAGATTTTTGTCATAGGCACGTATACGATCTGCAAAATACGTGTGTAGCTCAGCGTGAGTATACTGCTTATTTTTAACGCCCGAAAGAAGCGCAAGCAACGGCGTGCCAACGAGGTTCATAATATTTTTTCAACGACAAAATAACGACGTCCCGACACATCGGTGCTCTTTGTGTTTTGCGAAACGTCAAGCAACCGCTCATTTTTCTTCCCATCTTCAAACAGTACGTTTGTGAGTCCACTTATGTGGGTACTTTGCGAAACGCGACTTGTGTCAAGTTCGCCCAGGTTTTCAATATAATCAAGTGTTTGAGCAAACTGTGCGGCGATAGTCTTTGCCTCATCGTGGTTGAGCGTGAGTTGTGTCAAGCGTGCGAGATGGTCTATTGCGGCTTGGTCGAGTGTGTGTGACATAGCAAATATAGCTGATTATAGCAAAAAATATGCCTGAATTAACATGACGAGCGAATAAGTCGCTACATGTCAAGTCGGTGTTTTAACACGTAGTCGCGGGTAGGTTCCTCAAAGAGTGTGATTGGCGCCAATTGATCTGATTCACCAATTAATCCACGACGCACGAGCACGCGTGTGATTAACCAATCGGCAACACCCGGGTTTTTGGGCAAAAGGGGGCCATGCAGATACGTCCCAATGGTGTTGTGCATTACTAATCCTTCGGTCGAGTCCTCACCATTGTTTCCAAATCCTCGCATGACCTGTCCAAAGGCCGCGGCAGATTCCTTGTCAAAATAACTTCGACCTCCATGATTTTCAAATCCAATGATGGTTTGGGAAGCGCCAGGCAGTACGATCGAACTTTTTAAAGCAATGTTTCCAATCAGGCGCGGTTGATTCAATGTGCTTTTTGTATACATGGGAAAGTATCCCAATCCAACAAGCCGCACATTGTCTGCGGTAATGTAGTAGTTTCCTAAAAACTGATATGCCCCACACACAAATAGCCCGGGCAACCCAGACTCAAGTTGCGCCAGAAGAACGTCTTTGTCACGCATCAGACACTCGGCAACTATTTCCTGCTGCACGTCCTGTGCGCCACCCATCATAACAATGTCCATCGTTTCAAGCCGTGTGAGACGGTCCGTTTCGTGGATCTCTACAACCTCAGTGTCATATCCACGCCACGCCAATCGCTTTTGCAAGACATAGATATTTCCACGATCTCCATATGTACTCATGAGGCGCGGATAAAGCCAACCGATTTTGATATTTTCTGTATGTTTCATGATTGTTGTGTGTGAAATGAATTACCTGCAATATGCCGCCTTGCAGCAAGCATTGCGCTGTATGTTGCAAGAATATAAAGTGTATGGCTCGGGGAATAGCGCTTTACAAATTGATCAATTGCCACCTCAATATCCGTTGTAATATGCGACCCAGCGCATGTTATTTCTCCATTCTCATGTAAAACTTCTGGCACTTTTTCAAACGTATATGCCGCTCGAAGTGCTATGTCGTATGCGCGTTCACCTCCATAACACACCTCTGCCAAACTCATCAAGTCATCAAGCTCAACATCCCAAATCCAGGACACGTCACGTCCGTCAGGAATCTGATCATTTAAAAGTATGAGCACTGCCGTTTTATGTTGGTTTGCAGCTTCAGTGAGTGCTTGAACCGCCTGGTTGAATCCCGCAGGATTCTTACTGAGCATTATGGTAAGTTGCCGATCCTTATACCGAAGCACCTCTTGGCGACCAAACATTGGCACAAAGTGCGTCGTCAATACTTCAAATGCCGCGCGTGGAGCAATTCCCAAAACTTTTGTTGAGGCAAGAATTGCAGCGTGTGTGTTGTACAGGTTGTATAACCCCATAAGTGGGTATTTTTTTCCTTTAAACTCACCGTAATCTTCATGTTTTGGTCGCGCAAACCCACACGATGAACAATGGTAGTTCCCGATATGTGAATATGCGATGTGCGTGTAGGTAAGTGCTGCTCGGCAGATAGGACAATATATCGAATCCACATCGTGTCCAAGCGTGCGCTGCTTCATCATGCTTTGCGGGGCGGAATATGCATCCACACGTGGGCAGTCATTCACCAACGAAGCAAGCAGTGGGTCATCGGCATTTACGATATAGTTGACATCCTTGTGCGCAGCAAACAGATCTTTCCATTCCGCACCAATACTATTTACCTCGCCATAGCGATCCAGCTGGTCTCGAAACAGGTTTAATAAGACCACGACTTCCGGTTTGGTCTGAGTCACCACGGCACGCAGCGCATTTTCGTCACACTCAAATACGCACCATGCAGGACGAGATGTAATATCATCCTGACGTGCAATTAATACGCTTGCAACGCCACTTATGAGATTTGCGCCTTCAGCGTTATATATTACACGTTCGTTAGTATTCTTCTCAATGATTGTTCGAATCATAGACGCAGTCGTTGTCTTACCATTCGTTCCGGCCACCAAAATTACACGACAGCTACTTTTTTCAAGCACATGTAATACAAATAGTGGGTCAATACGAAGCGCAATATGCCCAGGCCAAGTAGTGCCCGACCCTAGATTTGCTGATTTGATGACCCAAACCCCCAGGCGTGCAATCGTCAGTGCGAGCCATACGCGAAATTGAATCATGATAGGTAAAGTGTACAACGAAGGGCGATATTTCTGATAGTCAAATTGGCCTACATTGCACGCAATAGGCGGATGCGCTCTTCAATCGGCGGATGTGTGCTAAAGAGTTTTTGCATTCGCGTTGAGAAGCTGCCTTTTCCGAATGGGTTGGTGATAAACATGTGTGCGTTACCACCTGAAGCTTTTTTAAGTGGCACCTGTGACATTGATAGCTTTTCCAAGGCGTCAGCGAGTGCTGCAGGATTACGTGTCAAAAGCACTCCCGAACTGTCTGCTAAATATTCACGACGTCTTGATATGGCCAGCTGAATAACTGTGGCAATAAGTGGCGCAAGCACCATAATAAGAATGAGCGCAATGATACTAAACGGGTTTGAATTGTCTCGATCATCATCGCGACTTACTCCAAACCAAAACATATGATGCATAATCCAATCAACAACCATGGCTAATGTGCCAACCAATACCGCAACGATCGATGCAAAAAGAATGTCGTAGTTTTTTATATGACTCATTTCATGCGCTATTACTCCCTCAAGCTCAGCACGATCCATATGAGCCAGGAGTCCTGTGGTGACGCACACCACGCCATGCTTTGGGTCGCGCCCGGTAGCAAAAGCGTTCAGAGCCTCGCTTTGCATAACATACAATTTGGGTGTAGGTATGCCAGCCGCGATTGAAATATTCTCAGCTACCGTATAGAAATCGAAGTGTTCTTTCTTTGTGGCGGGAACTGCCCCAGTTGACCACAGCACCATACGATCAGAATAAAAGTAGCTAAACAAGCCTGACGCTGCCGAAAAAATAAATCCAAACACAATGTAAGTGGTCGGATCACCATTTACAACCCCCAGAGCATAAAACACCACACTTGCAAAACACGCAAACAGAACTAACAAAAGGATGCTCTTCCATTTATTAGCTGATATTTGCGAATAGATATTCATGTGTCTTAGAAAGTGACTTTGATCGATTCACGCTCTTTTGCGTCAGCCGCAAAATATGGCTCCGGCGCATAATGAAAGATCATTGCAATCAGATTTGATGGAAACATCTGAACTTTATTATTATAAGAGAGCACATTTGAATTGTAGAACTGACGAGAATATGCAACCTTGTCTTCGGTGTCTTCAAGCTGACGCTGAAGATCTTGAAAGTTTTGGCTTGCTTGTAAATTTGGATATGCCTCAGCTACTGCAAAGAGTGATTTGAGCGCATCAGTCATCATATTGTTTGCCTGAGCTTTTTGCTCAACAGATTGGGCAGACATCATTGCAGACCGAGCCTTTGCAACATCTTCAAAAATCGCTTTCTCATGCTTTGCATAACCCTTGACGCTTTCAACTAAATTAGGAATAAGATCAGCACGACGTTTCAACTGAACATCGATGCCAGAAAATGCTTCTAAAATGCGAGCCTTTAGGACAACAAAACTATTGTATGCGGCAATTGCATAAACAGCACAAACTCCAAGGATTCCAAGCACAAGGTACGTAGTATTCATAAGGTATTTATTGAAATTTATAGGGTAATTGATTTATGTCTCCAGTATACACTTTTACCCGCTCCTCATCAAGCTGACTCCACATTTTAATTAGTGGACGGATAAATGTGTAAACCTGAAAAAAACGATAACTGGTCGATATTTCACAGACACTATTTATATCTATCTCATAATATATATTATATAGATCATACATTGTGAAGCTGAAAAAGAGATGAAATATGACCTGTTGACAAACATTTTTCATTACCTATAATAAGCCTGAAATGGCACAACGAAAAAAGAAAACATACACAAAAAAAGCGGTCTCCTCAGATGCTGCCAAACCTGAGTCAAAGGCAGCTGCACAAAAACCCCAATCTCGAACACAAAGCAGCGCAATGGTGGCCAACTACAAAGCACGCCTCCCAAACTTCATCGTCGGTGTGGTGGTCGTGTGCGCACTTCTTCTACTTGCACTCAGCTCGCTGAACGGAAAATCAACAAGTGAAATAACACAAAATGGAATCTTCTCAATGTTTCAAAGCAAAGAAGCGCCAGAGAACATTCCCGAAGAAGTAAAAGAGAGCAGCAAATCAACCAGCTATACCGTTAAAGAAGGTGAATATTTGTGGAGCATCGCTGAGGCGGCATATGGCTCAGGATACAACGCATATGATATTGCTACCGCAAATAAACTTGAGGCACCCTATGTAGTGGAGCCTGGTCAAAAGCTTGTACTCCCACCAGTTGAGCCAAGTGAGCCAACGATCGGAGAAGTGACTGAAACAGTTGAACCAACGGCAACAATTGTGCAAAGCAAACCTACAACGTATACCACTCGTGAAGGTGATTATTTGGCGAAGATCGCACAGGATGTATATGGAACGTCTGATGTGTGGTACACGCTCTATGAAGCCAATATGGACAAGATTTATAACCCAGACATCTTGCCAATAGGCATAACACTCACCATTCCGGCCAGCGAAAACACGGCGTCCAACTAGCTCATCCCAACTCCCAACAAGTGGCGCCAGCTGAATCGCTCATATCGTCATAATTATTTTGTATAATTACCCATGGTGTGAGCCTTGATATAAGTGGAGCTTGTATACGTTGAGGTTTTCACGAAGAATGAATGGGTGAGATTGGCCGTTTAGCTCAGTTGGCTAGAGCGTTCGATTCACATTCGAGAGGTCATAGGTTCAAGTCCTATAACGGCCACCCATCGTTCGCCCCTATCTTTTGAATGTTTTGATGGCACGCAAATCTACTAAAAAACGAAAAGAACTGGTTGCGGCCATGCAGACACCTCCACATATTGCATTTGTAATCATAACCACTGCATTACATACGCAACACACTGATCGGTTGCGCAAACAACTTCAAAAAGCGAAGATCCCCAATTGTACCGTCTACGTTGTTGAGAATAAGATCGGAGTCGACGGATATGCAAAGGGAGTAAATCGTGGCATGAAGGAAGCCCTTCAGGCGGGTGTTGAAATCATTTTTCTTGCCAATCCAGACATTGACATTGCATCCTTATTGACTCAACCATTTCTTGAGGCGGCAGACCATTTTGATGTATGGGGATACGCAATGCATCAGGATGAAACAACATATTTTGGAGGTGAAATAGATGCATGGCGATTGAGCGGAGGTCTTATTGCACAGCCATCCACATCGCGGTTTGCCCCATGTCATTTTGTTTCAGGTTCGCTCATGGCAGTAAACGCCGCAGCAGCCAAACGTATTGGCTGGTTTGATGAACGGTATGGTATGTACTACGAAGACGTCGACTACTGTCAACGCGCCTCGGATTTGCACTTTCGTGTAGGAATAGACTCTGATCTTACCTATACCCACTTTGAACAGTCCGCACGTCACACATCACAGGATGTGGGATACGAAAAAAAAGCATTACTTCAGGCAAGCCACTTACGTTTTTTCCTTCAGTATGCATCGGTACACAATGTCATATATGAAATCCTGAGATATCCGATTACGTTTTTTAGCGAGCCAATATATGCGTTGTTGCTTCGTGAATTTGTGATGTCGCTTATTAAAAAAACCGTACACAAATATGCGAATCGCACTTGACGCAGCTGCCCTCCATGATGATCCTGCACAGCGCTTTGGAACAGCCACATTTAGCCAGCAGCTTATCAATGCTCTGTCTCAGTTTGGCAAACACACTTACCGAGCATATACGTTTCACACCCAACAAGTTGCGCCGCCCATGCGCACAGTTCACTTGCCAAAGCGGGCGTATATGCGCATTGCAACAAGTGCATATGAACTTGTTTCACCCTCTCAGATCTATCTCGCATTCAATCAGGCATTTCCATTGACCCGCGCCCGGGTATTTGGGTTTTCACATGGAGCTGCCGCACTTCTTTATCCCGCCTACTACTCAACTGCTGAGGTTAACAGACAAAAGTCACAGTTGGACCGCATGTTTGCCCACAGTGAGCGAGTTTTTACCACCTCAGATGATGTGCGGGAACAACTACTCAGCTTGGGCTACACCACCCGCCCCATTCACGCACTTCCCATCGGACTTCCATATAACATGCGCCACCAATCCGCCAATAAAAAGCCAATCATATTGACAGTTGCGATGGACCACCCCATAAAACGCATAGACCGACTTGTTTCCTTATTTGTTCATATGCGACGCAAGTTCCCAATGCAAATGGGAGATTACACCCTGCAACTTGTTGGACCGCACGCCAAGCATCATGACCCCCAGCAGAATATCATTTGTACAGGATACGCCTCCCCCTCACAACTGGCCAAACTTTACCAGTCAGCCAAGATATATGTATGTATGAGTCAATATGAAAGTTTGCATTTCCCCTTTCTTGAAGCGCTTTGTGCAAATTGTGTCGCAATTGGCATAAAAAGAAATGTTATTTCCGAATTAAAAGCGTATGTACATGAGGCGCAAAATGAGTCTGAACTTGAGCAATATATCCTCAAAGCATGTTCCTCAAATAAGCCGTACATCACGCCCAAGAGCTTTGCCGCCCAGTTTAATTGGGAAAAAACGGTTCGTGGACTTGAGTCTTGGTACTGATGTATAATGAATATTGCTCATGTTAAGCGTAGTAATCATTGCCAAAAACGAACAGGACACTATTGGTCGCGCAATCGAATCGGTTTCGTGGGCAGATGAAATACTTCTTATTGATAATAACTCGACAGATAAGACCGTGCTAAACGCCCGACACCGTGGGGCACATGTTATTCGAGATAATACCGATGGTGATTTTGCACATCTTCGAAATACCGGGCTCAAACACGCAAGCTCTGACTGGGTATTTTTTTTAGACGCTGATGAATGGGTGACACCCGCGCTTGCACAGTCGCTTCAGATGGTAACGTCGTACAAAAAAGCGGCATACAATTGCTATATGATCGGACGTCAGGACGTGTTTTGGGGACACACTCTTTCATTTGGCGAAACGTTCATGGCTCGTACGCGCGGCATCATCCGGTTGGTCAAAAAAGAGTCAGGTGTTGAGTGGAAAGGAGCAGTCCATGAACAGCTACACATACCGGTTGTCGCAAGTGCCCGACTTGATGGGATGCTTATGCACACACCTCACCCAACCATTGCCTCATTTTTAAACCACATAAATTATTACAGCAGTGTTCGGGCACGTGAGCTTGCGCGAGCAGGACGAGCAGAAGGCAGCGCATTTTATCTTCAACTTTTTCTCTTTCCACCCCTTAAATTTATCTATACCTATGTGTTTCTGCTTGGGTTTTTAGATGGGGCTGCCGGATTTGTCTATTCATTCATGATGAGTTTTCATTCATTTTTGGTACGGGCAAAATGGTACCAGACAACCACCCTTGCAGCCCAAAAAACCATACCTTCCCCATCTTCATGAAACGGTTGAGCTCATATGCGTTCTTACTCAGCTGCTTCCTTTTTCCGCTGGGCATGATTGGTAGAATCAGCATCTTTGATCAAACGATAAATGCATATTGGTACGAAATCCCCTGGACCATATGGATTCTCACTACAATACGAGGTAGCATTGGTCGTCAAGCTCTTCAGACACGCTATGCATTTTCACTCATGGTTTTTCTCAGTCTGCTCTTGGTAAGCTTTGTCCTGTCGTTTGCACAATTTTCCCTCAGCAGCCATATGATTGCCGCCCTCTATGCGATTCGCCTCACACTATATATGATTGCGATCGGGGTGGCGCTTACGTCCAAAATCAAAGTTCCGCGGCCTCACGACACCACCCACTTCCTCCTGGTTAGCACGATTGTGGTGGCAATTATTCAGTTTGTCTTTTCGCCAGATATGTGGTGGCTCTATCCATCTGGGTGGGATCCCCATCATATGCGCATGGTCGGCACTTTTTTGGATAGCTCACTTTCTTCAAGCATCTATGCAATGCTACTTTTGTTTGTTCTTTCCTCTCCCAAAATCCGCTTTCGTAAGCTCTACCTCAGTGCGCTTGCCGCCATATTTTTACTCACCTTTGCCCGTGGAGCATATGTTGCGATGTTTATGGCGCTTATGGTATGGGCACTACAGAAAAAGCTCATTCTCCCCACACTTCTTGTCATTGCCTTTTCATGCGTGTTGCTTGTTGGTATTCCTAAGCCAACTGGCGAAGCAGGGCGTTTACTTCGCACATCAACCATCGAGGCGCGACTTGCAGATTACCAAGAAGCGCTTATCGTGTGGTCAAAGCACCCGCTGTTTGGAGTTGGATACAATCATATCCGAGATGTCAAAATATCAGGGTATGCAAAGCAAGTAGGCGTTGAGGGAGTAAACCATGCGGGCGCAGGCTTTCAGAACACATATCTAGTGATGTTGGCAACCATGGGAGTTGTTGGCCTCATCGCATATATTGCGGTTCTTACGGCGTGGTGGCAAAGCAGTGTCGGTATGCGCCCAATCATCACATTCCTTGGCGTATATAGTGTGTTTGATAACATCCTTCTGCATCCACATGTGCTCTTTGTGGCAACAGTCATCATGCTGCTACAGATTGGTTTGCATGCGGCAAAACGAGAAGAGTTAGAAAATGATGCGCACACCACCAAGATCTGAGTAATCAAATGGGTGGGTGTGATGGATAGATCCAATCATCATGCGATTTTTACGCACCTTATATTTTTTTGCAGCTTTATCAATCATTTCTGGACCAAAGTCTTCATCGATGTAGTCTAGCTTTATGTCAAAGTGCGCAAATGCCCCGGCCTGCTGAAGTTTAGGCAATAACTCCTTGAGTTGATAATAGGTGTGATCGCGCTTTTTGTACTCAGTACTTCGACATACCACAAGCTGAATATTCCAGCCCGTTTCATTGCGATCGATATAGTTGAGCGCTTGATACAGTCGGCGTTCATGATGCACGAAGACCACAAATCGCCCATCAGTCACATCTTCAAAGTGGTCACGAATATATTTATTGATGCGCGGAAATCGTCGGGTGGTTCGAAGGAGAAATCGCATAATATAGTCCATATAGATAATACTCATAACAATGAGGATCGAAGGAATAAAGTAGAGTTCGAAAAATATAAGATTCTGGCGATCAATACGAATATTTCCTAAAATACCCAGGAATGTTGCAAAAAACGCAAGCAAAACAACCACGACTGGCGCGCTATATGTACGCTTTAGCTCAGTGCGAGTTTCTTTCAAAATCAAATTACCAAACGCAAACAAGCTCATAACTCCCAAAAATGCGATGGTATATACACCAGCGAGTGAGAGTAGATCGCCGCCTGTTGCCAACAGAATTGAGCTGCTGAGGAAGAAGAATAACAATATGATGCGAGGATACGAACCCTTTGAATTTATAGAGTTTAAGAAGCTTGGCAAACAGCTGTCACCGGCCATACGTGACAACAAACCAGAAACTCCAACGAATGAAGTAAGCACCGCACCTGACAAAACCAAAAATGCATCAGCCACGATCATGTATCGATACATATCTCCTCCAAGCACTTGAGCTGCGTTTGAAAGCAAGAAGTCTTTTGAAGCAACGATCGTCTCGTATGGCATACTATTGACCACAACCAATGCAATAAGTGGGTTAAATATAGCAACGCCAATCAACATATTGCGAAGCGTTTTTCGAAATACCCCAGTGTCTTGCTCTTCCACAAAGTTTGCCGAGCTTTCAAATCCTGACACTCCAAGCAGGGACGCTGAAAATGCCAAATAAAGCGCCATCATGATCCCGCCTTTATTCGCAACAATCACATTTGTGTGTTGCAGGTTTTCCATAATGAGCGAATTGCCCCCAAGATAATGAATGAGGCCTAAGGCAACGAACGAAGTGAGTGACACGATGTGAAAAATGAAAATGCCAAGGGCAACATTTGCCGAATCCTTGATACCTGAAATAACCAAACACGCAAAAGCAAAAAGAAGCAGGATTGTCATGGGAATGACTGGAACCTCAAATACGGTATTCACATATTCAACTGCGACTTTGGCAGATATGACGGCTGTTGCAATATAGGACAAAAACGTCATAACACCAGCAATTGCCGCGATTATTTTACTGGTTCCGTTGAGCAAACAGTTATACGCGCCTCCGTTAATAGGCAGCGCTTCAACAACTTCTGTGTAGACTTTCTTATAGAGAAATAGTACGAATCCAATCATCAATAAAACAATTGGTGCGTATACTCCTGCAAACAAAACCGCAATACCCGATACATACAGCGATGAGCTCAAAATATCATTGCCGCAGATGGCGGTCGCAAACCATTGGCTCAGCTTTACGTGTGCGTGTTTTTTTGTCGGCTCAGACATGTTGGTTTTGGTGCAAAAATAAAAAAAAACCCGCCCGTCAGATATTTGTCAGGCTGATTCTCGAAAGACTATTGTATACCTGAGTATGACGAATTAAACATACAGCACTTTGCCGTACGTTTATGCAACGTTACACACAAATTGAATGAAGACTAGGTTAGTGAGATGACTGCATGTCCTGTTCGATGAGCCAACGTAAATATCCAGATTTGGTCATTTGTTTCGTTTTTGCCACTTCATCCATATACATAATATATTTGCGAGATAGGTAGAAAGTAAACTTTATATCACGATTATCTTTCACATACGCCATATAATCTTCAAGAATTGAAGTGATAGTTGTAGGAGTATATTTTTCGACCAATATTTGTTCGTTTTTGTGGTGCGTCAGAAGCGACGGCCCGCCACCTGTTCGATGAAGAATGAGAACTGGCACTCCAATTCGCGTTGCCATGGCAATCTCATACCCAACACTGACACTTGGCACTGAGGTTTCGGCAATAATACAATTACACGATTGAATCCACTGCTCAACTTGACGATTAAACGAGAGACGTTCATTTCGAGGTTTTTTTTCAACCGCCTCTTCATTTGTGTTAAGAATATGATCGGCAATCACCTCGTGACCCATTTTTTTTAAAATATCCACGATGTTTTCGTAGTACTTTTTGTTATGTTCGTGCGATGTAATCGAGCCGGTAAAATATACAATCATAGATGTGTATGCGTGAAATATGCATCAATGCAGTCCATCAAGATCACAAGTATATCAAATAAGATCAGGGCTTGCAATGTGTGTTGGAATCGCCACATTAGACCAGATCAACGGCGCCTGATATAATAGTATTCAATCCACACACGCGCGGGGTTAGTACAGTGGTAGTATGCATCCTTCCCAAGGATGAGATACGGGTCCGATTCCCGTACCCCGCTCCCGAGTCAAACTCGGTTCGCGGGTTTGACGAAGGCCAAGTCTGACTTGGCGCAGTTTTATATATAATTTGCAAGTTTGACTTGCTATGCCAGGAGAACACCAGCGCTTCTACGTCTACACATTATACAGCGAAAAGGATAAGCGCCTCTATACGGGCATTTCAACAAATTTACGTAACCGCCTATCTGCACATGCGCGCGGAGAGGTGAAGTCAACCGCGCACAGGCGCCCACTTACGCTTATTCATTATGACTACTTCATCAACGAAGCAGATGCGCGGGCTCGAGAAGTATTTCTCAAAAGCGGCTTTGGTCGCGAACAATTGAGACAGTCTCTAAAACGAACACTTGGTGGAAAAGTAGCAGTGGGAGAAGAAGAAAGTTAAAAGAGTTCTTTCTTCAAGCGGAAGTCATGCAATGCAAATCAGGAGTCTTGAATGCACACCAACCTTAATAGAGTTGTGTGTAAAAACTTGCTCAAGATTACTATCAACACTCTTAAGCTTATTGTGGTGTACAATATGCTTCGTATTCGCGACAAAAATATCGCTGACAATTACATATCAAATATATGAGTCTTGTTGAACGAATGAGAGGGTCAATTGAACGAAGGCGTGATCCTCTTATAAACCCTAAGAAGTTGGAAGAACTGGTCGATGAGGGGCGAAGTCCAAGGGTCGTCGCATCAT
>CAYUJW010000012.1:0-23148 GCA_964445135.1 uncultured Gammaproteobacteria bacterium
CGTACCGACTGTACCACCGGGAGGTGGAGGATTGTCTGCGATGAAATTGCAGTTGGCTGTACGCCTGCAAGGGATCTTGTCAAAGCCCGTTACCTCGGGTGGTGAAGTGTTTGTTCTTCGACTGCGCGGGCCAACCGATTTGGACACCAAAATCACCCTTACTCCGGATGATCAGGGGGTTTATCGCGGATCAGTTGATATACAAGCTAAGCCTGGAAACACATACAGGATGTATATTAAAGGACCAAGGCATCTTCAGAAAAAGCTCTGTGTGAACGCTCCAACTGAGTCTGCAATTGGGTCATATCGATGTGGGCAGGCAGCTGTGGCACTTGTTGCTGGGGGAAATGACTTTGACTTGACTCGCATTGTCCAGCTTGTTGGTGACTTGCCATCTCAAGATGGTGTGGTTGACTCATATGACACATCATATATTCGACAATCAATCGGATCACGCGATCCAGTAAAGCTGCAAGTAGGGGACCTGAACCGTGATGGAATTATCGATACGCAAGACATGTCGCTTGTCATTCAATCGTTAAACATAAAATACGACGAAGAGTAATCAAGTAGACTTGCATTATATTCGGATTATCGCAATACTGTAACGTATGGATACGGAAAAAACTACACAAGACACCAAAAGCACATGGACACAGTGGCGTGCGGCAGTTATTGTCATCGTAATACTGGTCGCTTCATATTTCGTATATGGAATGTTTATCAGCTCACCTGCCTCGCGAAATAGCATGACAAATGTAGAGAAGGAGCAAGTGATTTATTCGGTTACCATGAATTCAGGCGGAAATGACGTAGTTGCATACGATGTGATACTCGCATACGATCCGGCCAAAACATCTGTCGGCATTGCAACTTCATCAATGAAAGATTTTAAAATTGTTCAAAAAGAAGCAAAGCCCGGCGTCATGGCAATTACTGCCTTCAAATTGCCTTCGGCAACTGATAAGACAATTTTTGAGGACGCGGCAGTATTATCAATCCCGGTAACCCAAGCAAAAGGCGCTGACAATAGCATATATGTTGTGCAAGAAATGGATAGCAATACTACCAAGCTAATCAATGCAGATAGTCAAAAAATATACTTATCAGATGAGATGATTCGCATTGCCCCAAGCAAATAAAATACCACACCGTGTTTACATGTCACACCAAACGAAAGCGTCACCCCATCCTTATCTCATACTCCTTTTTTACGGTGCAATAACCATTGCGACGGCCATGGGGCTGTGGTTTTTTGCAAACACTTCGCTTCATACATTTAAGGCTGTTGGGCTTCCAAATGGAGTGGGAGTGGTAGTTGCTCCAAACAATCAAACCTATGTACCTGGTGAGTCAAATACGACCACGGTGACTATTAAGCCAAATGAAGCTGCATATCAAATTACGGCATTTAATATCGTTCTGAAAAAAACGGGAAACACGAAGTTTCTACAAGTCTCAACGCCAGTTGGCTTTACCGATGCACAAAAACTGTTTCACACGGTGACGGCCGACACTGTTCGACTGACCTACACGGTATATCAGTCTGATCCAGTCAGTGAGGTCAAGTTTGATGTGTCATTTGAAGGGACAGGGGAGGGGGCTGGCGGATTTACGGTGAGCTCAACAGATATTGAAGTGGTTGGAACGATCGATGGCCATTTGTTTACTCCCGATGAGCTGCAAGCGGGGACATTTACTTTTGAAACGGGCGGAGCGGGAGGCTCGCAATCAAAAGTTACGTTTCCTGACGCGGGCGGCGCGCATACTGCCAACACAAATATTCAAACCTCGGTAGTTATTGACACAACTCTTGATGGAACAGGAGACGGGATTAAGTCGTTTGATATTCAATTTGAATCAACAGGAAGCCTCAAATTCGTATCAATTGGAAATCCGGCCGCAGGATACACAAAAGTATCGCCCCAGACTGCGGTAACTGATACTACAATGCGAGTGGCCCACGTTGCCGCAGCGACACTTTCACCTCTTTCTCAAAAATATACGATTCCATTTGTCATAAGTGGTGCGGTCGGAACGGGCACCATACGGGTTGTGAGCGCGACAGTGACCGGTGCCACTTCGGCAATCACGGTTGATACCACGGCCACTTCGGCGCACACTTTTTCCACAACTCCCGTAACGCCAGTCCCCACCGATCCACCGGGTCCAACATCAACGCCCGCGCCAACTGCAACGCTTGCCCCAACCACAACGCCCGCGCCAACTGTTAATCCTGCGTGTGGCTCAGCATGTACAACTCAGTCACAATGTCCAAGCAATCATTCTTGTTTAAATAGTAAATGTGTTTTGACAGCATGCGCCACAGGTGCCGAGTGTACGACAAACAAGTGTCAGGTGATTGCGCCAAGCGCAACCCCGATTCCTACCGCGACACGCACGCCGACGCCCACTCCCACAAAGACACCAACCCCGACGCCAACGCGTACACCTACTCCAACACCAACGAGAACTCCTACTCCTACACCCACTCGTACGCCAACACCAACGCCAACCAGAACCCCGACTCCAACTAAGTCGCCTACCGCTACTCCTACGCCACAACAACCTGTACCAATGACGTTGCGATTTATCGCTCGTTTACAGGGTATTCCTGCAAAGCCTGTAATCAGCGAGTATGAAAAAACAAAAGTGACACTTGTTGGATCAACCAACGTAACTAGCACGGTTTCGCTCTTTCCGGATGAAAAAGGCTTATACACCGGAGCAATTGATGTTCAAGCAATTCCGGCCGCCACCTATACAATATTGATCAAGGGTCCAAGACACATCCAAAAGAAGATATGTGACGCGGTCCCCAATGAGCCGCTTGCTGGACAATACACATGTACTGTGGGTAAGATCACGCTGAAAGCGGGAACAAACACCTTTGACCTCAACAAAATCACCCTGCTTGCCGGAGATCTGGCAACACAAGATGGGGTGATTGATTCTGTTGATTTGGCATCAATTCGTCAGAGGATAGGTTCGCAGAAAGAAGAAGATTTGGCCATTGCTGATCTCAATCGAGATGGTATCGTGGATACTCAAGACTTCTCGCTTGTCTTGTACTCACTCGGCTTTAAGTTTGATGAGAAGTAGGTTGTAGAGCCTCCAAACTTTTGACTTTTTGTGCTGCATATACTATCGTTTATACTATGAGACTGGGGTCGATATTACTTCTTATTTGTGCGTTATTTATCGTGCCGCTTTGTGCTGGAGTATCTGCTGCATCATTAAAATTTGATCCAGATACCGTGAGCGTGACTGCAGGTCAGGAGTTTACGATTGATGTGGTTGTTGATCCGGGCTCCGAGCAGATCACCTCGACCGACATGTATGTGATGTTTGATAAGACGTATTTGAACGCGGTGTCCGTGGCAGATGGCGACTATTTCCCCACAGTACTAAATGATGTGACAGCTGGGCGTGTATATATTGCAGCTCTTGTCAACGACCCAAGCGACTATAAGACGGGGGTGGGGACAGTTGCCACAATCACCATGAAGGCATTGGTCAACGGCACAATCACCATGACATATCGCTGCGGCGCAACATTTGCAGACACATCAAAAATCATCAAAAATGATGCAAACTCAACAAATATTGTTACCTGTTCGACAAACGATGAAGCAACGGTCACAATCGGTGATGGAGTCTCAAAAATAACTCCGACCATTTCAACGCTTCCAAAAACAGGCACAACAAGCACAGGTTCGGCCACTTCGAGCGCACGACCAAATGAATTGCCTCAAAGTGGAGTGATTGATAATGTGTTGCGTGTTGTGGTGCCGGGCATGGCATTTGTTGCATTTGGATTCATGATGCAGTTGTTATTATAAAGTTTGATTCGGTAACTCATGTTCTTATGAATATACGTAAAATATTAGGGATGGCAGTTGGCGGCATTGTGTCCGTTGTTCTTGCTTATTTGGTTTTTGGAATGATTCAAGGCCGATTTATCCGCGCAAATGACGAGCAACCACAAGATGTGCAGATTACGAATGTGACTGGAACGACGGCGACTATTACTTGGAAAACACCGATTGAAGCCGATGGGGGAGTCATTCAGTATGGCGTTTCGCCTGCGGCACTTGGTTCATTTGCACCAATTGAAGGGGAAAAGTCGACCTCACACGTGGTTGATCTGAGCCTTCTTACTCCGGCCACTACCTATTATTTCCAGATTGTATACGGTGAGAATAAAATCTTTGATAATGGCGGAGCGCCATGGACGTTTGTTACCAAGGGAGATGGAGAGGCAGATGCAGTGGAGACGGGGATCAACCTTCAATCTATTGTGACTCCTACGCCAATTGCGGTGATCACCGCGTCACCTGCGGGGTCAGATGCTGTTGCCCCATCAACGAGCCCCTCAACGACGACGACCACTACCACGACGACATCTGCAACGTGCGACTATACCGACTGTGATCAAATTAAGTCTAAGCTGGGAAAAGGTTGTAGTACTCAAGAGTACATGCGATGCATAAAGAAATAATCTACCTGGGTTTCATCGCGTATTAAAAAATTGGAGTGCGTTCTTCTGTCACAAAAAGGTGCTGGTTATGTGTTTCTCTCAAACCATGAAGATCTTCAAGGGTAGTGTTGTCCGATGAGATATGCCAAGAGCAGTGCTTAGGCATGACTTGTGGCAGGCGCCGCGGCTTTCATTTCTGCAGCTTCTGCACGATACACGAGGTGGGGGATGATAAGAAACGGTCGAACACCGTCGGTAATATCTTTTTTGACTCGCTTTACGCATTTGGTACAGAGTTTGACACGAAGGAGCTGATCCTCTTCGAGGATGTCGTATTTCTGTAAGTTGGGACGAAATATGCGTTGTGTTTTTTGAGCTCGTTTTTTCCAGCGACCGCCGGCAACACCTCTATGATGAGTGTGAGAACGACCAAATAGGACACCTTTTCCGCAGTGATAGCATTCCATAAGTACTTATGATATCATACTTGTACACCATCTTCAACGCATATTTACTATATGAGGTGTAGCATTGTTGCTGATTTTCAATAATATGATAGATTTACTATTGCAAAGCCCAATTGCGTTCGTTTTTGTGGCAGTCTCGCTCGTTATTGCGATCTCCGTGCATGAGGCGGCGCACGCCTATGCCGCTGATCATCTGGGCGACCCAACTCCATCACTTCAAGGAAGGCTCACGCTCAATCCTGCCTCACATCTGGATCCAATCGGAACCTTGATGTTGCTATTTTTTGGATTTGGATGGGGAAAGCCAGTTCAGTTTGATCCATATAATCTTAAAAATCCAACACGGGACGCGGCAATTATCTCGATTGTTGGCCCACTCTCAAACATTATCATGGCGCTTTTGGCAACAGTTCTGTTTCGCACCGTACTTCCCTCACAGATGCTGGTTCCATTTATTCAAATAAATGTGCTTCTTGCGGTCCTCAATATGATACCTGTACATCCGTTTGACGGATTTAAGGTGGTTGGGGGACTCTTGCCAGGCGGACATGCTGAGGAATGGTATTCCCTCCAGCGTTATTGGTGGATGTTTTTGCTGCTTCTGATCGTTCCGGTCGGGGGAAGCTCGATGCTCTCGCAGATTTTGAATTTTTTTGTCACCCCAATCATGCAGGTCTTGGTGGGGTAGGGTGAAGTTAGATGCGAATTTTGTGCAACTCGCCTGATCGCTCTTCATAAAGCTGTGCACTTTGCTCAAGGCAACGAGTCGTAAATAGAATGCCATTTAAGTGGTCCACTTCATGTTGTATGATCACGGCGTCAAACCCCGTATATTCCTCTTCATGCACCACTCCATCAAGCGATTGAAAGCGAAGTTTTATGGCTTGTGTGCGAACTAAGGGCGCCCAAATATGTGGGATAGACAGACATCCTTCCATACGATCAAGTGCGCGCTTTTGTTGGCCGGGCGTCGGAATGATTTTCTTCGGTTTACTGAGGAGTTGGGGATTAATAAATACGCGAGTTGGCGCGTTTTTATTGTTTTTAATAATAAATAGCGAGAGGGATTTGCCAACCTGAGTAGCAGCAAGTCCAACGCCCTCAGGATCCTTTTGTGCAAGTAATGCATCTTCCATATCGGCAACAAGCCTCTTGATAAACTTGTCAATGACGGTCACTGGCCGCGTTGGGGTAGTTAGGACAGGATCGGGAATGGTGACAATCGAGAGCATTTATGATGTGTTGAGAATGTGTTACGCGCGAGCACGAGGCTTCGTATTTTTCATTATTTTTTTTCGAGATGCTGCGGGCTTTGCAACAGGTTGATTTGCTGGCTTTTGATTGTAAACGGTAAGGAGTAAGATATTGAAAGCAAATACTGCAGCTGCCATAAGGGGAAATGTCATAAATCCAAAATACATATCATATCCACGATCACAAGGAACGCCGCCAACTGAGTTGCTGCATGGCGCAATCGCAACCACGGTGCGTGGCAATACATGAAGGCTATAGTGATAGAGCGCGACAATGCTTCCAGCCGCGTTCAGAACGACAAGATAAGGCTTGAGAAGGCTCAATTCTCGACGTGCAAGTGCAAGGTAAGTGAGCGGCACCTGCACATACATAAATATTCGCTGATACCAGCACAATACGCAGGGCGGGAAGCGAAGAACTTCAGAAAGTGCAAGGCTTGCCAAAGTGGCCACCAGCGTCGATACAAATACTGCAGAATCAGCAAATCCAACAGTACGTGATTGAACGCGCCACATGATTCGCGTACCAAATGCTCGATCAATCAGAAGAACAACAAGTGTTAGTGAAACCGCGACAAACGCAAGAAATCCAAGAAATGATATAGTGGGGACAAGAAGCGGACTCATATTACCGCCATTATACTTCATAATATGAGTAAAATAAATACAGATTATGCAGTTGGTACAGCCAAAGTTGGCACATTTTTATGAAAACAATATCGGTATGTTTGGCAACATTTAATGAGCAAGATAATCTTCATCATGCGCTGGCAAGCGTCGTCGAGTGGGTAGATGAAATTGTGGTTGTTGATGGAGGGTCGACCGACGACACGGTCAAGAAGCTCAAAGAATATGGAAATAAAGTGCGCATCATTCACACTGATAATCCGCCAATGTTTCATATCAATAAACAAAAAGCGATCAATGAGGCAAAATGTGATTGGATTTTGCAACTTGATGCAGATGAGGCAGTGTCTGAGCAATTGCGCCGCGAAATACAGAAAATAGTACATGAGGATTCAGAGCAGAGCACAAATGATGCGTATTGGATTGCGCGAAAAAATTGGTTTGTCGGACGATTCCTGAGCAAAGGCGGGCAGTACCCAGATTACACGATTCGTCTCTATAGGCGAGGCGTGGCACATTTGCCATGTAAGTCGGTGCATGAAAATGTGACGGTGAATGGAAGTGTTGGATATTTAAAGCATGATTTGCTGCACTATGCAGATCCTACGTTTTCACGCTATCTCACCAGATGGAATAGATACACAAGTCTTGATGCGCATGATGCGCATACGTCGGGGCACAAAATTGGCATGATTTCGTCATTTGTGGTGAAGCCGCTGGTCACGTTTGTCAGTCTTTATATTCGTCACCGAGGATATGTGGACGGGTTTTCAGGATTCGTTTTTGCGTTGTTTTCGGCGCTTCGCCACATGGTCATTTACATCAAATACACTGAGCTCAAACGGGCAAATAAATCGGTATGAATCGCCTACTCGGATTAGTTGTGGCATGTATGATAGGGTTGGTGGTTGCTGTTTCATCATTAGCATATCTGGCCGGAGTGAGCGTGGCTCAGGACACAAACGTTCTGATTTCAGACTCCATGCTTGCTGAAGAATCGGAGCTTCAAGTAAATCCTTCAACAGTGTCGTTTTCCTTGTTTTCCACTCCATCAAATCCTCTTTATAAAGCAGACGCGGCCGGAGCTGCAGGCGCATATGAATTTTTGCAAAAAAAACTTTCAGTCACACAAGACACAGATGTAAAGGGTATTTTTTCAAATGACAATGTCCAGAAGGAGAGTGAAAGTGTTGTCCAAGTGCTGCCTGGTTCATTTGCACAAAAAGTTCGCCCGCAACGAATGGTATTAAAAGAGAAGCCAAATCCGTTTGCCACTTCTTTGCAAAACTCAAAAACCACAAACTACTCACACTATTTTTTTCAGCAAGAAATACAAGGGCGACCGGTATACGGGTCGCATATTGCACTTCATATGTCGGGAGAAAACGTATATGCGGTGGCCGGTTCTATTGTCAAAGATGAGTTGCTCGAGCAGGCTCTTTTAAGCGAAGATGAGGCGATTGCTACGGCCTTTCGCTATGCATCAGCTGACTTTGAAGAGGCGCCACGAGAGAGTGCTGTGGAGCGAGTATTGGTGAATCGTGCGGTGGCCGGATTGGGGGAAGATGCGCGTACGTATCCTGCTGTTCGTGTGGTTTACTCAAATCCCACAGGGCCGGTGATCCAGTCGAGGGCATATTTTGTCTCGCAGACTGACGGCAGCTTGTTATACACCCAAGAACTGATGCATGAGGCGCGCGCAATATCAGTTTGTAATTATGAAGATATTCAAACTGATGGGACATGTGTGGGGCGAACCGAAACAACCGCACCCTCGTCAAATGCAGAGATTGAGTCCATATTTTCCAAATTCAGCACTATTTATGATTTCTATAACGAACAGTATTTACGAGACAGCTACGATGGAGCGGGGCGAAGAATAAATGTCATAGCGCGCATTCCGGATTCAGTCAGAACGACCGGCGGTTTGTCGTTTTGCCCCAATGCTTCGTGGAGCCCGGACAATGAGCAATTTCTAATCTGCACGGGGTTTGGCGTCATGGACATTTTGTCGCATGAATATACCCACGCAATCATCACGCACACGGCACAACTAAACTATGGGGATGCATCAGGAACGATCAATGAGGGATTGGCAGATATTTTTTCAACTATTCTTGATGATGACTGGTTGCTCGGGGAGGACTTGACAATTGGTTATTTGAGAGACATCGCAAATCCATTACTAAATCGTTCGCTTGTGCAAACATCAGGCGGTTATGAAGCTATACCACGCCCCGGCCCCATGGGTATATTTGATGAAAATTTTTATTGTGGGAGCGCGGATTCAGGAGGAGTTCATCGAAATATTTCGGCCGTTTCGTATGCATTTTATCTCATGACAGAAGGTGCGGCAGTTGACGGTTGCCAGGTTGAGGCGCTTGGTCAGGAAAAGGCTCTTTCGATTTGGTATCGAGCAATGACGGCGTATTTATATCAGACATCCAATTATCTATCTGTCTATCAGTCAATGACACAAGCATGTCATGATTTATTTGGTGCCGCGTCTGGTGAATGCGTGTCGGTCGCAAATGCACTCCGTGTCGTGGAGTTTGATCAGCAGGCCGCTACAACACAAACGGCCCCACAATGCTCAGGTCAAGTGCGTCAAGCGCCGGCATGTGAAGTGTTTGTTGAGCCAACCACAATTCCCACCGCCTCGCCCAGTCCGACTGACACGGCATGCAACAAATCACAAGGCGATGCCGATTGCGCCGGAGGCGTACGTTTGGCTGATTTCAATATTTGGTTGAGTGAGTATCAGGCAGGTTGCACCTTGAGCGAAGTCGCAAACTGCGGGGCGGATGAGGATGGAGATGAAAGTGCGATGGACGCTGACTTTAACGATGATGATATAGTGAGTCTTGTCGACTTTGGCACCTGGAAAACAACCTATGTTGCAACACCCTAATCTAAGGGCCCATGCGCCAGGTATGGAGCGCAATCTCAGACCACAAAAACATGCCGTAGAGCACAAGCAAAAGAAGTCCTTCCACGCGAGAAATCACATGTTTGGATTTGGCAAAAAAATAAAATGCAAGCAAGCCAACGATCAGAAAGAGGAGACTTACGAGATAACTATTGGTCAAAATAACGGGCTGTCCATACCACAACGTCAGGGCTCCAACAAGAAATGAATTAAATGCAGCAGAGCCAACATAGTCGCCAAACGCCACCTGGTTATCTTTCATAAACGAAGATCGAAGTGCGAGTGAAAGCTCGGGAATATTGGTTCCGATTGAAATAAGCAATAAGCTCAGTAAAAATGGCGACACTCCCAAAAATGATGAAAAATACAATGTTTGCTCAACGACCACGTGACTTGATATAAACAAGATAGTGAGGCCAAGTAATATTTTCCCAACCTCACGGATTGCATGAAATGATTTGAACGGGCGCATGGTTGTCATTTCGCGAAGTTGTTCAAACACTCCTTTCTGCGACCTGATTCTTATCGCCAGGAGGCCGTAAAGCATGATGATACATATGCTATCAAATCGATTGATCACTCCGTCAATAGAGAGGATAACGGGCGCTGCAATGACGATAAGTGACATAATCATGTTTGGCCCCTGCAACTCTTTGTGAACTTTGATGCCTCGCCCAAGCAGTGCGAGCAAGGGGATAATGAGCATGAATATGACGATTGAGGCACCAATAAGATTGCCGACATAAATTTCAGGATCATTTTCAATAATCGCATTTACACCAACTGAAAATTCACCAATTGAGGTAAGCATTCCCAACAGGAGAAAAGAGACAGAAAAAGATGAGAGTTTGAGTTTATGCGAGACGCGCTCAACCGATCGTATCGCCAGACCCGCGCCAAGCCAGATGCCAACAAACGAAAGAATATAATAGATAAGATGTTGTGACATAAAACGTAGTGTGTGACATATTCGCCCCAGACCTTACAGATAATAATAGCAAATCAGCGATAGACGATGTAGCTGACAATGGGCATGTCGCTGTGATATCATAATCGAGTATTATTTATTGCACAATTGATGCGTCAAAGCAAATATATGGCTCATTTTAACATCTTCAACGACATTCATAAAAACATAAGAAAGTATGCGCGCTTGTATGTAACGGGGTTTGCGATGGGGACTGCCGACTTAATTCCGGGCGTATCTGGCGGGACCATCGCATTCCTATCTGGCATCTATGAAGAGCTGCTCTACAGTATAAAAACCTTAAGCGGAACATGTATTAAATTGATGCTTGAGCGCAAATATTCTGAGGCTATGAAGCTTGTGCCTTTTCGATTCCTTATTCCGTTGGCGCTTGGCATTTTTTCTGCACTGTTCTCCTTAGCGAGCGCGCTCACATTCTTGCTGAAAGATTATCCGATGTTTGTGTGGGCATTTTTCTTCGGCCTTGTACTTGCTTCAACTTGGATTGTACTGAAGCGTGTGGTGAAGTGGGATGTGTCTGACAAGATATCATTTATTGTGTCTGTCGTGATCACATATTTTTTGGTCGGCATGATTCCAATCGAGACACCAAACACACTTCCAGTGGTATTTATAAGCGGTGCAATTGCCATATCCGCCATGATATTGCCGGGGATTTCGGGATCATTTATCTTGCTTCTTTTGGGAAAGTATCAGCAAATACTGGCTGCCGTCACGAATCGTGATGTAGTGACCCTTGGCGTATTTATGGCAGGTTGTATTATTGGGTTAGCGCTATTTTCTCGGGTATTATCATGGTTATTTAAAAATCATCACGATATTTCAGTGGCCATATTGGCAGGCGTTATGTTGGGCTCAGTGCGCAAGATTTGGCCATGGCAAGAAGTGATATCGACTCGAATCAACAGTCATGGGGAAGAGGTCCCGATGATTGTGAAAAATATTATGCCCGATATGCAGGATGCGACTACGCTTGCACTCATTTTCTTAAGCGCTTTTGGAGCAGCACTCATTCTCTATATGGATCGATTTCAAGTCTCCAAAGAACGCATGGGTGATGTGGATAATCCAAGCCTTGCAAAAGAACATCGTGAATCGCTGAAAAATCAGTAGTGCACGAGTCATACGCCACCTGATAGCTCTTTAGTTAACTTTGCCCAATGCATGGGGTATAATGAGAAGCTTATGGCACAGCTATCAATCGGAATTGTCGGACTTCCAAACGTGGGTAAATCCACGCTTTTTAATGCGCTTCTGAAGCGAACGGTAGCCGATGCACAAAACTACCCCTTTTGCACAATCGAACCAAATGTAGGGATCATTGAAGTGCCAGACGCCCGTCTGCCGAAACTACGGGACTTAGTGCATGCCCAGGCAATTCTTCCGGCAGTTGTTGAGTTTTATGATATTGCAGGTCTAGTTCGTGGGGCGTCAACTGGTGAAGGATTGGGAAACAAGTTTTTGGCTCACATTCGCGAAGTAGCTGCAATCGTGCACGTTGTGCGATTATTTGACGACAATAACATTATTCATGTAGATAATAAGGTAGATCCGGCGGCTGATATTTTGACCATAGATTCCGAGCTCGCACTCGCTGATTTGGCGACACTTGAGAAATACAAAGAACCACGTGGATCGGCTGGAAAAGAAGACATCGCACGCTACGCGGTGGTTCAAAAGATACGCGGGCCACTCAACGAGGGGATTGCAGTTCGTGCGCAATCATTGACCAGCGAGGAGCTTGAATTATTAAAACCCCTCAACCTTCTAACTGTCAAACCAGTTATTTTTGCGTTTAACGTATCTGAAGAGCAGCTGATGAACGCTGACGCGATAAAGACACAAATTGAACAAGTATTGCAGTCGACAAACTATGAGCTCGCAAATACCAACTACATTTATCTGTGTGCAAAGCTTGAAAATGATGTTTTGGGCTTAAGCGATGAAGATCAACAGGAATACCTGGAGCAGTTTGGCTTGAGCGAAACGGGGCTCAATAGATTGGTAAAAGAGTCTTATAAAGCCCTGCGTCTCATGTCATATTTGACGGCTGGCGAGAAAGAAGTTCGAGCCTGGACAATCCCTATGGGAACGCTGGCACCTGCGGCAGCAGGTGTCATCCACACAGATTTTGAAAAGAAATTTATCAAAGCCGATGTGGTTAAGTATCAGGATTTTATGGATCATGGAGGTTGGGTTGGTGCACGTGCTGCAGGGCGCGTCGGAATCATGGGGCGCGACTACGTGATGGAAGAAGACGATATTGTTGAGTTTAAGATTGGTGCATGAGGTTGGTTGCTCGTTGATGATTGATGGTTGATGCCTGCCTCAAGCCTGCTAGTTGCAGATATTGTTTTCTACGAGAATTGGTTTGAGCTTCGCATACATAACGCTTGCAATATTATCAGGAGGAATGCTGTGGACGTCTCCACCTGAAAAGGCAGGCGGCTCGCTAGCAAACACTTTCGATGTGGCAGTTGACATCTCAGTGGCCAAGGCCTTCACTTCGTTTACGCCAAAACTAGTTTGAAGAGTTCCCAGAATCACACTCACATTGGGGTTTTTGGTTCGCGCAAATTGAATCATCTCCTTCAGATCTTGCTTCATAGTGGCAGTATTTCCGTCGCCTGCTGGATTAAATCGACCATCGACGTATCCGCCGCCCTGATTATTCACGCTCAGGTAGGTGATGACGACATCTGGTCGACCGCCAAAGTCTTGGTCTTTTACCACGTTTAGCATTCCTCTGGCATTAAAGCCTCCGCGACTGATTCTCTCATGGTCGTATCCTGCAGGTCCTCGACTTGCATATGGATAGCTATCAGGATTTGGAAACTCTTGGTCATAGCCGATAAAATCGTACTCAGTGCCTTTTGAACATGAATCCGCAATCATGCGATCTTGTAAAGCATAGACCCAAGATTCATTCATACCTGTTATCGAGTCTCCAATACTGGCGATTTTAATTGGCTTTGTGATGCTTCCTCCACCACCTCCGCCTCCACCACCTCCACCACCATCTCCAACATAATTGGTACGCCAGATTTCATAGTCAACCAATTTCACTTGGGAATCAGCGTTAAAGTCGGCGTCACGTACGTTTCCATCACCATCCATATCGGTCCCCATACTGCCTGAATATTCCGCTTTCCATATGGCAAAGTCAGTAAGTGCGATTGTTCCATTACAATCGGCGTCACCTTTATTTTTTAAAGTGCAGCTACCAGGTGGTTGGGGAGTGGCTGTGGCCCCCGGTGGGCTCGTTGGCTGAGGCGGATTGTCTCCGTCACAAAAGGGGAGTGCGGTAGGCGCTGTTGGTGCGCCACCACCAGCAGTTGGGCCGGGAGCATTATTATCCACGACGGCCAACTTAGCAAAAATTTTGTTTACATCACCATTGTTTATTCCGCCGATCGAATTAAACGTGCTGACACCATCGCCGGCCGGACCAAATTCAACTGCAAAATGCACATTGGACCAAGCCGAGTTGTCGACAACATAGCCACCATATTCCTGTAGAGCACGTGCGAGCATTTTTGATGTATCAGATGACAAGCCAAGTGAGTTGATGTCGACGTTTGAAGGAAGGGCGAGGAGGGCACCCATTTTAAGCGCCGGGACACTGCCACAATACGCATTGCTATCGCTGCCACACCTGTCCCAACCGCTATCTGCTTTGACAGCTGGCCATCGATAGCCATTTCCTGTTCCGCTAATATTTTCCACTCCAAAAATAGTAAGCTTCAATGCGTGTGGGATACGATATCCTGGTTTCATCTCGCTGATACGTATGGCGCCGCCAACACTTGACATGCCTGACCCTCCTTGGGCTCCCTGAATGCCGTCGCCTTTGATGTCGACCGTAGGATACTGATAGCGGGAAGTAACATTGCCGCCACGCCCGCAAACCATCAGAGGCTGATTTTGATAGATCATCTTGCCATCCGCATCAAGTATGGCACCTGCGGCATTTGGGGTGCCTCCTTCATGCAGGTCGTTCGTGGTGAAATTGCCAGGTATTGGAAACTGCTTTCCGTCATACATATTAGAGCCTGATGATTGACATCGAGGAGTTCCGTCCCATCCACTGCTGGCTGACATCTGAACTGCCTTCATTGGCGCGCCTTTGTTTTCCATGATGATGACATTTTCTTCTAAAGTAAATCCGCCGGTCGGGAGCTTGAAGTTGGCGGGCACGAACTGGGCGCTTGCTCCAATGGGGCGATTCCATGGCGAATCTGCGGCAAATGGTTGCTGAACTGGGTCACGACAAGTCACCCCGACTTGCGCGAAGCTTGGCGGTGCAAAGGTGAGCGAAACAAGTGCAAACACCGCCGACAAGCACGTGACTTTTGAGAAAAACGAAAATAGAAAGCGGTGCATGTTCACACCATATACTGTAGCGAAATGTGCGAAAAAAGTCCACTATTTGACAACAGCACGGCCAAAGCGCTGCTTGGAAAGTTCGACAATCTTCTCTGCATTTTCATTTTTGACCTCGGGAGGCGGCAGTGTCTTGGCGGGAAACGGCGTACTTGTCATGTCATCAATCGAGAGCTTCATCACCACTTCATGCTTCCCAAGACCCACCAAGTCCGCCTCGGTATAGATCTCTCCATATTCTTTTGACAAAATGCGCGCGTCGCGTGCGCCAACGACAAATGAAATGAGTGTGCCCACATTTCCAAAGATAGCATGTTGAATAGTCTCATCAAGCTGTTCAATGTATT
Source organism: uncultured Gammaproteobacteria bacterium (assembly GCA_964445135.1). Lineage (GTDB taxonomy): Bacteria > Patescibacteriota > Microgenomatia > UBA1406 > GWC2-37-13 > JACOTV01. The sequence continues at coordinate 15,475 of CAYUJW010000012.1, forward strand.
GATTGGCCAGAGTCAACGAAAGACGATACTTACGAGCTTCTGACAAGATTTTCACAAACGAGTTTGTTGCAAAGTTTTGAAACTCATCGACGTATAGGAAAAAGTCCTGACGATCTTCCTCGGCTTGGTATGAGCGACCCATGGCGGCCAGTTGAATCTGGGTAATCATCATGGCGCCCAGCAAGGCTGCATTATCCTCACCAAGCTTTCCTTGCGAGAGGTTCAGAAGGAGTATTTTTTTCTCATCCATGATCTGCCGCAGGTCGATGCTGGACTTAGGATTCCCAATGATATTGCGAATCATACGGCTTGACACAAATTGGCCAACTTTGTTTTGAATAGGCGAGATTGCCTCGGTTCGCAGCTTGTCGCTCATCATGTCAAATTCGCGATTCCAAAAGGCAAGTATCACCGGATCGGTCACGTGTTTGGCGACGAGTTCACGACGTTTTGGGGCATCAGAAAGCAGTGTGAGGATGTCGGGTAGGGTGGAGCCGGGGATTTCAAGCAAGGTCATGATGACGTTTCTGAGAATGTATTCAAGTCGTGGACCCCAGCTATCACCATACAGTTTGAAAAAAATCGACACAATTCCAGAGGCCACCAGATCCTTATGTTGCTTGTCGCGCACTTCAAGGACGTTGAGGGAAAAGGGGCGCTCCTGATCAAAGGGCTCCAGATACACAACATCCTGCATGCGACGCTTTGGAATATAGTCAAGCACAGCATTCGTGAGGTCGCCGTGTGGATCGATGATTCCGAGACCCCGATCTTTTCGAATGTCATCGATTGCCATATTTGAAATCAATGTGGTTTTTCCAGCACCCGTTTTACCCACGATATAGACGTGTTTGCGGCGATCTTTGGTGCTTATGCCAAATATAGTTGGTCTGTTTTTAAACTCGGTTTTGGCAAAGAAGTTGAGGTCTTGTTTGTCAAATGCAGGGTTGGTGGCGATGGGTATATTTTCAGGAGGTTCCCCCGATAGGGTCTTGCCCCACCCAATATTTTTAATACCTGCCATTAGTAGTCCCGGCGGATGCCAGATAGTTGCCAGCTCCTGAGCATTAAGGATTTGATGGCGATTTTCAAAGTAGTGAATGCGTCGCTCGCGAATACGTTTGGCTAGTCGATCCTGCATCATCTTGCGACGCTTGAAGCTGAGTTGATTGCCTTCTCCCAATGAAAATGTTCCGAATGTCCCTGCCAAATTTTGCAAGTATGAGAGCGGGGGGAAAGCTGGGTTTTGAGTCCCGACGATGAGTCGAATGCTTACTTTTCCACCTTGAAAGCTTGCTTTTCGCATAATAAGAAGCTTTGAAGGATTTTGGGTGTATTTGCCTGATGGCCCATCAAGGCTCATAGCTTTGGCCGCATGCATGGCGCTTGCTTGCCAGGGGAAACTGGCGGGCGTCACGATGATTTGAATGGCTGCGCGTATACCTGCCTCTTGCTTGGATAAAAACCCAACAAGTGCCGACATGGGGTCGACATCGCGAAAATCCATATAGGTTTTGATGGGTAGGTAAAATGAACTGTTCAGATTCATGCGGCCCATCTCAAGATGCTTTGACTTAAAAACTGTCTCCATTGGGTCGGTGGTTTTTTGAACAGTTGAAGAGGGGAATGTAGATGAGATGAGGCTTGAAACTAAGGTTTGGGCTTCGGCCGGCACGGTGACGTAATAATAGATCGTTTGACCAAGCAGAAAAAGCTCAAAGGCATATGCGCGAGGACGTGCAATGGGGTGACGCCACAGCGGAACATGCGACGATGAGAGAAGTGAGGCAAATATCTGACTTGCTGCCTCAATTGGCGTTTCGTCGTCTCGAGGATTGCGCACCTGTAAATGCACGAGTGACATATTATCTATCAGTATAGTCTATTGTTGGGGCGCGCAGGCGACAAAAAATGCACGGATAAACATATGAGTTTTGCTGCATTTTGCAGCTGTCACGGGTTGAAGTTGGGGGGTGCAGAGTCACCTGGGGTTTGGCGATATTTGTTGTCTGGCTTATTTTTGCGCGGCGATGTCGCCGTATCCCTTATCGTTCAGACATTTTTTATATATCTCATCGATAGGATACCAAACGGTAGTGCCATCTGTTGGATTTTGAAGCTGATATCGGCTGATTCGGGCACAGTTATCTACAGCCCGCTCACGAATGGCATTTGAGGCCTGATTATATGCGAAAAATGCAACAACGAGTGCGACAGCACAGCCGAGGGCAAATCGAATAGTTTGTCCAATACTCATAACCCATAGTATATCATACTATGACGGACCAATCAACAAAAGTGTGCTCATTTTCGGATTCGGTCTAGGAGGTGTCGCTTTACTCGCCTTGCGTGTTTAGTTGGAAAGATGAGAAAGGCGAAGGTTGGGATGAGAATAAATAGTCCGATATATTCCAAGTATTGTGGCCAAAACACAAAGACATATTCGGTTTGTTGAACAGGCACGGTGTCTGAAGGTATGAGCCAACCATTTTGCCAGTTGTTCACGAGCACGTGTTGGGGAAGTGCGCGCCCCACAAGCCAAGGAAATGCTTGGGCCAGCGGCGATTGTTGTACCGCGGGGCTAAGCATATATGCGCTCCAGCCTGGGTGGTAGGATGAATTGTCGATAAGAAACGCCGGGCTTGAAGTGGTTGTGTCACTTTCTTGACGGTATCGGATTTGGGACAAGTATTGCACGGGAAGCGGTATAAAAACAACTTCTTTGACTTCGTTTATGGTTGGGGCGCGGCCGAATGAGATATTATCCATCGCAAGTCCATATCCTATGCCATCATCGGTTGGTGGGACGATGAAGTAATCTGTGCTAAATTCTTCGGATCGACTCAGTTCGTCATACAAATTGCACGTTTCAGAATAATAGTTACGAAGGCAAATACGAAGGGGCAATCCCTGCACATTTCGAGCAGTAATCCCTATGATATAACCCATATTATGAGGGAGATCTTCCATGGTGAGGAAGCTGCCGATTTGTGTGTATGAGGAACGAAAGCGCGCCTTTGGATCTTGAAGTCCATCAACTACTTGTACTGCGTCACGATCGCCTGCGCCAAGCACAATCTGATCAGCAGTAAACACTCGACGTTTTGTGGGAAGTGAGAGGGCATCGCCGTCCTGATCGACATCAATTTGTAGCGTGGCAAAATCCAGCTCTGCCAGTCGTTGGTTTATCACGTTTGGCTGCGAGCTATAAATATAAGCTTGTCCAAGTGCAATTATGTCACCATCATGTATGTCGTCAAGCTTTGTATAAAACGGAGTAGTGTTGATGGTTGATTCAAGAATATCGCCGACCAACTCAACATCGGTCTCAAAACGGATGGGGCGAGTGATATTTCCTGGAATGATCGGCTCAAAAAGATATGCGACGCGCGATTCATTTATTCGCTCAAGCAACACCTGGGAATAGAGTACTGAGTCTTTTGATTTGAGCGCAGGTGGCAGATATGTTCCCGCCTCAGCCTGAAATTGCATCCGGGTGTTGTCCTGATTCAGCGTCAAATTGTCATTTATCCGATCAGTCACTGAAAGAATATTTCGCAGAGGATAATAGTAGGTAAAGGGGGTTTGCACTTGTGCATCACTAATATAATCGCCAAGTTGCGCATATGCCTGATCTTCCCAATTCCACTGGTATTGTGGCTGCACATTGGAGCTTATGGCTTGGACACGAGTCTTAATCGGCAGGCGTCGCGTGGTGTAAACTGACAAGCTACCAAACCGTTTATCACGCACAAGATCACCGTTTGTTACCAGCATTGAAACCATTTCGTCGGTCTCACGTTCAAATAATGTTTGTTTGCGATTTTTTGGGTCAGCGGTGATGACAGATTGGTCCCAGACAACATAGCGAATGTTGTATTTGTTGAGCGCTTGAACAAACAAGTCGCCGCGTCGACTATAGACTGCGTGTTGAAATTCACGAAATGCTTGTTCATTGTGCACATTCCATCGGTCAAAATCACGATCGAGGAGGGGCTGTTTGAGGTTGAACCATAAAAACCCAGCGCCTTGATAACCCCAATCATAATATTGCCATCCTGAGATGGTGTGAAGGGGGAGCGTGAGTACCCGACCATCACTTTGGTCCTTCATATAGCCCCAAAACTCATGGTAACGCGTAGGTATTTTAATACGAAATTGTTCTCCAATAAGTTGGCCTTGAAACATGGGAAACGCATATATCAACAATAAAGACCCGATGAAGTAGGGGAGGATCTTTGCCTTCAGAAGGCGTGCGGGAAGCGTGGTGAGTGCGTAGGCAAAAAATATCGTATATCCCATCAATTGCACAATTGAGAGCTTGGTAAAGATAAAGCGCGACGCCTCTTCAAAAAGGCTGAGTCGAAGTAGGAGGTCAAATAACTGTTCAAACGGGGGAGTTCTATTGAGCAAGAGCGAGCAGGGGACAATAATAAACGGCAACATTGCCAGCATCTGCTTTTGCCGCCGTCTTATGCTTTGCACAATTCCATACAAAACCGTTGCAAAAAATACATATCCGATACCTGAAACGAGCGGATTAGATAGATGTTTTTGCCACTGTGGCATCAGACTTCCAAATCGATTGTTTTCAAAGTCATATGCCGACCAGTTGAGATAAAATCCACGCATCAGCGCAACGTCTGATAGATATCCATTTTCTCGATTACGAATGCGATACTCCTGAGAGTACAGGCGATTTTGACGACTTTCTTTGGGTGTTTGGCTTCCTGAGGCGATAAAGTAAAGATTGGGAAAAAGCCAGAAACCGTTTATCACAATTGTCAGTGCGCCAAGCATCAGCGGTTTTTTGAGCGCCGCAAGAACATTATTTTTGTGCACGTTCTCGTGCAAGGCAAGGCTCATGCACACCATGCTGAGTCCATAGATTGCGACAAAGGGGTACCAAAGATGTGCTGCATACGCTTGTGGTGTGGCAAGCAGTGTCGTGAGCGCAAACCATGCAAGCGCCGCTTTTTGTCCCGATTTGGTAGTTGATGTAATGTATGAAATGGAGAAATGAAGGATCCAAGGGAGCGCTGCCCATTGTGTTGGAAACATCTCAAAAGGTGCATAAAATTGTTGAACAGTTGAGAGGTTGAGAAGATAAAAAAGTGCACAAAGAAACGCAATATAAGGGTGTCTTTTTGCTGAGGGAAGGAGCGTCTGAGCAAGCCAAAATGCACCAAGCGGGCCAAGGATGAGACAAAGAAAGAGGTATGCATAGCGGATGTTTGACGTCACCAGAAATATGTCAAAAATCCACAGAATAACCACACGCGGCAAGTCGGCCATATGTGAGTGTCCAGCCAAAGCGCCAAGGCCCTGCTCCGTACGCCACACCCCATTTAACAGTCGGTCAAAGTTGAGTCCAAAGTTTAACTCAGGATGTAATGTGTCCCATCCGGTGACAAATGTATCGGGAGTGAAGTTTGAAATCGCAATGAGGCAGGTTATCAGTATCAGGAGAGCGGGGTATAGTATTCGTGATTGCAGCAAGCCTCGCATAGAGTATAGAATACCAGTTTTTAGGGAGCGGGACCCAAAGATTTGGCTCGCGCTATGTATGCGGCGAATTTGCTGCGGCGAGGCGGGCAAAGTTCATATGCCACTCAGAATTGCTTTTTTGGGCCTACTATCGCTATAATCATTGACTCACGAGTTATATGTGAATTATGGATACTATACAAAGTCGGTTGTTTCGTTGGTCTTTGAGGGCAGAAGAACTTCTGAGTACGCGCCATGCGCGACGGGTATTGCTTGCCGTCTTACTTATCGTTGTGGCATGTGTATATGTGCTGACCATGCACTTTGTCACACTACGCCGCAGCATAAAGGGCGCGACAACCAGAACGCACTGTATCAACACATACGTGCATCCGGCATATTCGGCTGATCAGATTGCTACGCTTGGCGATTTTGCCCCTGATGGACATACTACCATCCTCAGAATTGGCGATGAAAAGCGCACGTTTATTTCGGTGGGAGTTGAAACCAAGCTTATACGTGAACTGGCACAGGGCGCACCGCAGATACAAACGGTATTTGCACCAAGTGGGGTGTTTGGAGCATATGATCGGGATTACGCTGGCATCACGAGTATCGTTCAAACCACTGAAAATCCACTCATTTTATACGGCTTTTATCATGCTGAATTGAGAAGTGACCCCTATAACCCCACACAATATCAGGCGTCAATCGGATTGGCCAGTTCGACAGATGGCGGACTGACGTGGGAGCGGGTCAAAAAAGTGCTTGGGAGTACGCGTAGTTTTGATGCCACACGTATTACCGGAGTTGGGCAGCCAAGCGCCGTGGTAATTGCAAAGGGCGCGCGCTCCTATGTCTATTTGTATTATGTTGATTGGGACGCCGGCGAAGATGCGATTCATATGGCGCGTGCGCCCATTGGCCAAGATGGCAGCATTGGCGAATTTGCAAGTTATGCAAATGGACGATTTGTGGCGCCTCGCAAAAACAGACAAAGCACGCCGGTTGTTGTTCCAGTTGAGCACCAAGTATATGCAGCTTTGCCAAATGTTGCGACAATTACCAACAGTCATGAGCTCTTGATGGCATATGAAGCAGCTGATGGATTTTATGTAACAAGTAGCGTAGACGGTATTTCGTGGCGGCAGGCAGACAAATTTTATTGTTTTAAAGAGCCTGACCATATGCGGCGATTTAAAGGAGAAGGGGAGTATGAAAGTTATCCAACATTGGTCAATCCAATCACTCAGTTAACAGATACGGTTGATCCATACCGCCTCCAGCTTCTCTTTGGTCAAGGGAGACCTCATCATCCTGTCATGACAACGGTTGATGTTGGAGCGCTCTATGGAAAAAGTGAGTAGTGAGTTAACGGGTTGGAAGGTTTACGAGTTGCGGGTTGCGAGTTGCCTGCCCGCCGAAGCGTCTGCGAAGGAGGGACGGTTGATGGCGAGCTTCTTAATGAGAAATAGAGAGCGGGGCAAATATCAAATTATGGTATTTGTGCTTTTTTTAGCATTAGCTATTGTGAGAAATGAGTGTGGTCATTTTTTCTCAACATAGGTAATGCTGCAACTTCTTCTTCTTTTTATAACCACCAAATGGTGGATGATCCCGAGGGGGAATCAAAAAAGGGTTGGGAAGTTGCAGCGCTCATGGACATTATTGGGGAGGGATAAACCGGATCAGCCGATTTGGGCTTGTTTGAACGAATCGCATCGTCACTTAAAGCACCTTATGTCAGGTCCTCAGTTCGAGTACGAATCGTGCTCAACAAGTGACCAAATCGGCCAATGCGCGGCCCCCGGAACAAACTGACTCCGAAAAAGTCTTGGCAGCACACGTCTTAGGCTGGCGGAGCCTATCGTGGCAAGACAGTGGGAGTTTGGTTTGTGTCCGAGTAGACACCGAGGGAGTTGCGCCAGTAGCACAACATCGTTAACCCAACGTGGGGTACCTCGCGGGTGTCGTGGGTGTGGCTGGTAGATCAGCAGTCGTGTCGGCCCCCGAAGCACGAGCGATCACTCTTGGCGCTGAGCGTGTTGTCTGGGCGGGACTTGTGGTCTGCCGCACACTCAAATTGCCGTGAGCAAGTTCCTCAAAATATGAGAACTCATACCAGCCGATTGTGACCTGACAGGTGATCTTCATCCCGTGTTGGAATCGGATCTTAACAGTACTGTT
>CAYUJW010000013.1:0-5182 GCA_964445135.1 uncultured Gammaproteobacteria bacterium
ATGGCAGCACTACCCAAACGAAAACACTCAAAAATGAGAAAAGGTAAGCGAATGAGCGAGCGTTCTGTTACGCTCCCACAGCTTGTTCCTTGTCTCGCATGTCGTGAGCCAAAGCTTCCTCATCAGCGCTGTAAAGCATGCGGTAAGTAATTGCCGAGCAATAATGTCGTTGTTGTGTGGCTTGTAGCACAATTGGCGCCGGTATGGCGCATTCTTCACATTTCTCATGGATATACGTCACCAAAAACGAATCGCAATATTCCAAGACCTTTTTGCAAGTGATTTCTCCGATGGCAAAAATGCCTCAAAAATTACCCCAATTCTTGAGAAAAAGGCAGAAATAGACCGTATTATCAGCGAGCATGCCACGCGCTACCCTATTGAACAGATGGCAAAAGTTGACCTTGCCGTGTTGCGACTTGCCGTATATGAGCTATACTTTGAAGAGGCGCCAGAACCTCAAAAAGTTGTTATTGATGAGGCAGTCCAGCTTGCACGCGAATATGGAAAAGACCAATCATTTTCATTTGTAAATGGGGTGTTAGCCGCAATCATCAAGTCCCGGTCGGGCAATGTCTGAAAGCCAAGTGTAACGCACGCATATTACAATTACCGTTTTTTGTCATGTCTCAATCACCCAAACTCCAGGCACTTCAGCAAAGCATTACTATTCATATAGTTGACCAGCAACTTCTGCTGAATGCATTTGTGCACCGATCGTATTTAAATGAACATCGTACGTTTCCACTTCCTTCAAATGAAAAGCTGGAGTTTCTCGGAGACAGCGTTTTATCGCTTATCACCTCCGTCTATTTATTCCGAAATTACCCCCAGCTGCATGAAGGTGATTACACCGAAATTAAGGCGTCAATTGTCAAAACGAGCAGCTTAGCTGATGCCGCACGCGCCTTGGATCTGGGCTCCTGCTTACTGCTTTCAAAGGGAGAAGAGCGAGGTGGAGGGCGAGATAATACGAATTTGCTCGCCGATTGTTTTGAGGCCCTTATTGCGGCGATATTTCTTGATCGCGGATTTGATGCCGCCTTTGACTTCGTGTGCATGCACTTGTTTGGGACGAAGTTGGATGAAGTCATTCAAAACAACGCGTACCATTCAAATAAAAGTCAGCTTCAAGAGTTTGTGCAAGCTACACGAAAAGTTACTCCAATCTACAAGACTCTCAAGGAAGATGGCCCAGAACACAATCGGGTATTTACCATTCAAGTGTCTGTCGCAGGACGCGCAGTAGGCATGGGAGTTGGACGATCGAAGAAGGAAGCTGAAGAATTGGCAGCTGAGCAGGCGCTGAGTGCCCTTGGAGACTCCAAGTAAATCCACTCGGCAAAAGATGTGTGACTGTTGCGCTTGTCTTGGCGTCTTAGGGATGCTATAATCTAGACATCAATTTTTGATTTTTTCAAGAAATAATATATATGGCAGCTACAATCAGACTCATGCGATTTGGTAAGAAACGTTTTCCAACCTACCGAATTGTCGCAATCGACAAAAGAAAATCTCGCACCAGCGAATATTTAGACCTCATTGGAGTATATCAACCAGTTGGTGATCATACCGTGCTGGAATTGAGTAAGTCTAAGCTTGAGAAATGGCAATCACAAGGAGCTGAACTTTCAGAAGGAATGCTGAAGCTTATGAAGAATAAGAAAGCCATCACCTTCACTGAATAATCTTCCTCAAGCTAATATCTTCTTCGGCGCAAGCGTCACCTTTACCCCTCCTTAAAACGGGTTCTTTTTTGTCTCAAAACTATAATCCTGTTCCCCAGTTGCCGTGGGCGCGGCAAGATCATAGGTAATAGTCCCCTTTATCTGGTCAAGCTTGCGTATTGTCTCCTCATATTCAATCGCCCGGTCTGCGGGGGTGGGTGACTCAATATAAAAATTCATGTCAAGCTGGACTTCCCCTGGAGTTTGAGGATTAATCTTTAACTTTTCCATGGTGATAAGGCGACCACCATCAACTTGATATGAGTCAAGAAATGTAAGAAACGATTGACTGTCGCCAATTCCGCGCACCACAATTGAAAGCTTTGAATCGGTCGATTCAGTCAAGTTGATTTGGTATGAAACGATTTGAAATTGTGTTCTTTGCGAAAGGTTTTCAAGCGATTGAATAATGCTAAAGTAATCCTGAGACTGTGGAATGAGTCGACTCATGAGTAAGAGATCCTGGTCAATAGTCTCTCGCTCAAGCGCAAAGTTTTGAATAAGATCTTTCTTCGTGCGAAGCTCATCAAGCTCAAGACGAGTGGTGTTTAGCTTATTTTGGATTTCGCTCACCCGTGCATTTACCGTCATCAAAACGGCGATGATGCATGCGGTAATGACGCTTAAGAGCAACAAATACGGTATGTGTTTTTTGAAATACAGCCTCGACAATGTGTTTACATGTTTAGTTTGTGCCATAGGGTGAGATGAATTTAAATGTTGCGTCAAACGTGAGTTGGTATAGCTCCTCATCGCCTGATGTTGCGCTTGTGGACGTTGTGCTTTGGCTTGAGAAATTATTCATAGAAAGCTCTTCAAAATGCGACAAGAACGCGGGCGATTCGATGAATCGAAAGGATTGAAGGAGGTCATCAAAGGTTAAAAATTTAATCGTAAAGGTCGCCTCACGCTCTTTGTTTATACTAAACTCGCTCAGAGTTGCAGCTTGACTGCTTTGTTTGAGTGTTCCAAGTAATATGTCGTAGTATGGGGTGATGTGAGCATCATCTTGTATGTATGTATCAAACTGACGAACCTTCTTGCCTAATAATGAGAGCTTTGCCTCCTGCTGTTGTGTCCCCTCCATTGTACGAAGGAGCTCTGCCTTTTGAGCTTCTGCCGCTTGAAGTTGTGATGAAAGTGAATAGAGGTATATTCCAACTACCGCACATATCATGAGAAAAATCCCCACATATACATACGTTGCCGTTCGAAGATACGCATATCTGTGTTGTAATGCGAGGATAGATGCGCGGTTTTGAAGTAGATTAATGCGCTGATTCATGGCAATTGCGCTCCCATGGCAATGATAAAGTGAGCAAGTTGCTTCCCCGTTATTTGCTGCTCTGCTTCGTAGGTAAAAAATGGAGACACATCAAGCATCTCACACGGCAAGCCGGTGTATTTTGCAATCAAACGATCAAATGCATAAAAATCATTAGCACTGTTTATGAGAAATATCCCATTTATGCGAGACTTCCCCTGCTTCACGGCATTCATAGATTTTTCAAGCTCCTGAAGGTATTGTTTCATAAGAGTGAGCAATATGTGGCCCGTGTTTGGTTCGTGTGCGCTGAGCGCCCCTGACGTCTCCAACAGACGACGCGCTTCAGGGCGCACAATATTGAGGTTGATTTCAAGCTCCTTCAGAAAGAGTGAGTAGCCAATGGGCAATGTGTGGGTGTGGGTGATCGCATGTTTGCACTGATCAAAAAAATAAAAAGACGAACTCGCATGTGCCATATTGATGAGGATGTACCCTTCGGTATCTTCCTCCCGATCCTCAAGTTGGGTAAAGAGCATTTTACAGGCACGGTTCAGTGCGCTCACTTCATTCTCAAGCCGTAGCGGCAATACTCCTGCTTGTTCAACTGTTGACTCAGTCATTTGAACCATCTTTTGGGGTGCGGCCACAATGAGAATGAGGTTCTTTTTGTTCCACTTATTCTCATAGACTACTTCGATGCTGATGTTTACCTCATCAAGCGGCATGGGAATGAATTGATCGGCCTGATACTTTATGGCGGATAACAATTCTTTTTCGTGAAGTTGTGGCATCTCAAGTATTCGGCTATAGGTTTCGCTATCGGGGACGATAATGTTTACGTTTGTAGACTTCGCTTGTGATTGTGCAATAAGCGACTTAATGCGTGCGGATTGAGCGTCGCGCACGGTTTGTTGTTCGCTTTTAAAAAATGTCGGTTCAGCATCAACCACATGGAGTGACTGAAGTGCATACACCCCATTACCAGCTGGCTCAAACTGGATCAATTTTAAGTGTGTTTCGGATATATCAATGGTGAATACAGAAGAGGCCATGGTATCAGTATGGGAAATTATGAGCCATAAGTCAACGGCCAGTCACGCTACCTGTTGCGCAGTTGCTGTGTCGCTTGATATGTTAGGGAAAATGGAATAAGTGGCGAAGTTGCATCAAATGAAATGTCCACCGTTGGACGTGAGGCGGCGCCTGATCTTTTGCAGCTTGCCGTGAGATTGCTGATTACAACTGGTGAGCTGGTAAGAGTCGCCGCTGAGGCGAGTTTTGAAGAATGAGAAGCGATCGAACCTGCGACTGTTGAAAAGTAAAATGAATTGCCATCGATATCTTTAAACACCAATGGGCTGGCCGATACAGCGGTGGTTTGTGCTGCGCATATCTCATTTGCAGTGGTTGCGGGATATGCGCTATGAACTGATATTGCACGATTGCGAATCAAGAGCTTTATGTTTGAGTATGCACTGTCTGCTTGGGATTTTGTTTCCTCAACTCCCAAAACGCGTGCTTGTTGACGGATGACTGAGACGAAAATAGTCATCAAAAGCGGGATTGTCACGGCCACAATCATGATAACAATGAGCATTTCAATGAGCGTAAACCCAGAGGTGGTGTGTTGGCGAACGCGATTCATAATGGGCGGGTCAATAGCAACGTAACAGGCACGGTAAAGGTATTTGAACCTTCATTCCATGTAACCACCACAAATGCCTCAACTTGATATTGACCATTTGCAATCGAAGTGCGGGTAATGGATAAGGTGCGTTTAAATACTTGGCCCAAGGTATAGCTGGTGCAATCGCCAACTGAAGGCCAAGTAGTAATTGGACTGGTGTTGAAGCAATAAAGGGTTGGGGTCGCGTTGGTACGATTGGCAACAAAAGTGTCCCAGTCCGCCTCAGATTCTGCAAGCAACCATTCTGATAGCTGACCTGCGTAGTGTGTGGCAATCGTACGACGTTCAGCAGTTTTTGAGACGCGAAGCGCCTGTGTTGCAATGGCCAGCGTAGTGACAAATACTAAGCTCAGCAAAGAGGTAAACACCAACACCTCAATCAAGGTGAATGCTTGCCGAAGTGGTGATTGGTTAACACGCATACAGGTTACCGATTGTACTGATGCCAGAAGTATTAATTTGGATGGCTTTACATTTGGAAATGCTGCTGTTTCTGATCAC
>CAYUJW010000013.1:5282-22300 GCA_964445135.1 uncultured Gammaproteobacteria bacterium
GTCAAAATCCCCATTACCGCAATAACAACAATGATCTCAATGAGCGTAAACCCTTTTCGTATTTCTGTATAGTTCATGATTATTTGCCACCAAGTGGTCCGACGCAATAGTTACATACCGCGCTGGTGCAGCTGCCACAGGTGGAGGTGGTTGATGACGCGGCTTCAAAGCGTGCGCCAAGCGTGTAGTCTGCGCCTGAGGACAGTTGAGTGTAATAGTAGCTGGTCGTTGGACATTTTGGATCGTGTGGATTTTTTGGAAGATAGGTATTTGTACCGTCAGTAATTCCCGTGGTTGAAGCGCAACTAACATCAATTGCGGCAGGATAGATGTTATTTGTGTTGCGATAGAGCTCGAGTGCGCTTCTCATAATTTCCACATCGGCCAATCGCCTTGAGTCTCGTGCGCTTCTGAGCGCTGCTGAATAGGAAAATAACCCAATTGTTGAAAGGATGGTGATAAGCGCCGTCACTATGAGGATTTCAATAAGCGTAAACGCCTGACGGAATCGGTTATTGGTTGTGTGTCTCATGTAATTTACTATACCAGATGGGAGGTGCGTATCACAATGCGGACAATGGGAGGCTATTATTTCGCGTGGTATAGCAAGCTTACGCTGTCGGCGATGCTTTGTGGGGTGATGTTTTGAGCCAGCAAGACTCGGAGTTTCAGCAGCGCACGTAAGCGGGTTGTATCATTTTTCGTGCTCAGCTGTTGGCGTTCGTGGGCAATGGCACCATCGATGAGTGTGCGCACCCCATCTTCATCATTTGTGGTATGAAACGCTTGAAGCTGTGCAATGCTTGGCGCCGCCTGACGATTATTTACCTGCAGTTTTTCACTTTGAAAATGAACAATGCGAGTGCGGGATCGAATGGTTGGAATTGCCGCCTGCTCGGTCGGACAAATCAATATGAAGTGATCTTCCTCAAACGGTTGCTCCAGTGTCTTAAGCATTGCATTTTGTGCCTCTTGGGCTGCCGTCTCAAATCGATCAATAACAAACATTCGTCCAGATTGAATCCGATATGCCGTTTCAAGCTGTATTTCACGCACTTGTGCAATGGTTAGCTCTTTTTCAGTTGGACTAATCCAGTAGGTATATTCGGGAAGAATGTGATGCTTTGCGGCATATTCTTCAATCCAAGGGCGTGCGGTTTCAAGAGTCGTAACAAGAAGATGGGCGATCATATTTATTGCATTTTAGCAGACAGGTACGATATAGTGAATATAGCACGCATATATTTTCACTACTATGACCATTTCTCCAAAACCGTTATTACAGCTGTTGGTTCAGGCACAAGTGCTCACCAGCCAACAGGCAGATGAGTATGAGCTCCAAGCATTGCGTCAAAGTATTGCAATTGACCGGTATTTGATTGATCAGGCAAAAGTTGATCGGCAATCAGTCTTAAAAGCAATCGCGGCACTTAATAATATTTCATATGTAGATCTCAGTCTGCAACCTATTGATCCACGCGCAGTCAGCCTGGTCTCTGAGGTTGTTTCACGTAAGTATCATGCGCTCGCATACAAGTTTGACCCGGCAACTGATGAGCTATTTGTTGCAACTTCCGAGCCAGCAAATACCGACATGGCAGAGTTCATTTCGCTCAAGACGGGAAAAAAATTGCACATCACCTACGCCGATGAGCAAGATATTATTCGTTCAATTGAGTTGTCGTATGCCCAAGGAAGCTTGACGCCTGAGGTCAAAGAAGCACTGAAGGAATACCAGCCTGATTCAGCTCCCGTGCAGGAGGGCGATCGAGAGAGTGTGATTAAAGAGGCGCCAATTGCAAAGATTGTTTCGACAGTACTGGAGTTTGCGGTCAAAAATCGAGCGTCAGACATCCACATCGAACCTGAGGAGACACGCACGCGCGTCAGATATCGTATTGATGGATTTTTGGAGGAAAAACTTGCCCTTCCGCCCTCGATTCATGAAGCACTCATTTCCCGAATAAAAATTCTTTCTCAGTTAAAAATTGACGAGCGACGCATTCCGCAAGATGGGAGATTTACCTTTAATTTGGCCCAACAAGAAGTTGATTTGCGTGTTTCGACACTACCTACCGTGTATGGCGAGAAGGTCGTTATGCGTTTGTTGAAAAAAACAGGGGGAATCCCAAGTCTGGACGATTTGGGAGTGCGTGGCGTTCAATATAAACAGCTGCAAAATGCTGTCTCCAAGCCGCATGGAATTATTCTTGTGACGGGCCCAACAGGCTCGGGAAAAACGACAACGCTCTATTCCTTGTTGTCGCGATTAAACAAGACAAATGTAAATATATCAACACTTGAGGACCCGGTCGAATATCAAATTCCAGGCATTAATCAAGTGCAGGTCAACACGCAAGCTGGACTGACGTTTGCATCGGGATTACGCGCATTCTTACGTCAGGATCCAAACATCATTCTTGTTGGCGAAATCCGCGATAAAGAAACGACCCAGTTGGCAATACAGGCCGCGCTCACCGGACATCTGGTATTTTCAACGCTTCACACAAATGATTCGGCAACTGCAATTCCACGACTTATCGATTTGGGCGCTGAGCCATTTTTAATTGCGACAGTCATAAATGGCATCCTTGCGCAGCGAATTACACGCCGCATATGCGACCATTGTCGCGAATCCTATGCTCCAGAAACGAGCGTTGCCGAAAATGTAGCTCAGGTTCTTGGTCCATTATTACCCGTCAAATATAAAACAGAGCCGATTGTTCTCTATCGCGGGCGCGGGTGCGACGAATGTGGCGGCACGGGATATCGCGGGCGCGTTGGAATCTTTGAGTTTTTGGAGGTCACCAGCAAAATCACTTCGATGATTGTTGGTGAGATAAACGCAAAAGATATTGAAAAAGCAGGCCTTGATGAAGGGCTCATTCTTATGAAACAAGACGGATATCTGAAGGCACTTGATGGATTTACTACCGTTGAAGAAGTGCTTCGAGTTGCCGAAATGTAAATAAAGGCGTGATACGCACTTGTCAATTTTGATGCAGAGTGCGCTACTATTAATATACCCATGGATATTCAACAATTATTACTCACGACGATTGAGCGTCGCTCTTCTGATCTGCATTTGGTATGCGGCACCTATCCTACAATACGTGTGGATGGCGTCCTCTATCAGCTCAATACCCTACCGATTGTCACGCCTGAGCAAATAAGTCAACAACTTCTTTCAATTTTGTCTTCTGAGCTTAAAGACAACCTCATGGCAAATAAAGAAATCGATTTTGGTTACGATTTCCATGGTTCTCGTTTTCGCGTCAATATATATCATGCAAAAGGTGCGCTTGCTGCCTCATTCAGGCTGATTCCGTCAAAAATAAAGACGATTGAGGAGTTGGGACTGCCCAAATCATTTGACACACTTTCTGAATACAATCAAGGCTTGGTACTGGTTACTGGCCCAACTGGTGAAGGAAAAAGCACCACGCTATCATCAATTATTAATCGAATAAATCTTAATCAGTCTCGCCACATTTTGACTGTTGAAGATCCGATTGAGTTTGTGTACCCTTCTGGTCGCTCGCTTATTTCCCAGCGTGAACTTCACCAAGATACTCACTCGTGGAATGTTGCGTTAAAATCAGCACTTCGTGAGGACCCTGACGTTGTGTTGGTTGGTGAAATTCGTGATTATGAAACCGCAGCACTCGTGCTGACAATTGCCGAAACTGGTCATTTGGTTTTTTCCACTCTTCACACAAACTCAACAACAGAAACGATTAATCGTCTTATCAATATGTTTCCTTCAAATGAGCAAAATCAGGTCCGTGCCCAGCTATCCTCAACGCTCAAAGCGGTGGTTGCTCAGAGGCTTTTGCCACGTGCCGACGCCCCAGGACGAGTTGCCGCTGTCGAACTTTTGTATAATCTGCCATCAGTTGCCGCCATCATTCGTGAAGGCAAGTATTACATGATTGATAACGTACTTCAAACATCAGAAAGCGAAGGTCTTATATATTTTGAACGGTACTTAGCACAGCTTTACAAAGCCGGATATATCACGCGCGAAGTTGCCTTGTCGTACGCACTTCGACCAAAGGACTTGGAAAAGTATATTGCATGAGCCGGTTCGTACGCCGGGCGCCCACCAACCAAATCATATGTTGTTTGAATATAAAGCATTTAACGAGAGCGGAGAAGAAATCATCAGGCAGATTGATGGTGAAAGTGAAAGTCGTGTAAACCTCTACCTTCAACAGCAAGGACTCATGGTGGTGAGTATTCGTCCAATAAATAGCTCACTTTTTTCCTGGCTCAACACCCATTCAAACCATGTTGGCAAAAAAGATATTGTCGATATTACTCGACAATTTGCAATTATGATGAATGCGGGATTAACAATTGTGCAGTCATTGGATATTTTGAGGCGACAGGCGCAAAAGCCCTCAATGCAACAATTGATTGACGATATTGATCACGAAGTAAAAGCAGGGAGCAAGTTCTCTGAAGCAATTGCTCATCAAAGCCATCTGTTTAGCGGCTTGTATGTTGCGCTAGTTAAGTCTGGCGAAGCAACGGGAAAGCTTGAAGTTGTCATGTCAAAGCTTGCTGAAAACCTGGAAAACTCCGCGCAATTTCAAGCAAAGTTAAAAAACGCGCTTATATATCCACTTATCGTCATAATGGCAATGTTTGCGGTCATGTTTATCATGATTACGTTTGTCGTTCCAAAATTGACAGAGCTCTATACGCAATTTGATGCAGAGCTTCCTCTTCCGACACAGATACTTATTGCAATTTCGCAGTTTATGGTAACCTTTTGGCCCCTTGTGCTTCTTGCGCTTTTTGGTGCATATTATGGGTTTCGTCTCTATATTAAAACGAAACGTGGAAGGCTAGTGCTTGATCGTACCCTGATGAATTTGCCCGTTATTGGAAATGTCGTGAGGATGGGCGCCTTGGTCAATAGCACGCGCACTCTTTCAATTTTGGTTGGGTCTGGTATATCAATTCTGGACGCCTTAAATATTGTGCGCGGGACGACTGACAATGTGCTTTTTCAGCAAGCATTTCAGAATATTTATACACAAGTTGAAAAAGGAACCTCGCTTGGCGCCGCATTTGAAAACGAAAAAATCTTTCCGCCAATTTTAATTCAGATGATTATTATCGGCGAAAACACGGGACACCTTGACGAAACATTAGGGAGAATTTCTGTATATTTTGATCAGGAAAGTGAGCTTGCCATTAAGGCAATGACTACACTTATTGAGCCGGCGATCTTAGTTCTTCTGGGGTTGGGAGTTGGCTTTATCGTATTCTCCGTCATCACGCCAATATATAATTTGACAAGCAGCCTCAAGTAAACGCATTAGTCGTGCGCAACTTGCGCAACTTCTTCATGTTTCAGACGCTCAACCAGCGGCTTGTTGTCTGAAACGGTATTTGTTTGAAGATAGGTTTTGGCCGCACTTTGAACTTGTGCAATCAACTCATAATCTCCAAGGTTTGCAATTTTCAAACTTAATTCACCATGTTGCATCGTGCCGTACAAGTCCCCTACTCCTCGAAGCTTCATATCATATTGAGCAATATCAATACCAAGATTGTGCTTGGTAAAATAGGCAAGCCTTTGGGAAGGATACGACTGTTGGTCAGTTGGAAAGAGCAGGCAATAGGACTGCTTTTGGCCGCGCCCAACTCGTCCTCTGAGTTGGTGGAGTGCAGCAAGTCCAAATCGTTCTGCTGCCTCAATAACGATGATTGTGGCGTTTGCTACATCGATCCCCACTTCCACGACAGACGTTGCGACCAAGATATCAAAGTCATGGTTGCGAAACTCTTCCATCACGCGTTGCTTGTCGGCGGGCTTCATTTTTCCGTGCAGAAGTCCCAAACGAAGTGTGGGAAATACCTCGCGTGCCAACCGCTCATGCTCGACAGTTGCCGCTTTGACATCCTTCATTGTCTCATGGTCTGAATCCTCAACAAGCGGACATATGATATACGCTTGATCGCCCGACTCAATTTGCTTTTTTATCCACGCATAGGCGTCCTGACGTTTACCGGGCTCAACAAGATACGTCTTTATTGGTAGTCTGTTTTTGGGAAGCTCAGTCAAAATGCTCATGTCAAGTTCACCAAACATGGCGAGTGCGGCAGTTCGCGGAATTGGGGTGGCGGTCATCGTAAGCAGGTGTGGGTGCATTCCCTTTGTTTTTAAATCAGCACGTTGTTTCACTCCAAATCTATGTTGTTCATCGATCACAATAAACCCAATAGTTCCCTCATACTGCTCATTCAAGAGTGCGTGTGTTCCGACAATTATGTCATAATCGCCACTACTTACCCCTTTTTTTGCATGTGACACTTTGCTTGACTTTGTCTGAAGACCAACGCGCACAGAAGTGTTTTCAAATACTTTCGAAAGAGTTGCAAAATGCTGCTGCGCCAAAATTTCAGTAGGCGCCATGATGAGTGTTTTGTCGCCATGCAAGTGGACGATATATGCCGCAAGCGCGGCAATAATTGTCTTACCTGATCCAACATCCCCTTGGAGAAAACGATTCATACATATGGGTTTGCCAAGGTCCGCTGCCACTTCATCAAATGCCACTGATTGTGAAGGAGTCAGTTCAAATGACAAAGAGTCCAGCAGCTGCTTCACCTCTTTCTCATATGAGCCAAGAATATATGGCCGACATACTTGCTGCTCCCATTCTTGCTTCACCAGATGACTTCGTGTTTGAATAACAAAAAGCTCATCAAATCCCAATCTTCGCCGTGCCTGTGCAATATCTTGTTCAGTGTTGGGCGTATGAATGAGGGTGAGCGCCTTCTCAATTGGCAAGAGTGAATACGCATTCTCTATGGTCTCCGGTAGTATTCCTAAGATCGCAGCAGCTTCTGTATCAGTTGCTAAGCACGTGAGCACATAGCGTACCTTTTCTCGAATAGTTTTTGAACTTAAGCCATACGTTTCTGGGTAAATTGGGATGATCTGCTTGGTGTGCTTTGTCGCAATGCCAGTTTGAACAATCTCAAACTCAAGCGGTGTAAACGACCGAGTGCGTCCGAATATCCGACAGACACCCCATACGCAAATACGCATACCCGGCTTGAGCATTTGTGCGATATATGGCTGGTTAAACCAGACCACCTCAATCTTGCCCGTATCATCGGCAATTTGCGCTTTTTGCAGCTTCATAAAACGCTTCGTTTGTTCTGTCTTGATCTCTTCTATGACGCCTTCTATGCAGACATGATCATCAACTTGGAGGCCATAGATTGGCCGCACAACGCGCCTATCCTCATAGCGGTGCGGAAAGTGATAGAGCAAGTCAGCATAGGTGTGAATATTAAGAGAGTGGAGGCGCTTAATAGTTACGGCGCTTGTTGAAGGAAGAGAATTGACGAGTAATTCAAGCATAACAATATGGCCATTCTACTGCACCTGAGCCCCCCAAGGACTACGCATAATGCATTGAGTGCAAAGATCTCATACCCCACTTGCAACCTTACAGAAGGAAGAGTGGAAGCAATGACGACGCAAGCAACATGATGGTTGCTACGGCGATTACGATTTTTACCAGGCGTTTGTGATGATCGGCGACCATGTATAGTATATTAGCATAATTTTAGCGGTGAACAACGGGTGATTTTGGTATACTTAATCCGTATCGTACCAAAGTTTAAGTACGTGCTTCACTTAAATTAGGCGCGTCGCGCCCCCCAAGTCATAATGAATACTACAATTCGAGAATCAAGAAGAGATCGACTGAGAAAGTCTCGTCGCACAAAACGCGTTGAAAATAAGCTTCTGCTTTTTGCACTCGGGGCAGTAGTTGCCGTAATCATACTTGTTGCAGGGGTTATTGCGTGGTTCTCGCGCGATCTTCCGAAGCCTGGCCAGTTGTCACAAAGCGCAAATTCATCAGCCATCTTTATGGATCGAAATGATCGTGTCCTGTTTGAAATCAGCAAAGACAAAAGTCGCGTGCCAATGGACTACGATGAGATTTCTCAAAACATGATCAATGCGACAGTTGCAATTGAGGACAAGAATTTTTTTAAACATCGTGGTGTTTCTGAAACCGGTATTCTTCGCTCATTTCTGACCATCATTTTTAAACAGGAAATTCAAGGTGGCGGTTCAACGATCACTCAGCAGCTTATCAAAAATGTGTTGCTTGATGCGCGTCAGACCCCGTCACGAAAGATAAAAGAAATTATTTTGGCAATTGAAGTTGAGCGTCGATACTCAAAAGAACAGATTTTGCAGATGTATTTGAACGAGGTGCCGTATGGCGGGAGCTTTTGGGGGATTGGTTCGGCCTCACAAGGGTATTTTGGCAAGGCAGCAAAAGACCTCAATATTGTGGAAGCAGCATTTTTAGCAGGACTTCCTCAGTCTCCTTCGAGATACTCTCCCTTTATCGGTGAAAAAGACCTGTGGAAAAGTCGTACAAAAGATGTGCTGCGTCGCATGCGAGAAGATAAATATATAACACGTGACCAAGAAGAAAAGGCGCTTGCCGATATTGAGAAGCTCAAATTCACGGAGCCAAAACTCAGCATAGTTGCGCCACACTTTGTGTTTTATGTACGCGACCTGATTGAAGAGCAATTTGGAACGAAGATATTGGATCAAGGAATTCGAGTCAAAACGACGCTTGATTACAAAGTCCAAAAACAGGCACAGGAAATTGTCAAAGATGAAGTGACCAAGATTCGTGGATTAAAGGTCGGGAATGGCGCAGCGATAGTGCTTGATTCAGAGAGCGCGCAAATATTGGCGATGGTTGGTTCGTATGATTACAACCAAGAGAAATATGGAAACTTTAATGCCGCAGTTGCCAAGCGACAACCGGGATCATCGATCAAGCCAATTACCTACGCTGCCGCCTTTGAAAAAGGCTACACTCCGGCCACGGTCATCATGGATTTGAAAACTATTTTCCCAGACCAAGGAGACAAGGAGTATGTGCCGGTCAATTATGACGGTGAATATCATGGACCTGTACAGCTTAGGTTTGCGCTCGCCAATTCTTACAATATTCCAGCGGTCAAGCTCTTGGCAATGGTTGGGATAAACAGCTTCTTGCAAAAAGCATCTGCCATGGGTCTTGAGGGATTTGCGCCAACGCAAGCAAATGCAAACCGATATGGTTTGGCCGTCACACTCGGCGGAGGTGAGTCTACATTGCTTGATATGACAGGCGCTTTTTCCGTGTTTGCTCGCGGCGGAGAATACCTACTCCCACACTCGATCATTGAAATTAAAGATAATCGCGGTAAGTCAATTTATAAGCAGAAAAAAGAATCGCCAAAACGCGTCTTGTCTGAGGAAATATCATTTCTCATTTCGCATATTTTGTCAGACAATGTTGCACGCACCCAGGCATTTGGCTCAAATTCATTTTTGAATATTCCGGGTAAAACGGTGGCCGTCAAAACCGGCACCACAAATGACAAGCGAGACAACTGGACCATAGGATATACAAACGACGTGACAGTTGGAGTGTGGGTTGGAAATAATGACAATAGCCCAATGAATCAAGCGGTCGCATCGGGTGTCACTGGAGCCTCCCCTATTTGGAGTCGTATCACAAAATTTCTTATATCAGAAGGATATGACGATGGCATTATTGCCAAACCAGATGATGTTGTGGCAGTTGAGATTGATAGTGTACTTGGTGGCCTACCAAAAGAAGGTCGTCCCAAGCGAACCGAGTACTTTATCAAAGGTACTGAGCCCACTGAAGTTTCACCATTTTACAAAACGCTTAAAATATCTAAATCAAACGGCAAAATCGCAAATGACGATGAGATAAAAGCCAACAATTATGATGAAAAGGAATTTATCGTTATTCAAGAAAGTGACCCGGTCTCGGGTGACGGAAAAAACAGATGGCAAGAGGCAATTGATGAGTGGATTCGAGACCAGATATCAAAAGGTAATAATTCATACCAAGCCCCCACTGAAAAATCAGATGGCCGGGAATCTGGCAGCTCAAAAGACGGATTGAGTGTGAGTATCTCGCAGCCAACAGATGGCGCAACCGTCTCAAATGATGTCACGGTTTCCGCCTCCATATCGTCCAACAAGCAAATAAAACAATTGAAGATTATTGTTGACGGCATTGAGAAAAAGGATATGTATGGCAATCGCAACTCAGTGAGTGAAACGATCAATCTAGCAGATGGCGACCATGAGATAAAGGTTTGGGCAAAAGATGAAAACGACCAAACCGTCGAAAAAAGCATCCGTGTGAAAGTGGCCGCTCCAACTCCCAAGCCATAAACCGCAAGTGTTTCAGGCAATATAAAGAGATTATTTAGGCAAGCGCTTGCTTGATGTGTGCAATTTCATTTTGCACATCCTCTTCTTGGATATTTCGCGTTGGCAAAGAACAACTCAGACGCAGTGTCATCGTTTCTTTGTATGAGGTGATATATTCAATGTGATCAACGAGTGTAGATACTTTTTGTATTTTAGCAACAATCTCTGTATAGCTTTGCCCGTTTACATCGAGCGTGACATCTGCTCGAATGACAGCAAAATTATGAAATGGTCGGTAATTAGGAATGGTATGCGCGTTGTCAATGAGCGCCTTCAGATCAAGGCTTGCCAAATATACATCTTCCTTCAGTGGCACGCGCTGTGCGTTGCTTTTTTTTAGTCGACCAATTGTTCCAAGGATTGTTTGACCAGACATGATGTTTACTTGGACGCGTGGTGCGAAAAAGCCAACTTCACTGATTGCGTAGGACAAATCGCGAATATTGAGCTCATGGCAAATGCTTTCAACATCCCCTTTGAGCGCCTCAAAAGAATCGTTGCTCGCGAGCGCAACTTTATATATTTCGTGTGGCAAATCATTCGTTTGAGGATAATATACTTTTGCGATCTCAAAAAACCGTAATGGACGGGTTGCGGTGTAGTTCTGCTTCATCAATGCAATCATCGACGGCAAGAGCGAAATACGCATATATTTCCACTCTTCAGACATCGTCTCTTCAAGTTCAAGGTGGTGAGCCGGCTCAAGCTCAAGCCACTCAATCATTTCTTTTGAAATCATGGAATAATTGACCGACTCATGATAGCCCAAATGTTTCAAAAGCGTGCCGATTTTTGTCTGAGCACTCAATTGCAATTCAATCTCCTTTGGTTGTTGAATGCGTGCAGGCGGTGGAAGAATGTTCTCAAGATTATGAAACCCATAGATTCTCGCCACTTCTTCAACGATATCAACCGGCAATTCAATATCATATTTGCGCCATGATGGAACGGTTACACTCAGCTGATCGTTTGAGTCAGTTGTCACTTCCATACCTAGGCTTCTGAGTATTTGTGCACATTCATCAAGCGATAATTCGTGCCCAATTCGCCCAACAATAAATGAGCGGCTTGTAGTGATTATGCGTGGCTCATATTCTTTTGAAGGGGTAGTCGACTCCCCAGCATATGTGGCATGGGCATTTTGTGCAAAAAGCTCAAGCGCGAATGCGCAGGCCGCGTCAACTCGCGCCTCATCAAGCCCTTTTTCAAAGTAGCTGGCTGCAATTGAGCGCGCAGATGTTTTCATTGAAGTTGTTCTGATCAGGCGCTTGTTATAAGTCTGTGCAAAAAACACAACCCGCTTGGTGTGCTCATCGACCGCGCTATTTTGGCCGCCCATAATGCCACATAAATCAATGATTGTGCCACTGCCATCTTCTATGACGATATCGTCGCCTGGCAAGGTATATGACTTGCCGTCAAGCGTGGTAATCTTCTCCCCTGCTTGACTTGCTCGCATAAGCATCGTTGCATTTTCGATCTTATCGTAGTCAAACACGTGGGTTGGTTGACCAAGCGCAAGCATCACATAGTTGGTGATATCGACAACATTATTGATGGGTCGAATGTCGCATGCGCGCAGGCGTTTTTGAATGATTTCGGGGGATGGCTGAATCTCAACGCGATCCAAGATAATTGCGCGTGCACATGAGGCAAGGTGCGAGTCACTTATGGTCAGCGTAAGCGGGAGAGAATTTGGCGATTGCGTAATGCTGCTTGTTTTTTCATCAAGTGGATGAGAGCGCAGGTGTGCTTTCTTTCCAAAGCGAGGCAAGATTGCGGCAGCTTCTTGCGCAATGCCCCATACGCTTGCCATATCGATTCGGTTGGAGGTGACTTCAATGTCAAGTGCCCAGTCATCCTCAACGGGAATGACATGTTCAATCGATGCGCCACAAAGCGAGAGGTATTTTTGCAATTCGTAGGCGTCAGCGTCGGTATCAAGATATTCTCGGAGCCAGTTATAAGTGATTTTAATATTCATGTTGTGCGGGAATTAAAATTGTTCAAGAAAGCGAATGTCGCCAGAGTATATTGTTCGTAAATCGTCAATTTTTAGTCCTTCTCTCATCATAAATACACGCTCGACACCAAAGCCAAAGGCCCATCCGGTATAGAGCTCAGGGTCAATGCCACCTGCTTCAAGCACATGTGGGTGTACCATTCCGGATCCTCCAAGCTCTAGCCACCCAGCTTTACACATGCGGCATTTTGCGCCGTCAATCTCACCTGTTCCATTACAAAGTCCGCACGTTATGTCTACTTCAAACGATGGTTCGGTAAATTGAAAGTGAAAGGGGCGAAGGCGTATCTGGCGATTGGGGCCAAAGAGTTCTTTGACAAAATGGTCGATCGTTCCTTTCAGGTGTGAAATGGTAATGCCTTGATCCACACAGAGTCCTTCAAACTGATGAAACATTGGCACATGTGAGGTATCCCAATTTGGTCGGTATGTACGACCAATGTTGATCATGCGAATTGGGGGTTTGCCTTTCAAGCGCAACATTTCGCGCACCTGTCCATTTGATGTGTGAGGCGTAAGCACCATGCGGCCCATCTTGTCATATGGTGCGCCTTTGACAAAGAAGGTTTCCACATCATCACGTGCTGGGTGGGTTGGAGCGATATTTAAAGAATCAAAGGCGTAATATTCCCACTCGACCTCAGGATATGACTGGCGAATAAAGCCAAGACGTGCAAATATGGCAGTGATTTCATCAATTGCCGCGCTTGTCATATGCAAGCTTCCACGGATGTTTTGTCGTCCAGGCACAGTTGGATCATAGTCCAAGCCTTCATCATCTGCCTTTAGAATAAGTTTTTGGCGATGCGCATCAATCTGAGCTGTAATTTCATTTTTGAGCTCATTTACTTCGCTTCCATAGCTGCGTCGGCTTGCCTCAGGTACATCTTTTATGGCTTGAAGAAGCCGATTGATATGGCCATTTCGACCAAGATAGGCAATATGAAGCTGCTCAAGTGTATCGAGTGTGGTGGTGGCTGCTAAGTCCTGTTCGAATGCGGGAAGTATATCGCGAGTCGGGGTCATGAAGTGATTATACTCTAGTTTTATTGCACTTTCTTGACGATCTGTTCAAATACTTTTGGATGCTCGGTAGCAATTTGTGCCAAGATTTTTCGATCAACGGTTACATTGGCTTTGGCCAACTTTGCAATAAATTGACTATAAGAAAGGCCAAGTTCACGAACTGCAGCGTTGATTCGAATGATCCAGAGGGTGCGAAAATTGCGCTTATTCTGTTTGCGACCAACATATGCGTATTTACCAGCATGAAGCACTGCCTCATGTGCCTTACGATATAGTTTGCTGCGGCTCATCCAATATCCCTTGGCAAGCTCCAATACTTTATTGTGTCGTTGTTTTGTTCGTGCTCCTGTTTTGACTCTCATTGATTAGATATGAAATGTTGATGGGGATTAACCTTGGCCAAGTAATTTACGAATTTTAATTGCAAATTCACCGACAGTTTGCTTCACCGTCTTTAAGCGTCGGATGCGTTTTTTGCTTTTATTAAAGCGCAAATGGCGCAAATAATGAGAACGGTGTAATACTTTTCCGTTTTTTGTCACTTTAAAGCGCTTCGATGCACCTTTGTGTGTTTTTACTTTTGTTGGTTTCTTTTTCTTCGCCATGGGTAAATAAAAGATCTGCTAATACTGCAAAGTACTATTGTACACTATATTTTCATTTTTTTCTCGCAATTACAGCTCGCGCTACGCGACCTTCAAGTCGGGGTTCTTTAGAAACATTGACGTCTCCGACACTGACAATAAACCGATTAAGCAAATCAAGCGCCATCTGTTTCTTTGACATCTCGCGCCCCTTGAGCGTTAGATTGAGGCGAATTTGATTTCCTTCTTTCAGAAACTCCTTTGTTTTCTCCTCAAGTCGAACTAAATCGCCTTGTGCAATAAACAGAGAAAGCTTGATATCTTTCACAACGCTTTTTTTCACGCCTTTCTTAGCTTCTTTTGCCTTTTTTTGCTCTTGATATAAAAACTTCTTAAAATCAATAAGTTTTGCAACAGGCGGCTTGGCAGTTGATGCAATAAGTACCAAATCAAGTTCGCGTTCAGCGGCAAGCTTGAGTGCGTCATCACGCGTCATCACTCCCAGTTGGAGGGCTTCTTGGTCAACAACGCGCAGTTCGGTGGCTTCAATGCGCTGATTGAGGGTGTAATACTTGCGCTTTTCGTGCTGATGTTGAGGTTTGCCGCGGCGAGGATATGGTGTTTTTTTCAAAGCGAAATTGGGGTATGAAACGTGTTTTTCAAAAATATGTCGACTGATTGCTGTCCGTAATCCTGGCCTTCTCGGCTGCGGATAGACAAAATGAGCTCATCTGACTCACATTCCTTATCCCCTATTATACCCATAAATGGGATCTTTTGCAAGGTTGCGCCTCGAATCTTTGCCCCAAGCGTCTTATTATCATC
Source organism: uncultured Gammaproteobacteria bacterium (assembly GCA_964445135.1). Lineage (GTDB taxonomy): Bacteria > Patescibacteriota > Microgenomatia > UBA1406 > GWC2-37-13 > JACOTV01. Next base: position 20,041 of record CAYUJW010000013.1, read on the forward strand.
GTCAAGCTCGGCACGGACTCCTTGTGCTTTCAGCTGAGCAACAATCGCGGCTGCACGCTCATTATGTTTTTCTGAAACAGGCAGTACTTTGACCTGAACAGGCGCCAGCCAAGTTGGAAATGCCCCAGCATAATGTTCAATCAGAAAACCGATGAATCGCTCATGAGTTCCAAGGGGGGCGCGATGAATGCAAAGTGGTGTTTTTTCCTGGCCATCTGCGTCAACATAAGTAAGGTCAAATCGTTTGGGAACCGCAAAATCAACCTGATTGGTAGCAAGTGAAAACTCGCGCCCAATCGCGCTCCATACCTGGACATCAATTTTTGGCCCGTAAAATGCAGCTTCATCCTCAACCTCCACAAATGGTATATTGAGTTTTTTGAATGTTGAGCGCACCATTTCTTCGGTTTTGAGCCACAATTCTGGTTCGTCGACATACTTTTTACCCAGCTGGCTCGGTGCATGAAGACTGAGGCGCATGACATATTTTTCGATGCCAAACAATTTGAAATACTCCAAGTACATCTTATTTACCTGATCAAATTCTTCCTCAAATTGCTCTTGCGTACAGTAAATATGCGCATCATTCATCGAGAGCATCCGAACACGCATGAGCCCAAATAAGCTTCCTGAGTCTTCATGTCGATATACGGTGCCGTATTCAGCAAGCCGGATCGGGAGCTCTTTGTAACTTCGTGGTCGAGCAGCATACACTTTATGGTGATGAGGACAATTCATTGCTTTAAGGTAGTAGCGCGTATCATCGTACTCCATTGGAGGGTACATACTATCTTGGTAGTAAGGTAAATGACCTGAGGTCAAATACATGCTTTCACGTGCAATATGTGGTGTTCTGACTCGTTGAAAACCTGCCTCTTCCTCTTTGTGCTTGGCTAGTTTTTCCAGCTCCTCAATAATTACGGTCCCATTCGGAAGCCATAGTGGTAGTCCAGGACCCACATCATCATCAAATGCAAATAATTCAAGATCGCGGCCGAGCTTGCGGTGATCGCGCTTTTTGGCCTCCTCAAGTTGAAGTAAATGAGCATCCAACTCCTCGCGGGTCGCAAAACACGTACCATAGATACGGGTCAGCATCTTGTTTTTTTCGCTGCCTCTCCAGTATGCGCCCGCAATCGAGAGGAGCTTAAAATGCTTTAATTCCTTTGATGGATGCTTACTGTGCCCACCTCTACATAGATCGGTAAATGCTCCAGCCGTATAAAAAGTGACATCTTCCCCTTTTTCGCCAATTTCCGCAAGCAGCTCAAGCTTGTAGGGATTGTCCGCAAGACGGGCATTGGCCGCTTCAAGCGAGACTGTTTCGTGGGTAAATTCGGTCCATGATTTGACAAGATCACGCATTTTCCCCTCAATTTTGGGAAAATCATGCTCAGACACGGGGGTATCTGCAAAATCAAAGTCGTAGTAAAATCCATCATCGATTGCCGGACCAATGGTCAACTTGGTGGCTGGATAGAGTTCAAGCACAGCGGCAGCCAAAAGATGTGCGCATGAATGGCGAAGCTCAGATAATGGATCAGTTGTCATGTCTCAAATTATAGCGCACTTTTGTCATTTGTTTGAGATATACATCCGTCCCATATCCTTCAGTAGTCTGTGCGCAGCTTAAAACATTGCGACTTACTCCCTATTCGTCATGGTCGCCATGAGAGAGAAAAAAGTGGTGCCAAGCAGCAGTTCGATCACAATACACATGACTATCGCCCAATGAACAAGAGGTGCATCGACAATACGCGTTGAAAGCATGAGCGAAGAAAAGCCTTCATAGTCTGTCATTTGCAAGGTTGCAATCCCTATGAAAATGAACCCGAATATCCAACGTAAGTATTTCATAGTGATGGCCGTTTGAGCCCAAAAGGTAAAGGTGATGTTATATATACATAATATAGAAACTCAATTCACACGTCAAACCCCCATTTTTTCATAATGTGCTTCATTTGCCCAAGATCATATGGTACAATTATGAGGCAAATCAAGGTTGTGTTGTTGTGCAAGACGCGTTTCGTCGATTGCAAAACAAGTGAGACAAGCGCTGATTCGATTATTCAAATAATCGAACGAAAGTGATGCAACTGGACGATTAGCTCAGTTGGCTAGAGCGTTGCATTGACATTGCAAAGGTCACAGGTTCAAGTCCTGTATCGTCCACACATAAGGGTCACACATATTTGCGGTTGTAGCTCAACTGGTTAGAGCACCGCCCTGTCACGGCGGGGGTTGCGGGTTCGAGTCCCGT
>CAYUJW010000014.1:0-14692 GCA_964445135.1 uncultured Gammaproteobacteria bacterium
GATTTTTCAGTTGAGTTTTGAAGCATCTGCGCCATCATGACAGCCATTTGGTGATGGGGAATCATGTGTCGTATAAAGTCACGATCAAAATCTTGCGAATTCTCCAGATCCGCAACGTCTGTCTCATCACCCATCATTCCCATATGCATGCCGCTCTTGCCCATCATGCCGTGTCCTCCCATCACATCATCGCCTTCAGGGACTTCTTTTCCAAACCACGTTTTATACCAACTTTTCATGTTGGTTATTTCCTTAGATTGCGAATCAATGATGTTTTCGGCCAGCTGTTTAATCTCAGGACGAGTAGCTTTTGTTTGCGCAAGCTGTGCCATGGTGATTGCGTCTTCATGATGCGGGATCATTTGCTCGATAAAGTGCGAGTCAATTGAATTTGAACGACCTACATACGCTTGGGTATTTTGCCTATTCCAACCCATCATTGGCATACCATATGTTCCCGTGTTCACATATCCCATGGTAGAAAACCAGACAATCAGACCGCCAATAATAGCTCCTCCAATTGCATATTTTACTGTTTCATTATTCATAGTTGTTTTCACCCCCTTTTCTTTTTTTATGATTTTTTCTTAAATACTTCCATTATTTCCGTGATTGAACGGTCTGCTTCTCCGTTTTTGATCGCATCTGCCACACATGATTTCAAGTGGTTTTCAAGCAGTAAATTGCCAGTTTCTCGCAATCCTGATTCCACAGCTTGCAACTGATGCATCACATCAATGCAGTACGCATCATCGTCCATCATTTTTATAACACGCTCGAGGTGACCGCGTGCTATCTTGAGCCGATGCGTGATGCGCTCATGTGTGTCTTTTGGTCGATATGCCATATTAGCTTATGTGGGGTGGAACAATATCCCCCCTATAGGGATATATTAGGCCTGTTGAGAGCAGATGTCAAGACTAACTTCAGACATGTGCCACAAGTACCAATCAATCAACATGCATCAAATAAAAGTGGCCGCACGTGGTACAATATAGAGCAATGCAACAAGACATACAAAAAGCTGGTACGATATTGCTCGTTGGGCGCCCAAACGTTGGGAAGTCCACGTTTGTCAATAATGTCGTGGGACAAAAGGTGGCAATCACCAGTCCAAAGCCACAAACTACTCGCTTCCCAATCCATGCACTCTATCAAGAAGAGCGCGGCACCATTGAATTTATTGATACTCCTGGAATTTTTGATCGCGTCCGCGACCGGCTCAGCAAGCGAATTAATCAACAAACGTTAGACGCAGTGCAAGACGAGGTTGATGCGGTAATCTATATGGTTGATCCGAGTCGAAGGCGGGATTTTGAAGAGGGAAAAGTATTGGGAATTGTTCGCAAAATAAATAAGCCCAAAATACTTGTGATGAATATTAAGGCTGACGAAGATGATGCTGAGAAGTATTTGCCCCAATATGAATTTATGCGCGATGAGTTTGACATGGTCTTTAAGATTGACGCAATGCACAAGACTCATCTTCGCCCGCTTGTTGATCAGCTTTTTGAGTTGATGCCAGAAAAACAAGAAGGTGTCGCTAATTTTCACGAAGTATCCACGGAAAATGCTTCTGGATATCCCCTACTAAACCTTGATAGCCGACACTTTATCGCAGAACTGATTCGCGAAAAGATCTTTTTGAAAATGGGAGAAGAAATCCCATACACAGTCACAGTAGTCGTTGATGAGATTAAAGAGCGAACACCGGGACTCATGTATATTCGAGCTCGCATCCTCACAACTGACGGGCGCTACAAGCGTATGATTATCGGGGCAGGTGGACGCAAGATAAAAGAGATGGGCGCGATGGCTCGAAAGGAAATCGCACTTGCCATCAACAAAAAAGTGTATCTTGATGTGACGGTTGAAGTTGACCCACATTGGCAAGAAGTGCTCTACTAGTCCTCGCCTACGAGTCCATATACATTGCCCTCATATTCTCCAACTGGCGACGCATCTTCTGCTCCAAATACCTGATCTTCAAACACCTGCAACATCTCTGTGTTTACAGTTTCGGCAATACGTGAGCGAACCTGCTCCACCTCATCGGGCACGCTGGAGAGCTCCTGATTAAAATGACGAGCTGAAAATTCTGATCGTATTTGCCCAAGTTTTGCCCGCTCCATATGGGACTAAAGTGTAGCGCACGAGGTGAAATATTTCAATTCAATACCATTGACAACGGTGTCCAGATTTAATAAGCTTGCCCGAAGCCATGAATATCACCCCCATCAAAACTCATTCCATCACCAGCACTGATTCTTCCATAACGTCTTTGCTCGATCAATACATCGAATCAATCAGTGAAAAGTCGATTATCGCCGTTACCTCAAAAATAGTTTCAATTTGTGAAGGGTCAATAGTGCCTCTGCAATCGAGTAACAAAGAAACCTTAGTCGAGCAAGAAGCAGACTACTTTCTCCCAAAAAATATTAATCCATACGGATTTCATTTTACAATCAAAAATAATACCATGATTGCAAGTGCCGGAATTGATGTTTCAAATGGGAATGGTTATTACATCTTGTGGCCGCGCAATCCTCAAAAAAGTGCCAACGACATCCGTCAACATCTGTGTAAAAAGCATGGGGTCAAACACATTGGGGTAATTATCGTTGATAGCAAAACTATCCCTCTTCGACGCGGCACGGTCGGAACCACGCTAAGTGCGAGTGGGTTTTTGGCAATTCATGACTACCGCGGAACAAAAGATCTTTTTGGATATACCATGCGAGTGAGTACGGCAAATATTGCTGAGGGCTTGGGAGCTGCAGCCGTTTTGGCAATGGGCGAAGGAACGGAATCCACCCCAATTGTTGTAATGGAAGATCTACCAAATGTGGTTTTTCAAGAGCACAATCCAACAAACGCCGAACTCGAAGAAACATCAATTTCACTAGAAGACGATCTTTATGCACCGATATTAAAAGGTGCACCTTGGGAACGAACAAAAAAATAAATTAGTCCCTGATGACTCCTGCGTCAAGATAGTCGGGTGATACAAATATCTTTACCCAATAGCTGCATGCTTTCGTTTAAGGGCGGCGATACCCGACGACCAGTTATGGCAACACGCACATACTGAAAATAGTCGCGCGGCTTTTGCCCTTCCCTCTCACATATTTCCTGCATGATCTGGCCAATTGCTTCAGCTGACCAGTCCCCTAATTTTTCCAATGCTTCTGCGGTTTTTTTCATAAGAGCCGTATGGGGCAAAAGGTCAACTTCATGTTCGACTTTATCTTCATAGAAAAAGCGACACATGGGATAATATTCGGATAGTTTTTTAATTCGCTCCTGAACCAGTGGGATCGACTGCGCAAATATGACTTCATTTTTAGAAACTGCTTTCCACTCATCCGCACGGTACGTTTGTAGATACTTCTCAACCGTCATTCGCAAACTATCAACCGTCAATTCTCGTATATGTTCTCCATTCATCCAGGCCAACTTTATCGGATCAAACACCGGCCCCACCGGTTGCATATCTTTTAAGTCAAACACCTGAATGTACTCGGCCAAATCAAACAGTTCTTTTTCATCAGGATGCGACCAACCCATTAATGCCAAATAATTCAACATGGCGCCGGGAAGTATTCCTTGCTCTAAATAATAGCTCGCCCATACTGGGTTTTTGCGCTTTGATAACTTTGATTTATCTGGATTACGAAGTAACGGAACATGGGCAAATACTGGCTTTTCCCATTCAAACGCCTCATACAACAATATGTGTTTTGGTGTTGATGATATCCACTCTTCAGCACGAATTACGTGGGAAATATTCATCAGATGATCATCGACTACAACCGCCAAATGATACGTTGGATATCCGTCAGACTTTAGCAATACCTGATCATCAAGATCGGCACTTGCAATGGTGATTGTGCCACGCAACTCATCTTCAAATGAGATGTCTTGATCAGGCTTCACGTCAAGGCGAACCACATATGCCTGACCGCTTTCAATTGCAGCTCTTACTTCATCTTGATGGGTGAGACAATGCTTATCATATCGGGGAACCTGTTTATTCTTTTGCTGCGCATCGCGAAGTTCACTCAGGCGTTCTCGACTACAGGTGCAATAGTATGCAGCTTTTTTCTCAATCAACTCAGTCGCATATTTTTGATACAACGGCAGTCTTTCACTTTGTCGGTATGGACCAACGTTGCCTTCGCGCCCTGGACCTTCATCATACTCAATACCAAAATCTCCAAGCGCTGACAAAAAGCGCTGCTCTGCTCCTTCTACAAATCTCGTTCGATCGGTGTCTTCAATACGAACGATAAACTGTCCTCCGCGCTTTTTTGCGTATGCATAATTTACGAGGGCTGTGGCCAAACTTCCCACGTGCAAATCATCACCTGTTGGGGAGGGAGCAATACGAGTACGAACAAGTGTCATGTCGAAAGGTGCGGCAAATTAAAAAATCTCTGTGCCAATTTATGCAATTATACCAACAGAGTGGGACAATTCATAACTCTTACCGCCTTTTATACAATCGAAGTGCGCCGTATGCGACAAAGAGCAGAGGGAGCAGAAGAATAGTTGTATATTTGACCATTTCGCGTGCATTATCAGAAAGCGTTGGGATTGGGACAATCGATACATCGCGCTGCCTGATACCAGACAAAGCGCCACCTGCTGCAAATTGAGAAACCATATTCATCAACAAATTCAGATTTCCACTATTTTGCGACTGAAACTGAGCAAATGCAAAGCGCGAACTTGGGATCACCACAATCGACCCACCTTTTTCAAGTGTTGACTGCGCGCCGATTACAAAGGGCTTGAGCTCAGACTGCTTCGGATCAGTGATTGCTTGTGGATCAAGAGTAAAGTTTTCGGTTTGATGCCAGGATACGGGTGAAGTTTGAATCAATTCTTTTGTATTTACTCCATTTACTTTCTTCAGCTGCAGCGATGATGCCCACGGCATGCTAATCGATTGAATGTTTGAGAAAAATGAGACCTCAGGGTTAAATGTTGCTGTCTTGAGCCAGAAATAGTACGGCACAATAACTTGAAACTGTCCGCCAGCTTGGGCACTTGCATTGATAAATTCCGACTGCTGCGAAAGCACCAAATCTTTCTGAAGCACAATTCCAAATGAGCTTAGCAGATCAAACAAGCCATGGGTTGCCTCGGCGGCTTGAAGCGTTGGGTCAACCGTCACCCCATCAAGCATGAAAATCGCGTTTCCTCCACCTTTCACATATGAAGTGAGCTTGGCAATTTCACCTTCCTCATATGTCTTTGCTCCTGAATCAACAACGAGCAACGCTTTTGTTGAGGCTTCAGGTGTAGATGAGCTTTGTACGGTAAATTGAGACGAAAGTAATTGGCGAAGCGGCTCAAGTTGGGCCGGATCAACTCCCTCATCCCCTACGAGTCCAACGGTTGGAAGCTCTTTTGTGGTGAGCTTATAAATTGCTGAGCTTATCTGATATTCCAAGTCTCCCAGCTGAATGGCTTGAGACACAACTTGTGAATCCTTGCCTCGTGCAATGACGATGCCAAAATATCCTTTTGAGTATTCAAGCTGATCGCGTTTGGTTAGCGAGAACTGCAAAGGAACGATGCCCGCCGCTTCGGCTGCTTGCTGGTCTTCAGTTGAGACGGGATCAATATATGACACTTGCACATTGCCTGCACGATCATATTCCGTTAACAAATCGCGAACATCTCGCGCCACAGGCTGCAGCTGTGAAGGTAAGGTGCTTGATTGGTAAAACGTCATTTTGACAGGTTCACCAGAGATTGCGGAAACTATTTTTTTTGAAGAGTCAGTAAGTGTGTATGCTTGGCCACGTGATAAATCGATTCGGGCAGTCACTAATCTGGACATGATATTTGCGGCCACAATAAGTGCAATAACCAACAGAATGAGAGCGGGGTGCGAAAGCTTTGACACAAATCGCTTCAACCCAACTATTCGTGAGGTTCGGGTTTTTGTAGGCGCCACTTGTGTTGTTTTCTTTTTTGTCATGCTCGTTTTTTTACAACTTGCAACACAAACCACAATAATCCACCAGTCGCGCTCCCAAAGTACAAAATTGCACGCAAGTCAATTATTCCTTTGATAAAGCTATCCATATGATAAACCGGCGTAAACGGCACAATAAGATCAGTTATGTTGCGAGGCAAAAAGGGAGCCAGAAAATCACTTGAGAACGCGTAGAGCGCGAATGAGGTAATTGCAGCGAGTAAAAATGCCACAATCTGATTGCGGCTGACCGCACTATACGCCACGCCAATTGCAGCCAATAGCCCACCATACACCATGAGGCCAAGATATCCAACCAGCACTTCTGGCACAAATCCCCAATATCCCTGAATCATCAAAAGAAGAGCTATTGGAAAGCCCATGGTCAACATGAGCCCAACCGCCACAACAATCAAGATCGCAAGCCATTTCCCAAGCACCAAATCGCGCTCAAGAATCGGCAAAGTCAACAAAGTTTCAAGAGTATTTTGTTGTCTTTCTTGCGCAAAACTTCGCATGGAAAGTGCCGCCACAAATACCGTCATGATCCAAGATGATAGGAGAAAAAAAGGCTTCATGGACGCCGCTTGTGAGACAAACACATCTTTGATAAATAGGACGTTTGAAAAAACCGCAAACAATGCCAACACAATATATCCCATTGGACTATTGAAGTAGTATGCCAATTCTTTTTTGATGATTGTTTTCATGGGTTTCAGGTTATTTGACAGTTTTCTTAAATAGCTTTTCGACAGCTCCGCGTCCAGCTGGTTTTTTGTCATCATACACGATACGACCGCCATTGATGATCACGAGGCGCGTCGCAATATCTTCGACCTCAGATAGAATATGGGTCGAAAATATGACAGTTTTTTTCTTAGAAACGCGGCGGATCAGGTCTTTGATCTTGTCTTGTTCGATTGGGTCAAGTCCGCTTGTTGGCTCATCAAGAATCAGTAACTGGGGGTCGCCATAGAGCGCGGCGGCGAGTCCAACGCGCTGCTTGTAGCCGCGCGACAATGATTCGATTTTTTGATTTAACACACTTGTTAAGCCGACATCATCGATGTACTCCTGCCATGAAGGATCTTTTTTAATATCGGCCACAAATTGCAGATATTCACACACCTTCATTTCGGTATACAGTGGATTGTTTTCTGGAAGATATCCAATGCGCGAAAGCGTGTTCATGCGATCTGCAATTGGGTTTGCGCCAAACACTTCCACGACACCGGAAGTCGGCTGAAGATATCCCAACAGAAGTCGCATAGTAGTCGTCTTACCCGCTCCATTTACCCCCAGGAGTCCAATGATTTCGCCGGCTCGCCCCTCAAACGATACATCGACCAATGCGGTCTTTGTGCCATATGATTTTTGAACGTGTTGAATGCTAAACATGGTCGAACAAGATTATAGTAAGTTTTTGACTATTTGCAATTACATTGTCCACCGCAACATGCGCCTTGATCGGCACAACATGTCATCATTGCAACAAATTGCTGCTCCACAACGGCCCAATTCATATTTTTGAAAAATGCTTCAACGTATGCTGCTCTGGCTGATCCGTGATCGATAAAGTATGCGTGTTCATAGGTGTCAAGCGCTACAACTGGAACTGCTCCCCACACAGGATAGGCATTTTGCGCATCACCTAAATAGTTAAACAGGCGACCTTCTTGTTGATTCCATGCGGTCCATACCCATCCGCGCGCAGCAATAGCCGTTGCTTTCATATCCGCCAGGTATGCTTCAACTGATCCAAAATCGCGCTCAACCTGTTGCTTAAACATGCCGGTTGTGAGCTGACCATCACCGCCGAGGTGATTGAAATACATCTCATGATTTACTATGCCACCCCATGCAAAGGTGAGCTCTACCTTGAGTTCTCGAATCTTTGAGTAGGACTGATTAGCGGCTGCCCGATCTTCATCAGTCAGAGCATCTAGTCCACTTTGAATCTCGTTGTATTTTTTGACGTATCCTTCGTAAAGTTTTAGGTGCTCCTCAATGGTTTTTTTACTAATTCCATCCATCTTAAAAATGGATTCAGGAAATGATTGGGCGACGCGAGGTTGTTTGTTCATATATGTTTTAGGCACAAATAATAATAAATTGAGAAACTATTGCAATGTTCCGATCTGAAACTGCGGGAGCAAATCACGAGCTTCTTGCTTGTGTGGCCTACCCTCTTTTGGAATCATGTTAAACATCACCGTTGCATCTTTGCCGCATCCGTCCAATATCTCCGCTTCTCCTGGATGATCTCCACTTGCCACATATGCGCTCACATCATATACACGACCACTAATGGCCACCCAGCAGTCTGAGGGTGAGTTGTGCGCAGATACTTCTGACATACTGTAACTTTTGACGGGGGTTGTTTCAGTGTTGTTTTGCCCGCCCTGGGCTGGAGTCGTATTGGGGGCCGGAGATGTTGACCCACCCTGTGTAACGGCGCTTGGCGCAGCTTGTCGTGTGAGGGCAAAGTAAGCGCCACCCATGATAATTGCCATAACAACTGCGATGATAACCGGTGATCTCATACCCTCATGATATCATTTGTGGCCTGAAAATACCCTGAAACATGCTTACTCTAAGAGGTCTGGACGTTTTTCTACGGTTTGCGCATATGCTTGTTGCAGTTTCCACACGCGAATTTTCTTTGGGTCACCACACAGAAGAATCTCAGGCACGCCCACTCCCTCGTACATTTCTGGACGCGTAAAATGCGCATATTCAAGCAGCTGTACATGTGTTCGACCTATTGCAACAAGCGAACTCAATTGTTCAGTCTTGCCAACTGCCGACATAAGCTCTGCCAATTCAATATGCATAAATGATTCATCTTCCGTCGCATCTTCTTTTTTCAAAACTCCTGGCAACAGACGAACGACTGAATCGATCACCGCAGCTGCCGCAATCTCACCACCCGTCATTACAAAATCGCCAAGCGATACTTCCTCATCAATCTGCGGCATAATTCGCTCATCCACCCCCTCGTACCTTCCACAAATGATGAGCAGATGTTCAAGCTTTGTAAGTTCATGAGCTTTTGATTGAGTGTAAGGAATACCTTTGGCCGATGTTAACAGCACAAATGGCTTGGAGGACTGCTCATGACGGGCCGCGCCAAGCGCCCGGGCCAATACATCAACCCGAAGCACCATCCCCGCGCCCCCTCCATATGGCCGATCATCTACTGTGCCATATGAATCAGTGGCATAGTCGCGCAGATTCACCACATCAATGGTGACTGCACCTTTTGTTTGTGCGCGCCCCAAAATACTCTCTCCCAATAATTGGCTCATCATCTGCGGAAAGAGCGTTATAACAGTGATTTTCATAGTATGCCCAATTGTACCAACCCACCGCACAAAATGGATGATAAGATTGAACGTATGAAAGCGGTCGTTCTTACACTCATTGAGGTGTATCAATCATTTTCGCTCTTTCTTCATGCAACAATGGGGATCCCACCAGGGCGCGGATGTCGATTCAACCCAACATGCAGCGAGTACACAAAACAAATGATTAGAGAGCGCGGAGTCATAAAAGGATTGTGGCTCGGCACCAATCAACTTGCTCGCTGCCACCCCTGGTCCTCATGAGCCCTCATCCATGAAAATTTTGAGGCCAAACAACCTGCGAGGTTAGATAGGCACATTTTTGTCATGAAATATGACAGCTTTGTCATCGTCTTTTGCATGGACAGATCGTAGAATGCCCATAACCCATGTCTCAAAAAGCGCATCAATTGGCTCAGGCAAGATACTTTCATGTATACAACAAAAGCATTTCGGGCTTTCAGATTTTTCGCGCGCCGGCCAACGCTTCTCGATTTATTCAGACACTTAGCTATTACCGCGCCCCACATACACAAATGAGTTTTTCGCAAGCAATACGAACAAACACTTACCAACCAACAAGCGCTCTCACTCATGTGAATAATTCGCTCCACATACTCGCATATTGCATCATGCCAACTCACTATCATTTACTTGTCAATGTAGACGGGGCACAAACCTTGTCTCAGTTTATCTCGGTCGTCGAAAATAGCTATACGCGATACCTAAACAGAAAAACCAACAGACTTGGACCGCTTTGGCAATCTCGATTCAAGAAAAGAGTTATAGAGTCCAACTCCGAACTACTCCACGTCACCCGATATATTCATCTGAATCCGACAAGCGCCGGCTTAGTTGATAATCCAAAAGATTGGATATATTCATCCTACCGCGACTACACATCAATGGAGTCTGAATTTCAACTGCCACCTGAGATTTCGATACGTAAAAAGCCTGCCTACCAACGCTTCTGCATCAGCAACCTCACTTACCAGCAGCATCTTCAGCGCATCAAAAAATCTCTTAAATGAAGTACTGTGACTGCTTACCACCCAATCCATGAAAATTTTGAGGCCAAACAACCTGGTCAGGTTGGACGGGCGTAAACATGTGACTGATTGATTTATGAAGTTCTGATTTGGACAGCCGCATATTGGCTCGCTGTCTCTTGAAGAAGGTGAGCGATGTGTGCCGCATGTTCTGGCGCCTCAATTGATTCTTTGCGATCGGCCAGCTGCTGCATTCCCGGCGAAAGGGGTGAAAAATCCGTTCCCTTTGCAACGTGTGCAACTTGTGGGTTATGCACAAAGCGAGTTGCCAAGATGTTCGGCAGCCACACTCCACTCGTTGTGTAAAATGGTTCTTTCTCACGGTGATAGCGCCAACCAAAAACTCCTTCAAGCTCAATTCCGACGACCGTATGTACTGAGGTACTCTTATCTGGGGTTTTGAATACCAAGCTTGCAGAGCTTACCATGCGCCGCATCCCTACTCCGTAGCCCATATCTGGCGTTCTCCCATACACACATATCCCAACCATCATGGGCGCAGCAAACTCGTCAAATACCTCACTCACTTGTTTTGCGTATTGCTTAAAGCTCGCGCGAGTTGGTCGGCGGTCTGGCGCTTTATAAAGCGTCATGAGTGCATTTATCCCTTGTGTATCAAATGACCGATCCTCATCATATGCCCGATACCCGCGTTCATCACACCCAACAAACGGGGCTCCATTCATCATGATGCGATGTGCCACTTCGCGAGCATCAATACGAGACGTGTATTCTGTCTCTAAAAACTTAGGCTCCCTTGCTTGTCTTGATCTTCTCTCTACCATCGCGCACAGTATAGCAAAGTACGTTCATTGTGGGCATGACAAACAATATTAGCAATCTATTGACATATCTGCTAATTCTCATTACAATAAGGAAGATATAAGTTTATATATACCTATGCAAGCATCATATCAACCACCAGCTGAGCAGGAAAAACCGCTGGAAAAGTACACGTCAAATCTAACTGAATTAGCCCGAAGCGGCAAGATTGATCCCGTCATTGGGCGCGACGAAGAAGTGCGACGCGTCATGCAAATACTCAGTCGTCGAACCAAAAATAACCCAGTTCTTTTGGGTGATCCTGGAGTTGGAAAAACTGCAATCATTGAAGGATTGGCCCAGCGAATCGTCAATGGTGACGTTCCCGCAACACTTGCCAACAAAGAGCTTTTAGTATTGGACTTAACGGGCATTCTTGCCGGCGCTGCATATCGAGGATCGTTTGAAGAGCGCATCAAAGGTGTGATCAATGAAGTTGAAAAGTCAGATGGAAAATACATCCTCTTTATTGATGAACTACATACCATAGTTGGGGCAGGAGCAGGAGATGGTGCAAGTGACGCAGGAAATATATTAAAGCCGGCACTCGCGCGCGGTGGGCTTCGCGCCATAGGAGCCACTACCGTTCGCGAATATCGACAACATGTAGAACGCGATCCGGCGCTTGAACGTCGCTTTCAGCCAGTCTATGTGGATGAGCCGAGTCTGGAAGATAGTATCGCGATACTTCGTGGAATTAAGGAAAAGTATGAAGTACATCATGGAATTAAAATCACCGATGATGCAATTATTGCAGCAGTTAATCTCTCAACTCGCTACATCACTGATCGTTTTTTGCCAGACAAGGCGATTGATTTAATTGATGAGGCGGCGTCAGGTGCCAAGATCGAGACCGAATCTATGCCGACTGAACTCGATCAAGTCAAACGCCGTATGACGCAGCTTGATATCGAACTTGCAGCGCTTAAAAAAGAAAAAGATGTTGAACAACGACGAACAACGCTTGAGAAAGAACGCGCGCAACTTGATGACCGATTTAAGTCGCTTGAATCAAAATGGAAACAGCAAAAGCAAGTCATTGCCAAGTTGCAAAAACTGCGCGTTGAACTTGATCAAGTGAAAGCAGATTTGGAACGTGCCGAGCGCGACGTGAGCCTCGAGGAGGCGGCGCGCCTGAAATACGGCAAGATTCCACAAATTGAAAAAAATCTTGGCGAAGCAGAAAAACAATGGAAGGAAATTCCCAAAGATGAGCGCCTCCTCAAAGAACAGGTGACCGATGAGGATGTAGCCGCAATTGTAGCTCGCTGGACGCATATTCCCGTGATGCGCCTGCTGTCGAGCGAATCTGCTCGATTAGGAAAGCTTGAAGATGAACTCAAGGAGCGCGTCATTGGACAAGACCACGCCCTCCGTCGCGTCGCAAATGCCATTCGTCGTTCACGCGCTGGCCTGGCTGATGAAAATCGCCCAATTGGCTCGTTCTTATTCCTTGGTCCAACTGGCGTTGGAAAGACTGAAACGGCAAAAGCCTTGGCCTTTACCCTCTTTAATGACGAGCGGGCAATGGTGCGCATTGATATGAGCGAGTATCAGGAGCAACACAGTATTGCGCGCCTCATCGGAGCGCCTCCTGGCTATGTTGGGTATGATGAAGGAGGACAACTTACTGAGGCAGTTCGACGCAAACCATATAGCGTTATCTTGTTTGATGAAGTTGAAAAAGCGCATCCTCAGGTATTTGGTGCACTTTTGCAAGTCTTGGATGATGGGCGCTTGACTGATGGACGTGGCCGCACCGTTAATTTTAAAAATACCATCATCATCTTCACTTCAAATCTTGGGGCAGATGCATGGAGTGAAAAAGATCCAGCAGTTCGTGAAGATAAAATAGAGGCAGCACTTCGTCTCTTCTTCCGCCCAGAATTTTTGAATCGTCTAGATGGCCAGATTACTTTTAATTCTCTCACTCCAGCCATGATTGAGTCGATCGTGAGTGTGCAAATACAAGAGCTCACAGCCCGCCTGCAGTCTCAGCAACTTCGACTTGAAGTGACAGCTGCCGTCACCAAGCATTTAAGTGATGTTGGCTTTGACCCGGTATACGGAGCTCGTCCACTCAAGCGAATCATCAATGAGATGGTCGTTGACGAAGTGGCGCTTCAGATTGTTGAGGGCAAGATATTGCCGGGCGATATTGTTCGCGTCGACTACAAACAGCAAAAAATGGTGATTGAGGGTGTCAAGGTAAACTGATGCGGCCAGGCTTACGGAGTGCTCGAGCATTGCTTGAGCGCTGGAAGGTGCTTATCGCGCGCTTTTTGAAGATTGCTGGTAAATACTGCTCGAACCTGCGCATGTCGCACGCTGGTCAAATAGGACTCGTACATGCGAATGTTTTCATCAACTTGTGCCATGGCCATCTCACATGCTTGAGAAAAGGACTCAGGAGCAGCAACTGCCGTGGCTGGGGCTATAGGAACTTTGAGCGAATTGACCTGATATATCTGTATGATGGCCGTTGAGTTGCGAAAGGCTGGAGTGACAATCCGGTCAAATGGCACAGCCTGCCCATATTTTTTCACAATTACATCAAAGATTGCGTTCATCCGGTACTCTTGCTCAAGAGCCGTGTTCATGGCCTCAATCTCATCCTGACTTAATCCCTCATCCACACTCTTTGTCGGGACAACCGACGTCTTGATTTTTTGCTCAACACCTGGAGCTGGAGCATATGTTGCCCGAACCAGCAAGACAATAATAATCAGAAGTACAAACAACACTGCGACTGTGATTTTTTGATGAACTTTCATACTATCTTTTAGTATATGTCAATTTTGGACAATAATGACAGAATGAACGACTCTTATACAATGCATTCTGGAGCAACAATATCTGGCGCACGAAATGTCACTCCTTCTTCAATCAACAGCGCGCGCTGTCCATCGTTCCCACCAAGCGCATACCCACCGGCCAAATGTCCATCTGATTTAACGACCCGGTGACACGGTACACGCGGCGCATCGGGGTTAACATGCAGGATACGCCCCACAAAACGAGGGTTAATTCCGAGCTTTTTCCCAATTGCCCCATATGTAGTGACTTTACCCTTTGGGATTGCCTGAAGAAGTTGATAAACCGATTGGTATGATGCGTGGTGATTTTTCATTATTCATGAGTTAACGAATATGTGCTTCAATTTTTGCTCGAATTGTCTCTAGCTCCTCTGGCAAAAGAGTAATTGTGTCTGGCACAAATACGCTTTCTCCACTCTGACGAGGAAGGATGTGGATATGCGCATGTGCGACTTCTAATCCATGGGTAATAAACGATACAAACTCTGGCGAAAATGCGGCGATGGTCGCCTCCGAAATACGCTTTGCCGCCTCCCAATATTCACCAAACTGGGGAACGTCGTACACCCATCGATGATGATCTTTGGGAATCAACAAAGTATGTCCTTTGACTCGTGGATATATGTCCAAAAACCCCAAAAAATTCTCATCTTCATATACCCGATAACATGG
>CAYUJW010000014.1:14792-20787 GCA_964445135.1 uncultured Gammaproteobacteria bacterium
CGCACAGTGCAATTATATTGTTGCCGATAACCGTTTTCCTTCATTCGGGTCATCATAAAGTTTTGTCCACATTCAGTCATGCACAAACACACACAAATGGTGTAATATCATCCTTGTACGACATATACACGTCACACAATTATTAAATTTTTTGTTTTCTCATATGATAAAAGTCCCGCTCGATGTACATCCTGATAATAAAAAAGCGTTTGAAGAGCGCTACGATCGCATGACTCAAGGATCGGGACGTCTGATGTTGTTTGCGGGCGATCAGAAAATCGAACACATGAACGATGATTTTTATGGTGATGATATATCTGAGCAAAATGCGACGCCAGAACACATGTTTGAGATTGCTTCAAAAGCAAACATTGGATGTTTTGCCACGCAGGCCGGACTCATTGCTCAGTATGCAATGGATTATCCCCAGATCCCCTACCTGGTAAAGATGAATTCAAAATCACATTGGGTCCCGACTACTCAAAGTGAGCCACGCAGTCATGCGGTAGGATCAGTAGATCGAGCACTTGCGTTAGCTAACTATGGAGGACTGAATATTGTAGGCGTTGGATACACCATTTATTGGGGGAGCGAACATGAGGCAGACATGCTTGAGGAGGCGTCGCTCATCATTGAGCAGGCGCATGAGGCAGGTCTCGTCGTCGTCATCTGGGCATATCCACGTGGGGCAGCAGTCACCGATGAAAAAGATCCTCATATAATTGCGGGGGCAGCTGGCGCCACAGCTTGCTTGGGTGCGGATTTTGTGAAAGTAAATTATCCGAAAAAAGAAGGTGTCTCGTCTGCCGAAGCGCTCAAAGAGGCGGTCGCCGCAGCTGGTCGAACCAAATTGATTTGCGCAGGTGGAGCGTCAACTGGTGCCGAGTCATTTTTTAAGTCGCTGCATGATCAAATACATATCGCAGGCGCCTCAGGTAATGCAACCGGCCGCAACATTCATCAAAAACCACTTGATGAAGCTATACGCTTTTGCAACGCCACAAACGCAATCACCTGTCAAAACGCAAGGGTTGAAGAGGCAATGAAGATATACCAAGGGTGATTGTGCATGGCGCACATGCCAGCCAGTGCGCCCGCTTATCTTGTGACACAATCACAATCAGGCGATACATTCTTAATTCATAATTCAATGAACCGCGTCATAACACTTACCGAACACATATTGCATGAAGAGCGCATGACTCCTGGCGCTTCAGGAAGCTTAACGATTGTTCTTAATCAAATCGCAGAGGCTGGGAAAAACATCGCATCACACGTAAAGCGCTCGGGCTTGGCAGATATTATTGGGCAAACGGGCAATACGAATGCGTTTGATGAGCAGGTGCAGAAGCTTGATGAATATAGCAACGAGCTACTTATTGATATGTTGGAACAAACGGGCGAAGTGTCAATTATTGCATCCGAAGAGCTTGAAAACCCAATGCATCTTAAAAACAACGGAAAATATATGGTCTACATGGATCCACTTGATGGCTCATCTAACATTGATGTAAACGTGAGCATCGGTACCATATTTTCCATCTACCATGCGTCCGAGGGATTGCTGCAAAAGGGCGAGGCGCAAGTGGCGGCCGGATATATTTTGTATGGTTCAAGCGTCATGTTTGTATATACCTGCGCCAACACGGTCAACGGCTTCACGCTTGACCCGGCAATCGGAAGCTTCCTCCTCTCACATCCCAACATAAAAATCCCCCACACCAAACATGAATATTCAATAAACGAAGGGAATGTCGCTTTATACTCGGATGATATCCAAAGCTACTTACTATCTCTTAAGAAAGATGCGCAATACAAAGCCCGCTACATTGGAAGTATGGTGGCAGACATCCACCGCATACTCATTCGCGGCGGAATCTTTTTATATCCGCAAGACCACAAACACCCCCATGGGAAGCTTCGCCTCATGCATGAAGTAAACGCCATGGCACGGCTTGTTGAGGTGGCTGCAGGTCGCGCATTAAGCGAAGGACATGCCTCTCCCCTTTCACTTACCCCAACGGACATTCATCAGCGAGTTTCAATCGTCGTAGGCAGTGCAGGTGAGGTTGAAAAATATGCTCAAATGGTGAAGAATGAGTGAGCTCATAAATCAGTTGTTTCTCAGATTATTAATCAATTTTCATTTTCACATTTTTCTATGAATAAAATCAAAGTCGGAATAAACGGATTCGGTCGCATTGGTCGCGCATTAACTCGCATTGCAGAGGATCGTGAGGATCTTGAAATTGTCGCCATCAATACTCGCAAAAGCCACAATGACATGATGGCCTATATGCTACAACATGATTCCGTCTATCGCACATTTGGGAAAAAAGTTGAGGCCTCAAGCGACGGACTGATGATTGATGGACGAAAAATAGCAACTCTTTTGAATGACGCGCCAGAAAACATCCCATGGGGAGACTTCGGAGTCGAAGTTGTCGTTGATGCAACGGGGGCGTTTAACACAACCGAAGATTTGCAAAAGCACATTCGCTCGACTGTGAAAAAAGTGATACTCTCTGCGCCAAGCAAAGATGACGTGACACCTCACGTGGTGCTTGGCGTCAATGATGATGTGTTTGACTGGACAGCATCTGTCATCTCGAACGCCAGCTGTACCACAAATTGTGCTGCACCTTTGATCAAGGTGCTTCACGATAATTTCACGATAACAAACGGTATGCTCAGCACCATTCACGCGGCAACACTGACTCAAGCGTTGCTTGATGATGTGGGAAAATCGCCTGATCGATCCCGAGCCGCCTTTCTCAACACCATTCCTTCAACTTCAGGGGCAGCAAAAGCAGTGGCAAAAGTGGTGCCTGCCATGAACGGAAAGTTGGAAGTTGGCTCAATTCGCGTACCCGTTGCAACAGGGTCGCTGACTGAGGTTGTCGTCAATGTCGAAAAAGCAACAACTATCGAGCAGGTGAATGAAGTGTTTAAAAATGCCAGCGCAAAACAACCAAAAATTCTTGGATTTGAAACAGAGATTCTTGTTTCAAGTGATTATATTGGTGATGCTCGATCTTCGATCTTTGATGCAAATTACACCAAAGTACTCGGCGGAACAATGATAAAAATTGTCGGATGGTACGACAACGAATGGGGCTACAGCCAACGCCTCGCAGACGTTGCAGCAATTGCCGGCCAACGTATCCAATGAGCAACATTCGTTATATTGATCACGACCACATTGAAAATAAACGAGTGCTTTTGCGTGTCGATTTTGACGTGTCGCTCAACGCTGATGCCACCATCGCCAATGATCTTCGCATTGCGCAAAATATTCCAACTATTGAGAAACTGCTTCAAAACAACAATCGCCTCATTTGTGTAGCAAAACTTGGTCGCCCCAAAGTTGGGGTACGCGACCCGCTTCTTTCAATGAATATCGTGGCCGATCGACTTCGTGAATATGTGCCACACGCAAAAGTAACGGTAGTTGACGACTTCCAAAGCGACAATAAGCATATTTTTGAGGCGCAACAACCAAACGAGATCTTGTTGCTTGAAAACATACGCTTTTATCAGGGCGAAAAAGAGAATGATGCTGAATTTGCAAAACAGCTGGCCGGCTTGGCAGATGTGTTTGTCAACGATGCATTTGCGGTGTCTCACCGTAGCGAAGCATCGGTTGTTGGCGTCACAAAATACCTACCATCATACGGCGGATTACTTCTTCAGAAAGAAATATCCATGATTGATGCAGCAATCAAAAACCCTAAAAAGCCAGTAGTCGTCATCTTGGGAGGATCAAAAATCTCTTCAAAAATCAGCCTTATCGATCGCCTGATTATGCTGGCCGATCACTTGCTCATAGGCGGCGGGATGGCAAATACTTTTCTTGAAGCACAAGGCATTGAAATCGGGGAGAGCTTGAGTGAGAAGAGTGAGCTCGAGCATGCAAGAATACTGCTTGATCAGGCGGCAAAGCATCAAACCGCCATCATGTTGCCGGTTGACGTCGTGTGTGGGGACGTAAAAAATGACCAGCTATCTGTAGTGAAAAAAGTGGATTCTGTTGAAAAGGGAGACGTAATTTTGGACATTGGACCAGAAACGCAAGCCATTTGGGGAGCGGCAATTGCCGCCTCACAAACAATAATATGGAACGGCCCTGTTGGTTATTTTGAAAACGCGGCATTTAGACGAGGAACTGATTTTATCTATTATGCCATCACTCAAAACACCCAATGCACTTCAATTTTAGGCGGTGGAGATACTCTGGCTGCAATATCAAAAAAGGAGTATTTGGAAAATATTACCCATATTTCAACCGGCGGAGGTGCTATGCTTGAATATATTGAAAAAGGAACTCTTGTTGGACTTGAAGCATTAGAATCAAGCGCCAATACATGATATGAACAGACATCGAATTATTACCTGGCTTGGAATATTTGGCATACTGCTTGCGGTCTATTTGCTTTTTGAACAAGTCACTCAACCCAGTTTTCGCCCTTGCACAATAAATGCAACGGTCAACTGTGATGCGATAATTGATGGACCTGTTGCTCGCACTCTTGGTATTCCTACACCACTTTTTGGACTCGCAGGCTATATCGCAATCGTCTTATTTGCCATGAAAAAACGTCTTAAGGAAGTGTTTTGGTTTGCGTCAGGTGGCCTGGCATTTTGTCTCTATATCGCATATATCGAGCTCGTGCAGCTTCGGGTAATTTGCCCCGTCTGCATTCTCTGCCAACTCACAATGATTTCCATATTCGTCTTGTCAATTCAGTCGCGCTCCAAAAATAAAGCGCCACCTACTGATTCGACCTCCTAACTATGATCAAGCTTCCTGGACTCATCGACCCGCACGTACATCTGCGCGATCCTGGCCAGACACATAAGGAAGACATAACAACCGGCACGCAAGCTGCCTTGGCCGGAGGATTCACCATGGTTTGCGACATGCCAAACAATGCTACACCCATTACTACAGCGCAATTGCTTCTGGAAAAAAGAAGTCTCGGAGTTGAAAAGGCGGTCTGCGATATTGGATTTCATTTTGGCTCACTTGGCGACAACCTCCTTGAGTTTATGAATGCGGGCCCCTTAAGCGTTGGGTTGAAGTTGTATTTAAACATGACAACTGGCGGCTTTATTATCGATATTCCAACGATGAAGAAAATATATAAAGCATGGCATGAAGTTGTGCCCGATAAGCCAATTGCACTTCACGCAGAATCAGATGTAATGCCCATGGTAATCGATGTGCTACACGAAACCCCACATCCGACCCATATCTGCCACGTGTCATCAAAATTTGAGCTGAACTCGATTCTTCAAGCAAAGTCAGCGGGGCTCCCTATTACCTGCGGAGTCTGTCCTCATCATTTATTTTTATCCATTGAAGATCAGGCAAAACAAGGAGCATATTGTTGCATGAAGCCAGATCTTAAAACCACGTCTGACATCGAATTTCTGTGGCAACATTGGGCCGACATCGACATCATTGAGTCAGACCATGCGCCCCATACCCGCGAAGAAAAAGACGGCCCCAATCCACCATTTGGGGTTCCCGGACTAGAAACCACACTGCCTCTTTTGATAAATGAGTTGCATACGGGGCGAGTCAAAATTGAAGACATTGTCTCAAAATGCCATACGCGTCCCATGGAAATATTTCATCTCCCGCCACAAGAAAATACCTATATTGAAATTGATGAAAATACGGAATACGAAATCCGCAACGAACTTCTCTTTACCAAATGTCACTGGAGTCCATTTGCGGGGCGACGCGTACGTGGGAAACTCACAAAAACAGTCCTTCGAGGTGAAACGGTGTACTCAGATGGAATCATGAACGTGATGGCGGGAGCAGGGCATGTGATCATGTAGGCATGGTCAATTGAGACCTATTATCCCTTTATCTCTTGTGCAAGATATGGGTTCCAAATGACACCGGTTGCCGCAAGCACCGCATCTGCGCCGGCCGCACGATAATGATGATAGTCAACAGGCTTCGTTACCCCTCCAATTCCAA
>CAYUJW010000015.1:0-1351 GCA_964445135.1 uncultured Gammaproteobacteria bacterium
GAGGACTACTTGAAGCGAATAAAAACCATCGAAGATGCGGCAAAAACTAAAAAAGGTGTGCGCGATGCATACGCCCTACAGGCAGGACGCGAGCTTCGTGTTGTGGTTCGCCCTGAAGAAATCACCGATGACGAAATGGTCATTCTTGCTCAAAAAATCCGTGAGGAGCTTGAGAGTAAGTTTGAAGTTTTCCCCGGACAGATCAAGGTTACTGTTATTCGCGAGTCACGCGCCGAAGCTGTCACAAAGATTTAACGCACACGGTTTATGTCTGTTGAGTCACAATATGTAAAACAAAGAACGCTTTTTGGGCGTCCAGTGGGCCCAGTAAGCGTTGTTGATCGCTCGATTGTTGGGCGCGACCCCCAACGGGAGCAGCAGCATGATGACAGTTTTTATCCTCAACTCAATAGTCGCTTTGCACAGCCCGTTACTGCCGAATTTGTGGGAACCACACTCTATGTGCGCGAAGAAAATATGAGCATGAGCGAGGCTCCTGAAGCATTTCAGATCGGTTCTCGACTTCGACCTCTAACGCGCATTGTCGGATGGGCCGTAACCCAACTTGGGGACAAAGGCTAACCACGTGCAAGCGAAAGCACATAGACGTGAGTCGCATTACCACTTTGCTTCAGAGTCCGCGACGCCTCTTCAACCGTGGCACCCGTTGTCACAACATCATCGATCAATATAACCGTCGACACAGCGCACGACCTGCGCAATTGCGTTGGCGAAAATGCATGTTTGATATGTTGACGCCTTGAACCATCATGTGGCATACGAGCCAACTGCGCGGTATTTGTTGAGCGCAGTAGTAAGTTGTGTACCTCCAGACCAGTAATGTTGGCCAAGACGCGGGCCAAATCTTCCGATTGATTAAATCCACGTGCTTTTTGTCGCTTTGGGTGCAGTGGAATGGGGCATATGACGCAGTCTTTTTGGATGAGTCCACATTCGCTCCATCGCTCGAGCGCTTTTTTGAGCGCAGGCTGCAGAGCCCACAGCAAGGCCGCATATGCATCGCGCGCCCCATGATATTTGACTGATGACAGAACCCGTTTTAATATGGGATTGTAGTGCAGAATGCTTATATGCGCATCTACCCCATACCGTTTTTTGCACGCCCGGTGAGTCACTCCCAGAATGTTTGCTTTTCGACACACAATGCAGGTGTGGCGCAACTCATGTCGTAATTGTGAGAAGCATTTTTTGCATATATGATTTCCAAGCGACCGACACCCGGCACAGTGTATGGGAAAGAGGAGGTCGAGCACAAATTGCAACATAGCCACCATGATAGCAATCAAAGGAGGGGCTGTGCGTGACAGACTGTCAGGAAGCGTGACAATGA
>CAYUJW010000015.1:1451-13332 GCA_964445135.1 uncultured Gammaproteobacteria bacterium
GTGCGCTCTAGGCAATGACTCACATATGACATTTTCATGTATACTCAAAGAATATGAAGTGGCTATTTCGCACAGTACTCGTCTTGGTGGTGGCATTGTCTATTTTGGCCACCTCACCAACTCCCACATATGCTCAAGACTATGCAACGTGCGACGGGTGCGGATTTTGTAAAAACACCATTGGAGATTCAGCACAAGGATATGTGCTCAAAGGTGAATATATCATTCCGGGTAATTGGGAGCAATGTCGCAAGTGTCTGTATCCAGCAACCACAAACAGCAACAATCCGCTAGCCAAGGAAACGTTGGTGGTCAATGCAGACACAGGGTTTGCCCCAACTCCACAACCGGGTGCATATTTTACGATGATTGGATGTGTGAATAGCGATCTTGGATCATTTCGACAAACCGGAGCTGCCGCAAGCGTGGTACAAGTATTTTTAAACACGATCTTTAGTATTGCCGGTGGAATTGGCTTTTTATATGTCATATATAGCTCATTTCTCTTGGTTACTGCGCGTGGAGATGTAGAAAAGCTCACCTATGCCAAGCGACAGCTTTCGGCCGCAATTATTGGTGTTCTGATTGCGTTGGGCGCAGTGTTTCTTGTCAATATGCTGGCCAGCAACGTGCTTCGCATTCCTGGTTTTTCATAAACCGGACACAATTGGCATCTCGCCCCCTCGCTCCAGATCAAGTTGGTTATAATGTATGCATATGCTACGTCGATTGATGGGTGTCGTGTGTGTTTTGCTGCTGTTTGTTTCGGTTGTAGTTGTTGTGGTGCAGGCAGATGAGTTGGACGATATTTCTTCACAGATTAACAAGTTAAAAGCCGAGCTTCAAAGCAAGCAATCTAACAAGCAGTCAGTCGCCAAACAAGTGGCAGATATTCGCGCGCGCGTGGAGTCTGTTGAAATTGGCATTGTTCAAAAAGAGCGCGAAGTGGCCATTGGTGAAAAAAGTTTGGTGAAGCAGAAAGTCCTTCTTGATGAGCGCGCGCGCTCCTACTACAAAAATATTATTAAAAGCCGCCAATCGTTACTCCACCTATTGGTTGGAGGAAATTTCTCCGATGTGCTCAATAACTTTTTTTATCAAAAAACGGCTGTTGATGAAGATCGAAATGCAATCATTCGCCTCGCCCTCTACATAACCGATCTGGAAACAAAAAAGCAAGAACTCGTTGGAGAAAAAGCACGTTTAGCAAGCTTAAAAGTCCAGCTTGATGGTGAGCTAGCCAAGATCGATGAGGAGATTAAGGGTGCAGAAAGCGCCATTGCACAGCTATCTGCGCGCCAACAGCAATTGGTGGCCCAGAAGCAAGCATCGCTTAATATCCCAGTTTCAGTGGGGTCAGGTGGGGGGCGCGGATGTAGTAGCGACTTGACCAATGGTAAGGATCCGGGGTTTTCGCCAAGAGTGGGATTTTTCACCTATGGCGTACCAAATCGCACAGGGCTCAATCAGTACGGAGCAAAAGGACGGGCTGATGCTGGGCAAAACGTTGAGCAAATTTTAAGTGCATACTACGCCAACTATGAACTGAAGAAAGATTATGACACAGGCATTACCATCAAAGTGGATGGACATGGAGACTTTAATATCGAAGATTATGTAAAGCGTATTTATGAGATTCCAGCCGATTGGCCAATGGAGACGTTGAAAGCTCAAGCGGTGGCCGCCCGATCATATGCTTTGGCATATACAAAAAATGGCGCAAACAGTATTTGTACCACCGAAAGCTGCCAAGTGTTTAAGCCCGAGCCAAAAGGTGGCGCCTGGGAAGAGGCGGTAAATCAAACAAAAGGATGGGTGATGGTAAGTGGTGGTAGTCCGATTTCAGCATGGTTTTCTTCGACGCATGGCGGGTATGTGTATGCGACAAGTGAGATTGGGTGGAACGGGACCGCGTGGACCAAGAATGCTCAAGACGCAAGCAGCACCTTAGGCAGTTGGGCCGACATTCAAAACAATTCATACGACAAAGAATCGCCTTGGTTTTATTGCAACTGGGGATCGCGCAGCGAATATAATGGGACGGCATGGCTTAAGGGGGATGAGGTGGCCGACATTTTCAACGTGATTGAGTTGGCACGCCGTGACTCATCCACAATTGACCATTTGTACCAGCCAGACAATCCGCATCCATCAGGGGGTGAAGTGTGGAGTCGAGATCGCGTACGTGATGAGCTAAAAAATCGCGGCGGCTCACCATTATCTTCCGTGACCGATGTGTCAGTTGGAGTAGATTTCGGGTCGGGAAAAACAACCTCAGTTTCAGCCGGTGGCATATCGGCCTCAGGCGCCGAGTTTAAGAGTTGGTTTAATTTACGAGCACCTGCTAATATCCAAATTGTTGGGCCGCTGTACAACGTTGAGAAGCGATAGTGAGGGAGTTTTTAGTTTTAAGTTTTTAGTTTTAAGCATGTCGTCTGTAATATCGCGAATGTCAGTGGTGCTCTTTATGCTGCTTGGGTTCTTCTTGCCGACTCAGTTGGGGAAGCATTTTTTTCTCCCATTCTCATACATTTCTGGCGTGCGAGTTGACTATATTGCGCCAACGCTATTTGTGATCGATCTGGTTGTTGTAATGATCCTGTGGACGCATAGGGCTCAATGGATCAAGCATCTTCAAACTCGCAGGTGGTGGATCGTCGCCGCGTCTTGTGCTGTCAATATGGTGTTTTCACTCATTCCATGGCTGTCGTTCTACTGGACAATTCGCACATTTTTGTTGATCGCGCTGTTTTTGGTTATGATGCGCGCCCACGAACCTGCAATGCGCGCGTTGGTGATAGGACTTGTGGCACAAACCGCCATTCAGCTCATGCTGGCAATTGTGCACTTGGTGAGTCGCCATTCAATAGGTGGGATATGGTGGGCACTTGGCGAGCGTCCACTATCTACCGCACTTCCTGATATTGCAAAAATGACCATAATGGGCGTTGAATACTTGCGGCCGTATGGAACATTTTCCCATCCAAATTCAATGGGTGGGTTTTATGCACTGGTGGCCGTATGGATGCTCGTGATTGGACTGCGCAAAAAACTCACCATCGCATTGTTTGTCATGTCCATAATGCTTGTTGCTCTGTCATTTTCCAAAGGCGCACTGATTGGCCTGGGAGTCGGCTTTATTGTGTGGAGCACAATCTCCTTAAAAACTTCCGCTCGCAATTATGTTGCACAAGTGGGGGGCGTTGGAGTGTCTATACTGCTTCTTGCCGTGGCTCTGTCGCAATTTGTAGCCTCAGATATTATTGCAACTCCCAAGAGAATCGCGCTCCTGGCTCAAGCCGAGGAGCTCTTTTTCTCCAACCCACTATTTGGGGTCGGCCGGGGCACCTATGTTGTGGCGCAATCGGGGCATGACTTTGGCTATTCACATTTCTTTGCCCAACCAGTACATAACATTTTTGCACTTATCTTAGTTGAACTTGGCATTATCGGGGTGGGAGTATTTATCTATCTTCTCTGGCAGAGCAAGATGCGCAAAAATCGATTGCTGTGGCCTATTGCGGCAGTCATCGTGGCAACCGGTCTTATCGATCATTATTGGTTGACTCTCATACAAAATTGGTATCTGCTGGGGGTCGCGGCTGGTTTCATTGTGGTGGCTAAAAGGAGAAAGGTGAAGTCGGTTTAATATGATATATTAAATGCAATGGAAGATCGACTACCATCTGTTAACCCGGTTGTTCAATCAATCCCCACTGCTTCAAATGTCCAGTCATTCACCCCATCTTCAGGTCCACCAAACCAGAGGTTGTATATTGGGGCATTTATTGCCGGAATCATTCTAACGGCCATATTGAGCTCGGTAATTACAGCATTTATTGTTGGTCGTGAAAAAACGCCTCCCAAATCAGCAGTAGACTCTCAGGGCTTATCGGTCTTGCCAACCAAGATCATGTCACCTACTGTTCGTCCATCAGTAACGCCTGAAACAGTGTATGTAGAAGACGGGTGGGAGCAAATTCCATCGAGTTCCCCGAGTCCGATGTTGTTTTCATATCCGAGCGACTGGGGTCCGGTAAAGAAAATTGATCAGCATGAAGATGGTGTGTCAGAGACATACTTCATATTTGGCAAGTGGAATATCTATGCGGGAACAATTTCGCAATCCGCTTTAAACAATCAATCCACCTCTGATTCTATTGCGCATATATTTAGTGGTTCTACACGTGAGAACGCTCAGGAGCACGTTGTAACATTTATGAGCACTTCGACGCAAACTGTAGCTGCAGTCTGCTCAGAAGATCAATCTATGAAAAAACAGCTTGTTGCGATAAAAAAATTTGATAATCAACTTATTCCCATGGTCATGTTTACTATATATTTGACCGATGATGAGCCGTGCACGGATGAGCAGTTACGCAAGGAGAGCGAACCATATCGTGAGCAGATAACTAAAATGGCATTCTCTGCAACCGTTCGATAAGTGCGGCACGATTGCTTCTATTAACTGTTTGACGAGTATCGGTATATGTAGTAGGATAAATACATATGGCACACTTAATAACTGATTCAACCATGTTCGAAAGCGAAGTTCTCGGGTCTGATGGATTAACGCTCGTTGATTTTTATGCAGACTGGTGCGGACCATGCAAGATGGTGGCGCCCGTCATTGATGAGCTATCGGCAGAACGAAAAGACGTAAAATTTGTCAAAGTAAATGTTGACGAGAATCCTGATATTGCTTCTGAATATTCGGTCTTTTCAATCCCTACATTCGTCATCTTCAAAGACGGAGCGCCCGTTCATCAATTTGCAGGCGCCATGGGAAAAGAAGGGTTTGTTTCGGAGCTTGAAAAAGCAAAATAATCTGATTTAAAGTGGTTTTGAGTGAGAATCAGAGTGTATACTTGGACACATGCAAAAGCGTGTTTGGCAAATTGATATCATGCGCGGGGTCAGTATGATCCTGATGATGGTGCTGCACGTGCTGGCCTACTACAAAGAAGACAGCGTGGCTTTTGCAATTTGGGAGTTTGCACAGCTGTCAGTCCCGGTGTTTATTTTTTGCTCTGCATATTTGTTTTATACACGCGACGCAGCGTCGGCTACTTACGGGTTTTCCTACTTTAAAAAACGCCTTATTCGGCTCATGGTGCCATACTATTGGTTTCTTGCTGCGTATGGAGTGCTTCTGGCATACTTTGAGCCTTCTAAGCTGACCCAGCCATACATAATTGATTCGATAATTTTGACTGATGGAATCTATATTAATTGGCTTGTGCTGCTCTTTTTGTACATGAGCATCATGTCTCCGATCATGATGGCTGTGTATCGAAAAAACGCCTATTTACTCGGCGCCTGGCTCATATTTGCCACAACATTTAGCGTGCTGACGTTTTCGATGGCGTGGCCCACATGGTGGAGGTGGGGGATGTGGATTGGGTGGTCACCGCTTATTGTCTATTGTTGGTATATTGCAGATGCGATAGTTGCAGGCAATAGGCGTCGTTTGATCGGGGCGGCCGCGGCAGCGCTGCTTTTGACGGGTATCTTGGCGCTGTACCGAATGAGCGTTGGGCTTTCGCTTGAAGTGACACAGAGTAAGTATCCACCAAACATCTATTACTTAGCCTACAGCGCACTCTGCGTGCCGTTGGCCTGGTTTGTGAGCAATGCGCGACTATTTCAGTCAAAAGGTGTGCAGTCAGTGGTTGGGTACTTTAGTCGCCATTCCTATTCCTTATTTTTTATCCATTTTTTTGTCATATTTTTCCTACTCTATTTAGTACCCACAAATCAGCTGCACTGGCTCCCGTATACCGGTCTCATGTTTGGCATTACAATGGGGGTTCAATTGCTCCTCACAACCATTGCCAAAAAATTAGCTTCAGGGCCTGGTAATAGTCGATAGCGGGAATTTGTTCCACTTTGTATATGTCCACGTTTTAGGCGATTTTTTGAGGCATTTATATTGATATGCGGGAAATGTGATTTACTCCCATAATACGTGTTTTAGCTCATGCGATATGTTTTCGATTAGACTATCAATCATTGCTAAACCACACATATTGCTCACATCTTTAGTGTTACTCCAGAACTGATACTATAGGCCTATCTAGTGGAAAATATGCATCTGAAATGCTATAATTAGTGGTTGACAAGCCTCAACGACACCATATATATTGGATACTGGACGAAAAAGGAAAACCAATTTTTCGCATTTCCGTCACTCAAAAACACATTTATTATGCTTTGCCCATTTTGCCACAAGCCAGACACAGACGTCATTGAGACGCGCATTGCAGATGCCGGGGCTGTCATTCGAAGACGACGCAATTGTGCTCGGTGCGAAAAGCGGTTTACGACATATGAGCGTGTGGAGGAGAGTCCAATATTGGTGATTAAGCGTGACGGGAAACGTGAGCGATTTGACGCCGAAAAGCTCAAGCGTGGCATACTGCGCGCCACGGGCAAAACGACCGTGACGGCTGATCAGATTGCGGAAATTGCCGTATTTGTTGAGGGTGAGCTGCGACTGGAGGAGGCACCAGAGGTTGATAGTAAGCTCATTGGAAATTTGATAGCAAAACGCTTGAAAAAACTTGATAAAGTAGCGTACATTAGATTTGCATCAGTATTTCGACGATTTGTTGATGTTGAGGATTTTCAAAAGGAGGTTAATAAGTTGATATAGTAGTTCGATTACAGCTTTGCGGATCATTGAGGATTCTTACGTCAAAATTTGAGTCTTTAAGATAACACAAAGCTGTAATGGAGATATTACATCCACAACACATTATTATTTATTAATTTATATATATACCTATGAAACTCACCGGCATTGCTGAAAAAGCATTCTTGGACCGCTATTCTTTAAAAGATGCGAAGGGAAATCCTGTTGAAAAGACGCCAGATGAAATGTGGCGCCGCATTGCAAAAGCAGTGGCTGCTCAAGAAAAAAAATCACTTCAAAAAAAGTGGGAAGCTGAATTTTATGACTCTATGCGCGACTTCAAATATGTCCCCGGTGGACGCATCTTGGCAGGCGCCGGAACCGGATATGATGTGACATTCTACAACTGCTTTGTAATTCCATCGCCCAAAGATTCACGAGGCGGCATTCTCGACACCTTAAAGCAAATGGTTGAAATCATGGCTCACGGAGGAGGAGTAGGAATCAATTTGTCTTCACTTCGTCCAAAAGGAGCACGAGTTCAAAAAGTAAATGGCTTTTCAAGTGGTCCAATCAACTGGGCAGAGCTATTTTCAGTTGCTACAAAAGATATCATTCAGCAAGGCGGGACGCGCCGAGGCGCACTCATGCTTATGTTGTGGGATTGGCATCCTGATATTGAGGACTTCATTACTGTAAAGGAAGACTTAAATCGAATAAACGGCGCAAACTTGTCCCTTGCCATCTCAGATTCATTTATGGAAGCGGTGAAAAACGATGAGGATTGGCCATTGGTGTTTCCTGACACAAGCGATCCTGAATACGATGAAGTATGGGACGGAGACCTTGAGGTCTGGAAATCATTGGGTAAAAAAGTAAACGTCCGAAAGATCGTCAAAGCTCGCAAGATCTGGGACTTAATCGCCCAAGCAGCGCATAAATCGGCCGAGCCAGGCGTGGTGTTTATGGAGCGCTACAACAAAATGCACAACAATTATTATTGGAACCGCATCAACTGCGTTAATCCATGTGGTGAGGAAGGATTGCCTGCCTGGGGTGTGTGTAACTTAGGCTCGATCAACTTGTCTGCATTTGTGAGTGAAAAAAACATTGACAAAAAAGGAGAGTTTGATTTTGATGAGTTGAAAAAAACCGTGGGCCAGGCGGTTCGCTTTCAAGACAATGTGGTTGATATGGATCCATATATCTTTGAAGGAATTAGAAAAACACAGCTTGAAGGAGAGCGACGCATCGGCTTGGGAACCATGGGCTTGGGCGACACGCTGATCAAGCTGCATATGCGCTACGGCTCAGAGGAATCTTTGGAATTTATTGAGCGAGTCTATCGCTTGATCCGAGACGAAGCGTATCGAGCATCTGTTGAAGTGGCTCGTGAGAAAGGTTCTTTCCCGAAGTTTGACGCGGATCTGTTTCCAAAAGGCCGATTCATACAACAGTTGCCTGAGGATTTGCAGGAGCAGATTGCCAAGTATGGCATTCGAAACTCCGTACTTCTTATGCAAGCTCCAACCGGAACAACCGCGCTTGTTGCGACAACAACCTCAGGTATTGAGCCAGTGTTTGAATTTGAATTTACGCGAAAATCGCGCCTCGGTGAGGACATTATTCGACATCATTTGTGGGACGCGTGGGTTGAAAAACATGGCGATGAATACAAGGCTGGACGCGTGAAAAAACCATCATGGTTTGTTGGCGCAAACGATTTGTCTCCTGAGGATCATGTTCGTGTACAAGCGGCAATTCAGCGCTATGTGGATGCTTCAATTTCAAAAACAGTCAACGCGCCAAACAGCCAAACGGTTGAAGAAGTGAAGCGCTTGTATACGTTGGCCTACGACTTAGGATGTAAGGGCATTGCATATATGCGAGACGGATCGCGCCAAGGCGTGTTGGTTCGTGAGAGCAAGCCGGCAGAGACCACGGTGGCGACTACCGAAAAAAGCAAGACGTATCCAATTCAGCCACGACCACTGGTGGTTCAAGGTGCGACATATCGCATGGGAACGCCTGTTGGAACAGCCTATATCACGGTTAACACAACCGAAAATGGCGAGCCATTGGAAGTCTTTGTGAATGTTGGAAAGGCAGGAACTGATGCATATGCTATGGCCGAAGGCCTGGGTCGCATCATCTCTCTTGCTCTTCGATTCACCTCTCACTTGAGTCCGATGGATCGGGTCAAGGCGATCATCGCTCATCTGGATGGAATAGGAGGCGCACGAGCGACCGGCTTTGGTGAAAATCGAATCAAGAGCTTGCCTGACGCCATTTCAAAAGTGCTTATGATGCATTTTGGATTGCGTGGACAGTCGACAAACGTCGTAGCTAACGCCCAAGGAAAAGCGAATGGAAATGGCGCTTTGCATGAGCAAGCCATCGCGAGTCAACTGCCCCAAACTGGGCCACAGTTGGTGGAGCAAGTTACGCAACCAACACTTGCGGCAAGTGTAAGTAGTGCAAACTACGACATCTGCCCAGAATGTCAGGAAGCATTGTTCGTACATCAGGAAGGTTGTATGCACTGCTTGGGCTGTGGACATTCCCGATGCTGATACCATAGGCAACTTGTGTTATATATTGTGCCCCGGCCAAACAAATAAGTGCCGGGGCACATTTGATTCATAGATGAGTCGAGTACAATGAACTTATGAGTGAAGAATCGATTGAGCATAACACAGGCATTGTTGAAGGTCCGCCAGTCCACGATTCGTGGCTGCTGGCGGCTATGGTGCGTGGTACCAACATCACTCCACAAAGTGAGTTTGCTCCCTATCGATTGTTTCTTCAAGCTATGGTAAACGATCCGCCCGATTCATGGGAAGCTCTTCGCACAAGCACAATACGACCTGAGCAAGTGCAACGCATGGCAAACATGATGACTGCTGCGCACAAGAAGCATAATATTGGCCAAATCGACAATCCACGTTTTGAACTTGGATGGACAAAGCTGTTGCATCACACATATAACAAGTTGGCAGGCGGAGTGTTTGCACAGGATGCAGCTGCACTTGATAAGTTTTTTGCCAACCCATATACCGCGCGATTTGAGACGCTATCTACTATAATTGAGCTTTCTGCCGAAGCCTTAACTGATGCTCAGGTGCGCGAAAAATGCGAAGAGCGAAAACGTGCATTTCTCACTGATGCGCCGCAGGCTTTGGGGATTGGCGAGGTTGACGCTCAGTGGAAAGTGGCGCTTGCTCAAAAACTGAATGAACGAAGAGTGGTAGTTGCGGCGGATGATCAATTTTCAATGCGATTAGTGCAGCAATTTGGGCTTAGTGCCCGGCAGCCAAATCAAGAAAAAGCGGCATAATTTTTTTACAAATACCTATGGCAATATATACAAAAACTGGTGATGGCGGACAAACAGGCTTATTTGGCGGGCGACGGGTGAGCAAGAGCGACCTCATTATCGTGGCAAATGGCGAGCTTGATGAGCTAACATCAACCTTAGGCTTGGCTCGTGTTGCAATGGACGGCGGAATTCATTGTTCGCTTGTGCTGCGTGTGCAGCAAGATATCTATGTGATCATGGGTATGATTGCTGGATATGAATCGCCCAATCATGAGCTTGAGGCGCGCATAGAAGTGTTTGAGCAAACCATCGACACGGTCACCAATGCGCTCGATGAGCTGCATGCATTTGTCATTCCGGGCGATAACGAACCCTCAGCAAGGCTTCACGTTGCGCGCGCCGTGTGTAGGCGAGCCGAGCGCGCGCTGGTGGCTCTTCAGACTGAAAACGAATCAACAGACATATCGGTCATTGTTCGCTACCTCAACCGTCTATCTGACTTGTTGTTTACCTTAGCTCGCGCGGCCGCTCCAACTGACACAAAGACAAAAAAATAACGCCTGTTATAATGGGGCTTGTGGAGCGAAACATTTCACGTCGCGCATTTATCGCAGGGATTGTTGCGACCGGTGCCCTCGGGGCGGGAATTGGGCCTGAGACCCCGACTGATGTTGGGGCAATCTGGAGCATTACAAATGACCTCCTTCTTCATGGGGTGCGTCCACCCGCGGCGCTACAGGAATTTGCTCCGCTCCACGCTGAGCTTGAATATTTTCGCATTCCCGCAGACATCGCGCGCGAAGCAGGCGGCACAAACTATGTTCAGACGCTTGACATGGTGCACGCGGCGCTGTATGAAAACGGACTCACAAATACCCAGGTGGGAACGACTCACGACCCAGAACTCATGGCTCGCATCACGCGCCCACTCTATGTAATTGAGCCGTGGAACGCTGAAAATGAGGCAGATCTGCCTGGCGCTCTCATGGGGCTTCTTCACACCTTCGCACGCCAGCCGCGAGTATTTTTAGCGCGCGCGCTCCCGCCCCATATTGTCATTGCGCCTTCAGTTAAAAAGATCAATATGAATGAATGCTCTCGAATGGAGCAACCTTATCATGGAATTGGGGGATTTTTCCGTCCGACACATGAAGTCATGCTCTTGGCAAAAGACTATACCGACGGATTTGCCCCGGCACATGAACTCTTTCACAGTTATATGAGAACCTTGTCAAAGACGACTGCCGACGCATTGCTTGATGGAACAAGTGCCATCTCAAAACGCGCGTTTCATGGCGCAAATCCATACAGTTACACGTACGAATGCAACAGCAATATTTTCAAAAAAGTACCCGTCCGTCAGGTGTTTACCCGTGAGTACAGCAGCAAATCGGCCGAAGAAGACCTAGCAAACGTATACGCAGATATCGTACAGGGAAGCATGATTGTTGATGAGCATGACCCTCGGTGGAATACCGAGTATCACCTCAAACAACAGCTCCTCATCAGATATATGGAAGGCGTGTGGCCAACGATCGGAAACAGCTTTCGCCGACAAGCCAACACTGTATAATGCGAGGTATGAAAGAGTCCACGTCACCGCCTGCCACAGCTGGAATATTTCATAATTGTGGACTTGTTGGTATTGATGCGCATGCAGGTTCAGTGGAAGTGGGAATGATGATTCCGGGACTCGATGCACTACAACATCGCGGACAAGAGGGAGCAGGCATTGCCACAGTCCAGCAACACGCGTTTAATCACAAGACGTTGGTGTTTGAGAAGGGCGAGGGTAAGCGAGCAGTGGCTCTTCCCGATGAGTTGCTTGAACAGCTGGCGGCGTACGGCCCGATATCCCGAATGATCGGGCACTTACGCTACGGGACATCTGGTGAGCGATCGCTTGATAATGTGCAGCCATTTCTTGT
>CAYUJW010000015.1:13432-20459 GCA_964445135.1 uncultured Gammaproteobacteria bacterium
GCACTCTACGCCGCGCGGGACCCGCACGCCTTGCACCCTCTGCACTACGCCGTAACTCATGATGGTAAGGTGATGGTTGCGTCTGAAATTGTCGCGTTTGAGCAGATATTGGATATGGGTTCTTACCGAGAAATTGGAGAGCTTCCGCGAGGTGCGTTGGTTCGGTTGAAGACGGGCGGATACGAAACAATCTGGACTGATCCACGAAAAGACGTATACCCGCGCGCTTCCTGTTCGTTTGAAGAAGGATATTTGAAAAGTTATAAAAATGAAGAGACAGCCGCATATCGCCATGAATGGGGCAGTCGGGTTGGTCAGCGTTTGCGAGAAAAAGGAATTCCCCAAGGCGCCCACGTCGTGCCGGTTCCGGCCTCTGGTGTCAGTTATGCGCGGGGCATGATGAAGGCAGTGCCTGGAGATGTAGTATATGATGAACAAAATATGCTTCGTAAATTGGAGCCTTCAGATCGTACGTTTATCACTCCTGAGAACGAGCGTGAGGCTGCAATAAAAGGAAAATATATCTTGGATCGAGAAAAGATTGAAGGGTCAGATGTGATTCTTGTTGACGACTCGATAGTGCGTGGCAATACCGCAAAGCGCCTGGTGAGTTCAATGCTTGAGTGTGGAGCGGCAACAGTTCATCTGGTGTCTGGAGTCCCCCCAATTGCCGACCCTTGTTATTTGGGAATAGATTTTGCGACACATGATGAGCTCATTTACAACCAACTTCACGGCGATTCAATGCCCATTGAAGAATATGAAAGAACGCTCGCCCTCTGGTTGTGTGAGGATGAAAGCGGGGTGGTGAATGAGCAGTGGGTTGGCCGTGTACAGGTAACCTATCAAACGGAAGACAATTACAGGCAGGTGCTTGGAGAAGAGTGGTGTTATCATTGCATCGATGGTGAGCTTCCAGAGGGCGTTGAGGTGCCGGTTGAAATAAGATCAAATCGCAACGACAGAATATAGGGCGTGGGCTACTTGCATATTTTGCTCACTTGGCTATACTGTCTTTTGCAATTGTTTTGTTATAAAAACAAGGTGGTTGAGGAACGGGGTGTAAATCCCCGACTGTGCCGCAACGGTGAAACGTTGGTTGATAGTTTTTGGTTGATGGTTGACAAGCTCTGTAGATCGGTGGGTCAAAGGAGCCGGCAACTGCCAACAAATAACTCGCAACCCGCATTAAGTCCGGTCGACAACCACACCTGATATAAAAAATCAGGAATCTATCCCCGAGCAGGGAACATGTCATGAGCGCCACCACCCAACCTACGCAAATATTGTTTGAAGAAAATGGTTTTGACCGTTTTCCCCCTTCAAATACACCGTATCATCTGGAGCACATTGATGCGCCAGCTCCCATTCAACCTGAAGTCTCAATCTTTGAATATTATTCCGTTGCAAACGAACATAGGGACATTTGTCGAATGCGAAAAAGCGGAGTGTCCGAGGCGGTTATTACTTCGTATATTCAAGAAAATGCGGTAACGTTTGGATTGGAGTTTGCAGGTCTAGTTTCACATACTTCCATTCAATACAAACTAGATCAAAAAACTGGCGAGCTTTTGTATGTGTGTGAGGATGGGCAACATATTCGCATGCGTGATTCATATGAAGGGCTTGCAGTTGAGGCAGGTGAGGGAAGTCGTGAACACGAAGAGTATGTCGGATACAGTCGATGTGAGGCGGCGCTTGCGGGGGGTGCGGCCTCCGCAGTCATTGTGTCACCTCCACACGCCGAAGCGGCTGAACTGGCAAGTGCTGGGTATGGCTTGGTGATGGCGATGGTTGCGGATGAGAAGGATGCCTCAAATGTCAGGCTCCACATCGTGCGATATAATGAGCATGTTGGCTCGCTCTCAACAACAAATGCGATTGCCTCACGCCTACAGGACTCATATTTTGCGACACATGAGCGGACGCCAAGCGGGGAAGATGGACGTGTATATAAGAGTGAGTCCGAGTGTCGCACTAACCCATTTATTAGCGCGAGCGATAATCCTGAGGCCGACTTCCACATAGTGCTTCAGGCAGTTGGGGTGTCTGCCGAAAAACTACGGCTCAGCGCTTTGTATGAGGCCAAACTTCGACAAGATTTGATGCCCTATATCAATGAATATTCAAGCGCTGTCTTGTCAGGCGATGTGAGGGCGGGGCGCGAGGTATTGTCTGAATATTTCAACGCGGCAAAAGACCTCAAACGCAGGTTGGAAAATCATGTAAAAGAACAGGCGGCAGCGGGACAGATTGCGCGCGCTCGCCTTGGTTCAAGCAGCGCGCGCGGAGTGACGCTTACCGAGCAAGATCGAAAGATATTGGAAGTGG
Source organism: uncultured Gammaproteobacteria bacterium (assembly GCA_964445135.1). GTDB lineage: Bacteria > Patescibacteriota > Microgenomatia > UBA1406 > GWC2-37-13 > JACOTV01. Next base: position 15,764 of record CAYUJW010000015.1, read on the forward strand.
CGATGATACAAACGGGCGATGCGCGATACAAGGGTCCGGCAACAGCCCAAGCCGGTGGAAGCTGTCCCGTTTCCCAAAGTGGAAAAATGGTAAATGGACTGAGTATCGATCGGGGCTTGGCGACGGGACAAACGCCAGAGTCAATGATGGGAAGAGGAGCGATAAACACGGCCGAAAACTACAAAGATGATCCAAACTTATGTCGATGTGGCAATCGAGAACCGCACTTTCATTGTCCTGGACAAAAAGATGGAAAAGCGTGCGAGCATCCAATTACGGTTGGAAAAGGAATTTCCAAGTGCCCTTCATGTGGTCACGGAAAAACCTGCTAATGCTATACTGTAATCATGGCCGATGATCAAAGAACACATACCCCACTTGCCCCTCAGCTAAATCCACAGCAGTCAATTACTGGGAATGCAGGAAAAGAAGGTGAACCAATTGGAGTGGGAAGGGCGGCTTCTGTTGAGGTCCCGAAGCCTGTCGAAAAGCCGAAGAGCGATGATGTCTCCGCCTACATTGAGGAGCAAGATAAGAAGGTGCACATTCCCCAGGCACTTCGGGCAATTGGCGTGTCAAGAGGGCGAGACGAATCGGTTGATTTGGAGGCTGAGGGTCCACAACTTCCCCTGACTGATGAGGAGATTGCGGCCGGGCTCAAACAGCCGCTTAACACCACTGGTCGATGGCTGTCTGCCTTGATGCTCTATATGCTGCAACAGTCCCACTACACGATTCGTACGGTGAAGGGTCACGTGCAGCGAGTATTTAAACCGTAAGATATTTGGGGCAGATGCGTAATCTCAAAGCCAAAAATCACCAACTTGGCTTATAATGTGGGTGTGAATAATAAAGGATATGTCACCGCCCTTGCCCTCATTTCAATTGGAGTTTTGTCATTTTTGGCGCTTCTTTACTTCTTTTCACGTTCGCAGCTGGCTCAAAACCTATTTCCCACTCTTGCCAAAAGTCGCTCAGGCAGCACTCTTGGGGTGTTTGCGCAAAATAGTACTCGAACAGGAAATCTTGGTGCATCGATGAATGCGACTCCTGCGGTGAGTCGTACTCCAACTCCGACTGTTGTTCAGACGCCAACAATAACTCGCGCCCCCAATTCCCCAAGTTCGCTTGTTACCCAAAACACCCAATCTGTACGCCCCACAGTGCGCCCTACAATTGCTCCAACTCAAGTATCTACCGTGAAAAGTATTCCTGCCTCAGGTACGCCGACTATTCTTATTGTCACCATGCCGCTCCTGTTGGCCACTGGAATGGCGATTCGTCAACGCGCGAAGTAAGAAGAGTAGCAAAGAGTTATTCAACAAGCTGTGCCGACACCACAAAGCGATCAGAATAGGTGCCTGCATTATATTGCCATGTTCCGTGGCAGGTGATGAGGTTTAGGTATTTTCCATCTTGTTTTTCAAATACTTCAGCAATGGGAAAGGTGTTTTCGGGATAGCTCGCCGTCGCAATTGTTCGATAGGTAAACGTGCGTCCTGCCTCATCAATCACCTGAAATTCATCACCCACCACCATTTGTGATAGGTAATAAAAGATAGCGGGCGACCCATCTGACGCGTCCAAATGACCTGCCACTACCGCACTTCCCTGGGCCCCCGGCTTTGTGCCTGGCGCAAACCACCCAACGGTATCAAACCCAACGGGTGTATCCATTGCGCCATCTGGGGTCACACCAACATGCTCGACCGCCGCATCAACTGCAAGTTTAGGTATTTGAATTCGTACGGGACTATAAAAAGCGGGGGTTGGCGTGGGCGTTGCAGTTGGAATCAAGGTTGGAGCAGGTGTGGGGGTTGGAGTCGTTCCAATGAGTATGCTTTGGAGCGTGTGTCCAGGCTGATCGGATGCAAGCGTTGTCTGGGGCGACTCAGGTGATGCGTATACCGCAGCCCTCAGAAGCATAACCATTCCGATAAGGGTAGTGAAAAAAATAAAAGAAGCACCGATGACGAGTGTTTTGACGCCTGGCGTCTGAACAACAAGGCGCCCAACTGACTGAACAGGTTGCATGTATTAATTATACCTCGCACCCAGATGAAATGCTATAGGATATATGTTATACTATTTTCATCATGCTAGCCGAAAGACAAATGAGCCGTGAAGCCGCACCTGTTGTGTCTGAGACATTTATCAACGCACTGCAAAGTGCGGTGTCTGAAGTGTCGGGCGCGACCAATGGAGAAGCATTCACGGCGGCAATGCTTGGTAAGTGTCAGGAGGCCACGCATGCGCTCGTATACTACCTACTTGAACAACCCGACATTTATGAACATGTGGCCATATTAGCCTGTCACAATATGCCAAAAGAACATGCAACGGGCTGGCTTTCGCATTATGGGGTACTCGCAAAACCGAAAGGCGGAGTCTGGCACGCAACAAGTCCGGCAAATTATCGTCATGATCGCATCGAGCATCGAGTTGCGGCCGGACGTTTGGACGATGTGTTGGCTCAGTATCAACAGATGGAAGGTGGAATATGGGTAAGCCCTGAATATGTCCATCAGACGCTCATGGCCGCCGAAGTCCCCGGCGATTTTGAGGTGGATCAACACGGTAATACGCACATTGTAACAACTGCGCTTGAGACCGATGGGCGCTACAGAGAATCTCCCTTTTTTATGCGATCACGACCCTATGTCTACCAAGTTGGGCCGGCTGTCTAATCTCCTCTATAGTAGCTGGGTGATTGTACTTGTGTCCTGAGCGCCTCATAAACTTGCTCGGTAAGTTCGGCTGGTGGGTCAAAAACTGGATGGTTGGGATCAGGCTCACGCTTGATGACGTGGTACATATTTTCAACACCACCAAATCCAGGAGTCGGGTGAATCGTTGGCGATACAGCCACGGCCAGGCCAAAGTGAGCGCGCTCTTCATCAGTTGCGGGAAGTAAGATGTAGAGCGAAAAGGCAGGTTCATCGGCAGGCACGGTTGTCATAGGTGGCATATCCGGCAGGCGTGTTGCGCGCTTTTTTTCATATAATTCGTGGTGACGGGCGATGCGGGGTTGTTCGGAGCCAGCCATCTGCCTCCACGCTTTTTTATATGCAGCAAAATTCGCGCATAGCGTGTGGGCCACTTCTTCATCCGTGGCCGAGGGCTCCATCAGAAACATATATCCGTAGGGGGCAACGTTTCGACGCACCGCAGTTGGTAGGGATACCCCATGTTCTTGTGCATATTTTGTGACTGATTTGTTGACTTCGTTCAAAAAAGGTGCTCCATACTTGTCAGACTTAGTAAGCGCGCGTTCATTGGTTGCATTTGGCGTGTGGGCACGATCGGTGCGAAACTCACATCGATCACCAGAGGGTAGGGCGACATTTCCCACCTGGAAATGATCTGGTACTTGTGAACGGGTAACTGGCATTTCGGGCCTCCACAAAGCGCTAGCACTATTGCACACGGCGACCGTTCTCTCGTGTGGCTGGCTTTGCTGGTCAAGTACTCGGGCAGTGGTCAGCAGGGCCTTTGTATACAGAAGTCCATGGGCAAATGTGCCGGTATCAAAGACATTAAACACCTGGGGGTTTTCATCCTTGGTATGAACGGACGGCCGATCAGCATAGACTAACTGAGCATTTGGCATCCATGGGGCGAGTGCTGGACGAACACAAACTATTTCATCAGGGTCACCAGTAGTGGTGCGATATCCTTCGCCCGGATTCCAAAAATGTTCTCGAAGGTAAGCCTGGCTATTGCGAGTGCGTATCAAATCACCCGTCCCCGCGGTGTCTTGGCCATTTGAACCGGGACCATGAATGGTGTGGTAACCGGGGTTTGCAAAACTAGACTCGATGATTGACATACATGTTGAAATCAGTGTATCGATCAATAATACTATAAGATATTTAGAAATACAAGATATAATATAGCTAGGCTGATAATTTGCCCAAAATAGAGTGTGTTGGTTGTCTCGTGGTACAATAATGCCAGCAACAACACGCGCATAGGGAGTGTAATGAATTATGAAAACAAGAATTGCCAATCGCTCATACGGGCGAGAATATGAAGAACTTGAAACCTATACCGTAGGCATCTCTTTGACTGGGGCAGAAGTGAAGTCTATTCGCGCCGGAGCCATGAAGCTTGAAGGCTCATATGTTCGCGTCATAGGCGGTGAGCTGTGGCTTGTGGGGGCTCACATTTACCCGTACACCTACGCACGAAATGATGAATATGACCCGCAACGAAGCAGACGACTGCTGATTACCAAACGAGAACTCACTCGCATTCGAACTAAGATGCAAGGCTCCGGCGGCCTCACTATGGCTCCCAAGTCGTGTTTTGCCAAAGGCGCACTCATCAAGCTCGAAGTGGGTCTTGTGAAAGGGCGAAAGGACCTGGCCAAGCGTAAATTAGAGAAGGCTCGCGACATATCGCGCAATGAAAAACGCGCAGCCAAAGACTACATGAAGGGGTAGTCATGGTATATGAAAGAGTCAGCTGTTACATACGGTAATTCCGCATATTGTCGCGAAATTGGGGTTGAAGCAAACCCCCATTGGGTGAATGCGCTCGTCGAGCGCACCACAGCTTCTTGGGAGATGATGGAGCCAGTAGAAACACCCACTTTGGCGTTTTTTGGAGGGTATCAAGGATCTGGTAAAACCAGCGTAAGTCGATGTTTATCGGAATTGATCCCAACTAGACTCATCGCACTTGATGAAATTCG
>CAYUJW010000016.1:0-9042 GCA_964445135.1 uncultured Gammaproteobacteria bacterium
TTTTCCCACACTGACTTTTGCTGCTTTGAAAACAACTTTCCATTCAATGGGCATGCTTCAGTCTTTGGACCAGTGGGCGACTGTTCAGCGTCTGTACCACTTCTTGAAGAACTAATTATTGACGCAATAGAGCGATCGGCAAACATTGAAAATGACAGAATTCCGGTGAACAAAAAGAGTGCTGAAGACACCAGGAGGATGATTTTTTTTGACATGCGTTATGTAATTATGAATGACTTATAACGTGAATCTTGTGGATACCATTTTATGGTACTGAGTGTTTTACACAAACACAAGAGGTTGTTGCAAATATTAATAAGTGGGCGTCTCGATTTGTGAGCGACGATCATGTGAAACAACTGCGTATAAAACAAACAAAAGCCTACATTACTAGGCTTTTGTTTGTGTTTTCAAATGTGCTTGATGATTACTTAGAACCTATCTTATACATACCGGTTCCGCAATCTGGACAGGTCGCTTTCATAGCAGGCTTTCCATTTTTCATGGTGACATGCTCTGGGTTTGATACTTCCTTTTTTGCTTTGCACTTTACGCAATACATTGTTGTCATGATCGAGCTCACCTCCTCTCAAATTACGGTCATATTAGAACAACCGATACTTCATCGTACCAAAATAGATGATGATTTCAAGCGTAATGATGCTCGCGATTATGATCGAGCTTTTAAGCACATCTTGCTTAAAATATAAAGAGTCCTGGGTTTGTCGTGAGGCTTTTGTCTCTTGCGCGCTTTCACGGCGCACTACCTTGTGAAGTTTTTGTTTTTTTGTTTGTCTTGCCATGCTTGTTTTACGCAAGACTCAACTGCCTTGCTGGATCAAATATAGCAGCCTAAATCACCCGTGGCAAGCACAAATAACCAAGCGCTTATGCTTCGTTATGGAGGGGGAAACGGTGAATTGGCGTGTACACAAGCTTTTTTCCTTCAGTTGTTGATTGATATAGCACCAGCTCGGTCACCGGAAAATCAACGTCAAACTCCATTTGTTGAAGCTTTTTTCGAATCAATAGATACTGTTGTTTGCTGGGGATTTTGTAATGAGCGATAGTCATATGAGGCATAAACACATCCATATCCTCATACAGCTTCAAAGTTGGCTTCATATCATAGACCAGGTCCAGAAGCGGCTTGCACTTGTGAAAGTTGGCGTACATGAGCAGCTTCCCTTTCATAAACAAATCAGCAGAAAAACCGTACATATGAAATGGTTTTGTCCCAAGATCATAGACGAGCTGTTCAATTTGCGAAATGAGCTTGTCTGGGTTTTCTTGCTCACCAAAGAAAAAGAGCGTTACATGGTAAAGCTCTGGATCAATCCAATGAAAATTGGCGTAATCCGCGTGCAACTGCTGCAACTGTCGCGCATACTTTTTTTTAGCAGACTGTGGTACTTCAATCGCGAGAAATAATTTCATGAATAATTGATGATGATGAATAATCAGTAATAAGCGGGGTCACTTCCATCAGTTCGATCCCTAGCGCATGTGCCTGTCTAATTTTATGTATTTGGCCAGAGTCGCCGGCTGTCGTGGCAATCACATCTGGGGCAAGTGCCGCAACCATAGCATCATAGTCTTGGTGACTGGTGAGATATGGTAATAAGACAATAACATCTACATATCTATTTGATGCAAGCTGCTCGGCGCGCATAGCTTGTGAATGCACTGGTTCTCGGTGCTTTGAAGCTTGAATAAACTCATCAGACTCAAGCACAACAACCAGCAAATCACCTGCCTTTTTTGCCTGTTTCAGAAATCGAATATGACCAATGTGCATCAGGTCAAAACAGCCTCCAACCAACACAATCTTTGCGCTTTCTGATACCGCCTTTTGGTAGCTTTGCATGTCATTTGCATTGTAGGACACAATGACGACCTCACTCGGCGCAGGCTTTCTCATACAGTGCTATTATAAAGTAGAATGGTATATATAGCAAAAAAGGCGGACTCGCCCCAACTTATATATACCTATGTCATTTGTCACCGAACACTCCACCCAGCAGGACGGCATTGCTATTGTGCAGCGGGTGCATACGCGCTTTGGAGCTCAGTTGGCAGCATATATTGAATCAAAAGACACAAAGGCAATCACCACATCATCTCTCCCCGCCCGACCTGACGGATTCTCACTCACCTTCGTGCTCCTTCCCAAAGCGACTGTTGCCTCACTTCCCGAATATACTCAAAATCCAATCGTGTTGGTTGTCACCAACAATCCGTCTCGTGCCCACAAGCTGAGTGCTGAAGCACATGCTCACCCAACTCGCAATGTGCGCATTGTTCACTTGCCCAGCGATACGGCCGACGCGGCCACCATTGAGCAGATTATCTGGTTTGCATATGCCGATTCAAGCGAGGTGCTTTTTGATGTGGTGCTCAACCGCCCATCAGAAGACATGAGGCCTCAGCTCTCGCAGCGCTTTATTCGACCACTTCGAAGATCAAAGCGGCGCCTAGCCATGGTCGCTTTGGGATTATGGATTGCGTACATGTTAATAGTGTTGGGGGGCATGTATGCTACAACACGATGGCGGCTATACACTCACCTGAAAGCACAAAACGCAGCCGGCGCTTCGCAAATTTATACAGTATTTGAACACATGTATCAGCCAGTTCGTCCGCTTTTTTTCCTCTTTTCCCTTGGCCTTCCTGCTGATTCGTTGGCCAATACTAATCGTGCAATCACCAGCCTTACCGCAGCAGAAACCACAACCAACCTCTCGCTTTCTGCCCTCACCCATTCGGTACTTGATCAATCATCACAAACCCCACTATCTATTGATGCCGGGCGCCGAGATGTCCAAGCAACCATTGGGCACATAGACCGGTTGCTCAATCAGCCCGACTGGATCTTGACTCAATCACACGATTTGCTCGCGCAACTGAATGATCGAAAAATCCTCCTCCAGCGATCGCTTCGTATTATGCACGTACTGCCTCAAATATTTGCGGCAAATGAATCTCGTCGCGTCGCAATTGTTCTGGCAGACGGGCGACACATGAGTGCCGGCGGGGGCAGAGTATATGCAGTGGCTATCGCTAGCTTGCGCGGTGGCCGTCTTGAGACAATCAAAACCTATTCCGCGTCATCAATTGACCGCGAGCTAGCAACATCCATTCCTGCGCCTGAGTCAGTAAAGACTTACATGAATAGATCATTTCTATCTATGTCCAACTCACTCGTTGAACCCCAGCTTGATGGGAATGCGCAAACCATTCAAACTTTGCTTGCCGCCGAGCGGGGGGAAGGTGCAGTTGACGGGTACCTGCTTGTTTCAATTTCTGCATTGAAAAAGATACTTGGCGCCGAATCGATTTACCTCCCGCAATCACAGGAAAAAATCACCGCTGACTCCTTGGCGCTTAAGCTTGATAAAAACCGGGACAATGAGGCATTTGCGATTGAGCTTATTGACCGTCTGGTGGCACATATTGCCACAACACAAGCTCGAACAATGATTCCCGTTTTGGATTCGCTCTTTATGGAAAAACAGTTGGCATTCTTAGACTCAGGCACGAGTGCCTCCGTTTTTCAAGATCTTTATTGGGATGGTCAGCTCGTGTCAACTCGATGCGTAATCAATGATCCCAACTGTGTTGTTGATGTCCTTGGGGTGTATGAAACAAATACAACTGCCGACTATGACAACTCGCTTGTTCGCCAAAGCAAATCGCTTAAAACAACCATTTCAGAGACAGGCGTCGTGCGCAACGAACTCACCATCACCCTCACAAATGATCCGCAGTCAATCGCATATCCCCCTCAAACCTACACATCGTTTTATCAGCTAATTCTTCCCAGAAATACAGTCGTTGAAAGCATGACCGATAATCTCCAACCAATCACCCAGGTTTTGAGCCGTCAAGCAGGATATACACTTGTTGCCTTCCCAGTCACCGCAGCTGCACAACAAAGTCGCTACATCACGGTGACGTATACCCATCCGAAAAAGCTACAATTGAAAAATGGAGCGTACCAATTGATTTTACAAAAACAATTAGGGAGTCCGAATAGTGACTTTACTTTTGAGCTCATTCATCCCAAGTCATGGTCACCAATTGAGCAAAACTTTGATCCAGTTGTAAATAACAACCGAATTTTCTATAATAACTTCCAAAGTACTGATCGTATTTTCATTATAACTCTCAAACACACACCATGAAGCAGGTAGAAAAAGTTACATTAACCGTTGAGCTCCGAAGCGTATTCGGAAAGAAACTTAAGAAATTGCGACATCAAGACCTTGTCCCAGGTAACGTATTTGGACAAGACATTGAGTCTATCCCTTTCCAAGTCACCACCAAAGATCTCTATGCAGCATATAAAGCTGTACGCGAAACGGGCGTTTTGTATTTGACAGTTGACTCAAAAGAGATTCCCGTGATGATCAAGCACATTCAGCGCCATCCAGTAAGTGGTAAGCTGCTGCACATTGACATGAGAAAAGTCAACTTGAAGCAAAAGATTGAGGCACAAGTTCCGGTCATTACAATCAACGAGTCCCCAGCCGTGAAACTCGGTGGCGTACTTTTGACCCATGCTGACCAATTGACCGTTGAAGCACTTCCTGCCGACATGCCAAGCGAGATCGAGATTGATCTTGAGCAATTTACTGAGATTGGTCAGGAAATTCGCGTCAAAGACATCAAAACACCTGCTACCTACACCATCACCACTGATCCTGAAACTGCAGTACTTGCAGTGATTGAACACAAAGAAGAAAGTGTTGAGCCAGAGACCACATCTGAATCACCTGAAGTAGCCGGCGAACAAGCTGATGCCGAAGAGACAGCGGAAGCAGATGCTCCTGAAGAGGCTGCACAATCTGAAAAATCAGACGAATAATCATGGCGCCTACCGCAATGGTTGGGCGTATACATTGATTGCAATGCATTGTTTGGTATTCTCAAGCACCCATCGAGTATTCGTTGGAGGTTGACGCCGCCAACATGTGCGGCGAGCTCCCGGGCTCTGCGATTATCTGAAACAAAAAAACGCCAAACGCGCACCCTCCTCCCGCTTCGTGTGGGCCTAATCTACAGTGCTTTTTTTGATCAAAATATGGTACAATTCCAGTTATGAGCATCGTAAAAAGTGAATTCGCATTAGCGCTAAACCAAGTAGCCACCGAGCGTGGTATCACCGCAGATGAAGTTATTGAGTCAATTGAACTCGCCATTCTTGCAGCATATAAGAAAGAGATGTCTGAAAGTGGCTTGACCGACGAAGAGTTGGACGAAGCAACTGTCAAAGTCAAAAGAACAACGGGCGAAGCTCATGTACAGGATAAAGATGGAAATGACATTACCCCTTCAGGATTTGGTCGCATCGCTGCCCAAACCGCTAAGCAAGTAATTTTGCAAAAAATTCGTGAGGTAGAGAAGAAAACCGTTATGTCCCAATACACCTCCCAAGTTGGAACGACAGTCAAAGGACGTGTTATACGATATGACGGATTTCATGCATTTGTTGATATTGGAAAAACAGAAGCCATTCTGCCACGTGATGAGCAAATTCGAAGTGAAAAATATAATGTAAATGACAGCTTGCTGTTCTACATCAAAGAAATTTCAGAAGATAAATTTGGAAACTCACGCATCGTACTTTCACGATCTGACGCACGACTGGTAACTGAGCTGTTTAAGAAAGAAGTTCCAGAGATTGCCAACGGTACCGTCGAGATTAAAAATGTCGTTCGCGAACCTGGAGAGCGGGCAAAAATTGCCGTTCATAGCACTCAGGGTGGCGTTGATCCCGTTGGAGCATGCGTCGGTCAAAAAGGCGTGCGCGTCCAGATGGTCACAAATGAACTTGGAGGAAGTGAAAAAATCGATATTATTCAGTGGAATGAAGATCCAATCACCTTTATCACCGCAGCAATTCAGCCAGCACGAGCAAACGAGATAGTGCTTGATAGCACATCGCACGCAACAGTGACCGTTGATGAAGATCAAGCGCCTTTGGCAATTGGTCGCGGCGGAGTAAATGTCAACCTTGCATCACGTCTGACCGGATACGAACTTGATATTCGCCAGATTCCCTCAGACAAACCAGCACCAGTTGAACAAGAAGTAGTTGAGCAGACGGTTGAAGAGACTCCAATTGATGAGACACCTAAAGATGCGGAGACCACCGTTTCTGCAACAACTGAGGAAAATACTGATGTCAAAACTGACGTTGCAGATGAAAAGGGAGAAGACACAACAGACGAGGCCGCTGAAGTCACAAGCCCAGTTGAAGAGGAATCTGAAAAAGAAGAATCGAAAGAATAAGCCGAACACTGTGTGCGGCACGACTCCCCTTTTACTGCGCGTCGTATTGCGTTGAAAAAAGGCTAATTTTTCTATTTATTTGAGCTATTACTTTAGACACCTATGAATGTAAGACCACCAATTGTTGCCATACTCGGACACGTTGATCACGGGAAAACCACCCTTCTTGATTTTATTCGAAGCTCGCGCCTTGCGGCTCGTGAACATGGTGGCATTACCCAAAGCATTGGTGCGTATGAGATTGCAACCGGCATCAAAGGATATCCAACGGACAAAATCACCTTTATTGATACTCCAGGTCATGAAGCATTTACCAAGCTTCGCGCACGCGGAGCAAATATCGCTGATATTGCATTACTGATGGTTGATGCCAAGGACTCGCTCATGCCACAGACGGTCGAGTCAATCAAGCACATAAAAGCCGCCAAAATTCCATTTATTGTGGTCGCAAACAAAATGGATTTGCCTGATGCCCGTCCTGAAAAAATAAAGAACGACTTATTGAAATATGAAGTAATCGTCGAAGACAAAGGTGGAGATGTTCCAATGGTTGGCATAAGCGCCAAAACCGGAGATGGGGTTCCCAATTTACTCGAATCAATCCTCCTTCTTTCTTCATCACATGAATTAACATACGATCCCAACGCACCTTCAGAATCATATATTTTGGAAACCAAAAAGGATAAGCGTGGAACGGTTGTTGGGTGCGTCATCAAACAAGGTGTCTTGAAGCGTGGCGATATCGTATATTCACGCGATGATAAGTGTAGTGTTCGAGCCCTCATTAACGATCTGGGCGTACAGGTTGGGGCAGTCGAGCCATCGACTCCTTTTGAGCTACTCGGATTTAACGAACTGCCCGAAGTCGGATCAATGATAACGCCTGTTGAAGGAGCAGCTTTGAAAAAAGAAACAGCAGCTGTTGAGCGAGCATTCACCCTCGATTCTATCTTAAGCTCAGGCGCTGTCAAAGAAAAAAAGCTTGCACTCATTGTCAAAACTGACACCAACGGTTCGCTTGAGGCCATTCAACATTCATTGGATGAAAATCCACACATTGAAATCATCCAAATGGCAGTCGGGGAAATTGCAAATTCTGATATTTTCTTGGCCAAAGCCTCAAAGGCAATTGTGATTGGGTTTAATATCAAACCAAACAATGACGTGCTCTCTCTTGCGAAGCAAGAAAAGGTAATTGTAAAGACCTATAATATAATCTACGAAATCATTGACGAGCTCACTGAAGTTGCACAACTCATTCGAGAAAAAGAAGAGCGAGAAAAAAGCGCAAAGGGTGAGGGTCGTGTGTTGGCAACATTTATTATCGAAGGAGAAACGGTATACGGAATCCGCGTAACCAAAGGGAAAGTCAATATAGGCGATCAAGCTCATATATATCGAAATGATCAGAAGATTGCTGAAACTCGCTTAGTGTCACTTCGTAATCGTGCAAAGACAGTCTCCGAGGCCAAAAAAGACCAAGAAGCAGGTGTGCTTTTTGAGCCGAAGGTTGACATCAAGGACCAGGATGTGGTAAAATTCATCCTATAGTATGAATCCCAATCAAAATCAACTAGAGAAGGCCGTTGGCCTGTTGAGTGAATATAGCGCAGGTGTCATCTGCCTTCCCCAAAATCCCACAGAAGATGCAGTTGCCTCCGCTTGTGCGCTCTACATGGGTTTGACGAAACTTGGAAAAAATGTTTCCATTGCATGCTCAACTCCCATCACTTCAACTGCCCAAGGTTCAGAAAAAATATCAACTGAGTTGGCCACCGCAGGCGACAGCTTGGTTATGAGCTTTCCGTATGAAGACGGCGCAATCGACAAAGTTGACTACTACATTCAAAATGACCGATTCAATATCGTCGTCACGCCTCGCCCAGGACATGAAAAGATTGACCAAAATGCGGTGAAATACAGTTTCACCGGTGGAGTCATTGAGTATATTGTCACCATCGATGCAACAAGCATGCGCACACTTGGTGATATGTTTGAAAAACACCAAGATATTTTAAAAGGAAAACCGGTGATCAATATAGACCGCCACCTGACCAACACATTTTTTGGCGCGGCAAACTTTGTAAACCGAAATAGCTCATCAAACGCAGAGCTTGTTATGATGATTTTGCAATCATTAAGTATTGAGCTTGATCGAGAAATCGCAACCAATTTACTCAATGGCATTATTGCATCAACCGCAAACTACAGTGCGCCACATACAAACGCACAAACATTTGAAGCAAGCGCATTTTTGATGAAGCACGGCGCAGGAAAACCAATGTCTGCTCCACAACAGCAACCTGTCGCCCAACCACAATCCGCGGCTCCAGCGCCTGCCCAAATGCCAGCACGCCCTCAGATGAGAACCCCAGCCACTCAACAAACGCCAAGCTATCCACAGCCACAACAACAACCGATTGCATCACCAACTTATCAACAACCTCCATCGACCACTGCACCGGCACACAATGATATTGATGATTTATTTGATGATGGGGACGATGATGACGACTGGCTCAAACCCTCAATTTTTAAACCTGAGCAGAGCGATCAACCCGACAACACATCAACTGGGCAAGGCGGCAATCCAAACGCACGTGGCTAATGTGTTCATTTATTTTCAACTTTCCTTATGTCAAAAGAGCAGCAACCATCAAACTTTCGCATACACATTGTCCCGCCAATTATTGATCCGGTGACTGATGAACCAACACTGGCTGGAGCTGATACCTCCTGGACTGAGCG
>CAYUJW010000016.1:9142-20417 GCA_964445135.1 uncultured Gammaproteobacteria bacterium
ACTCATCGCCTCAGTGTAGCAGGCGCAACAGATGGTCAAACGCTCCTGAGCCACGCCGTATCACCGCTTCCTGAACTGGAGCCCGCACTTTGCGATTTAATTGCACAAGATATGAATTGCATTATTCCCCCAGCAGAATTGCCAGACCACACATCGTATGACATTTTGGTGAAAGACGCACCGTCGCATATCCGCTTTGTGGCAACACGTGCCAACGAACTTATTCAACGCACACTCCACCCAACAGACAATATTCCTCCCAAAAGTGGGAGATCATGGGGACAGATCGAATAATCGACAAGCTGTTATTTTGTCCGACAAATTAAACACTCACATGGCACACCCAGAACGCCCATATCTCCACCTTGTCCATACGCCACCCGAGCGAGAGTTGCGAATTGAACACAAACTCCAACAGGCGGGCGAACATCTTTTGGCCGCCGCACATGAGCATATGAGCCAGGTCGAGCCAGACAAACGCCGGAATTTTTATGCAAAAGACTCAATCGTTCGCCTAGGAGATGGAACTGAAATTTATACGATCGCCAATGAGCCCTGCCGCGACGATGTCTATGCCCCAAGCCCCTCTGCTGGTTTTTATATTTATAATGGATGGGGCACGCGAAGGCTCACCATTCACGTTGAGCGCGCGCATTTACACATCGAGGAAGTGAGAGTTCCAGACGGCAAGGAGTGGAATGCATGTATGGATCAGTTGATGGATCTTGATTGGGAAGCTGGCATTCACAAAACCACACAACTGCCAGTTGACGTCCAATTACAGCTGCCAGCGATGGCAGGCGTGAAACAAACATATCGTAGCGCTCGATGGACTGCCCGACACCTTGATCGTCAAAAACCCTTCAAAGATCGAATGCTTCGCGCCCTAGGGCTTGATGCGTGAATGAACGTTCACGCCTTGGGACAATAATCACGTATAATGAGAAGATATGGTGGAAACACTTCTTTTTATTCTCATCGCACTCGTCGTAGTCGTCGGACTGGCTCTCTATTTCAAACTTCAACGTGTAGCCGCCCAAGCCACCCCAAACCAAGAGTTAGTTGAATGGCTCAAATCCACTGATTCACGCTTTAGCAGCGGCTTGAATTCATTCAATCTGCGACTAGACAATGCGGCGACAGTTATCTCAAATTTGCAAAAAGAAGTTGGGGTATTTACTGAACTTGGCCGATCGATGAAGGACTTGCAGGACTTGCTCCAATCTCCCAAGCTGCGCGGTAATGTGGGCGAGCAAATACTGGCCGATATGTTGAAGCAATATTTTCCAACCGCCTCATATCGCCTACAATACGCCTTTGAGAGTGGTGAAAAAGTTGACGCTGTCATCAAGACTGCCTCTGGTTATATTCCAATCGACTCCAAGTTTCCCATGGAAAATTATCGTGCCCAGGTTCAAGCAACGACAGATGTAGATCAGGAAATTGCGAGGCGCCAGTTTGTGAAAGATGTTAAAAAACACATCAGCGATATTTCAAAAAAATACATCCTCCCCGATCAAAAGACAACCGACTATGCCCTCATGTATATTCCTTCAGAATCCATATTTTATGAAATTATTCGCGACAGTGATTTATATGATTACGCAACCCGCCTTCGTGTTTTACCTGTGTCGCCAATGAGTTTTTACGCCTACATTCAGGCAATTCTTATGTCGTATGAGGGTCAGCGCATTCAAGAACAAGCCAAACATATTATTCAGATTATCCAAAGCATCAAAAGTGACTATGAAAAAGTTGACGATTCAATGCAGACAATGGGGCGACACATCACCAATGCCTATAACCAAATGCCAAACGTGATTCGATCAGTCCATGCAATTGGTCAAAAAGTAACAGAAACACAAATGATGACACAAACCACAGCTAGCGCCACACCAGCACCTTTGCCAGTTGCCGAGGAGACTCAGTAATCCCAATCTCGCCCATGCGTATCATTCCAAAAATAACTCTTGATGAAGGTGAGGGTGAGATTCCAACCCCTGATGAGATGGTTAGCATGCTTCTTGACTTGCGCGACGTAATGGATCCGCAGCAATTTCTTCACCCACCACATCCCAAGACAATCACCCTTGGCCAACTTGACCCGGGTTTACAAACCTCATGCGAAGCGCTCATTCAGGCACTTGAACCACTTCATACAAACGAAAAAATGATCGTTGTGTATACCGACTACGATGCCGATGGCGTAACGGGTGGTGCAATTATGTGGGAAGCTTTGCACATAATGGGGTTTAAGGTGCGTCCCTATGTCCCACATCGCGTACACGAAGGATATGGGTTTTCTATAAAAGGGATTGATAACATGAAGCAAGAGTTTGATCCCGCACTTATCATAAGTGTAGATCACGGCATAACTGCCGAGGAAAAAATTATCTACGCCCGTGGCCTTGGCATTCCCGTTGTTGTGACGGACCACCATTTGAAGCCGGAGGCCGGACCACCAGTCTCCGCACTTGCCGTGTTTCATATCCCCGCACTTTCAGGTTCAGGCGTCGCCTATGTAGTTGCTCGCTTTATTTATGATCATTTTAAACATACCCTTTCTGATGCGGTAAGAAAGCAGTTGGATGATATGTTTCAGACCGATTATTTATGTCTTGCGTCAATCGGAAGTGTCGCTGATTTGGTGCCACTTGTTGGCCCAACAAGAAGTATTGTGTATCACGGTCTTGAAGCTTTTGCCAAAACAAAGCGTGTTGGTCTTTTGGAGCTCATGAAGCAAGCAGGTATTGCAGGGCGGCCCGTCACACCATATGAAATTGGGTTTGTGATCGCTCCTCGCATCAACGCGATTGGCCGCTTAGAGCATGCGCTTGATGCCCTTCGTCTGCTGTGTACACCCAACCTCACGAAGGCACAGGAGCTGACCCAAAAGCTCGCCGACACCAATACTAAGCGGCAGGATCTGGTGGCCAGCTCAATTGAGGAAGCGCTGGTTGTTGTTGAAAAAGAATACGGCCAAGAAGTGCCGCCCGTGCTCATTGTCCAATCAGATAGTTGGCACGAAGGAATCATTGGACTTATCGCCTCAAAACTTGTGGAAAAATACTATCGCCCAACAATCGTCATGACACGTGGAGATGGGTTTTACAAAGCCTCAGCTCGCTCAATCCCGGCGCTACATATGACGAATTTGCTTCGTGCAAACAAATCCTTTTTGGTGGATGTGGGGGGACACGCCCAAGCGGCCGGGTTCACGATCAAAGTGGAGCAAGTTGATGCCTTTAAAAAAGCGGTGGTTGAGCAGGCAGCGAAACTGCTGGACGCAGATGATCTCATTCCAACCGTCACTCCAGACATGCAGATGCCCCTCTCCTATTGCACCATTGAACTCGCACATGAATTGTCTCAGATGCGTCCATTTGGTATTGGCAATCCCACACCAACATTTGTCAGCACAACAACAATCTCCGCTCCCCGCACAATTGGTCGAGAAGGTGCACACCTCTCTTTTTCCACGCCAGGTGGCATGGGCGCGATCGCATTTGGGAAAGGCAAAATGGTGCAGGAGCTTATTTCACAACCCAATCGAACTATTGTGTATCAGATTGATGTCAATGAATGGCAAGGTCAATCGCGGCTGCAAGCCAAGGTTCAACAGATCATTTGACGCCCGTACAAAAAAAGAACAAAACTTATATGCAGCTCGTCGTGCTACAATATAGCCTATGAAAGAACTTTCCATTCTTGACTCACTGTCACATATTGGTGAAGAAATTGAGCTTATTGGTTGGGCAGATACGGTGCGCGACCACAAGAAAGTCGTGTTTATTGATCTTCGCGACCGAACCGGGAAGATCCAAGTTGTTGGGAACGAATCATTTCATGGAATCTCTGGGGAATCATTGCTTTCTATAAAAGGCACAATTGTCGCTCGCCCAGAACGACTCATCAATCCAAACATGCCAACTGGCACGATTGAAATGCAAGCCACCAGCCACACAATCATTTCTCCCACTCAAACTCCTCCTCTTCCCCTGGACACTGATGGACTTGAGATTGAAGAAGAAGTCAGACTTCGCTATCGCTATCTCGATTTACGTCGCCCGCGTATGGCAAACATGATTAAGCTGCGCTCAGATTATGGATACGCACTTCGCCAAGCGTTGCATGAGAAAGGATTTACTGAAGTGGAAACGCCACTGTTGACCAAGTCGACCAAAGAAGGTTCCCGTGATTTTTTGGTTCCATCTCGCTTGAACCCTGGCCACTTTTATGCCCTTCCACAATCACCCCAGCAATATAAGCAACTGATGATGGTGTCTGGCATTGAGCGGTATTTTCAATTTGCACGCTGCATACGAGATGAAGATTTGCGTGCAGATCGCGGATTTGAACACACCCAGCTTGATTTGGAAATGAGCTTTATGTCACGCGATGAAGTAATGGCAGAGGTAGAATCCATATTGGTTGGGGCAATCACACAAGTTGGGGGAAAGCTTCAAGCTACCAACTTTCCAATCATCGATTATCAAGATGCACTCAAGAAATATGGCTCTGACAAATTTGATTTAAGAACAGATTCAGAGCGCGAGGATGGCACACTTGCCTTCGCATGGGTGGTAAATTTTCCCTTTTTCAAAAAAGTTGATCAAGCGGATGCCGCCGAAATTGAAGACGGGAAGTCGGGCTGGACATTTACCCATAATCCCTTTAGCATGCCAAGCCCTAAACATTTGAGCGATCATATGAAAGGGGAAAATATTGAAGCAATAACAACTTCCCAATATGACTTAGTTTGTAATGGATATGAAGTAGGCGGCGGTAGTATCCGTGCACATGCACCTGAGATTCTTGAAGCGACATATCGCATCATGGGATATACGCCAAAAGAGACTCAAGCAAGTATTGGTCATATGCTGGAGGCCTTGTCATACGGCGCACCACCTCATGGCGGGGTTGGACTGGGATTTGATCGACAAATCATGTTGCTCACCGGTCAAACATCACTCAAAGAGGCAATGGCATTCCCCATGACATCAAGTGGAAAAACAGCCGTGATGGACGGACCCAACACCGTATCTGATGCTCAATTGAAGGAGCTCGGGATCAAACTTGTTTCATAACCCATCAATAATCATGAATTACTTACGAATATTTACGTATCTTTGTTTCGTGGTGCTTTTTGCGTTTTACCCAGGCAACTCCCAACTACTTCACACCTATGCATATAACGCTGACTTGTTTGTCCCAATTGAAGAGAAAGTAACTACCCCAACAATCAGGCCGTATCCATATGTCACCAATGCCACCACGCCCTTCGTTTCTGCCCCAAGCGTCTATATCGCCGATCGCTATTCGCTGACTCCTGTTTTTGAAAAGCAAGCACACACTCCTATGTACCCCGCCTCAACATCAAAGATCATCACTGCACTTGTGGTGTTTGATCAGTTAAAAACCGATGACGTCGTCACCATCGAGCGGGTGCGCGATGAGGGACAAGTGATGGGGCTTGTGCGTGGGGAAAAAATTACGGTCGAAAGCTTGCTCTATGGCATATTAGTACAATCGGGAAATGATGCAGCATATGCTTTGGCCGACCATGTGGGATACGACAAATTTATCGAGCTTATGAATCAAAAAGCGCGCGCACTTAGCATGAAAAATACCGTGTTTGTAAATCCTGCCGGCCTCCATAGCAATCGCCAAGTATCTTCCGCCTTTGACCTCTCTATTGCCGCGCGCGAACTATTGCAAAATGAATACCTTGCCAAGATGGTCCACACCAAACAAATTACGGTATCAGATGAGACATTTACCTATTTTCATCCCCTATCAAATGTGAATCAGCTGCTTGGCTCCATTGCCGGAATCGGTGGCTTAAAAACTGGCTACACCGAGGAAGCCGGGGAAAATCTGGTCACATTGTATCGCCGACCAGACGGGCATGAGCTCATTTTGGTGGTGCTCAAAAGTGAAGACCGTTTTTCAGACACGAAGACGCTTGTTGACTGGATTAAAACTTCAGTCGCCTACCGCACTCCCTAAACTCCCTAACCTTCAAGAAGCTCTCGAAAATCACGAATGATTCGATCCGCACCAAATGACTTGACGTATTCGTAACTGTAGTACTGCTCGTTTTCCTCGGGAAAGTACAGATATGCCGACACGCCGGCTGCATGTGCTGCCACAATATCGTGCACACTATCCCCCACCATAACCGCATCACCTGCCTGGTTTGATCCAAGCGCCAACCGCACCATCTCAGGATCAGGTTTTACTTTTGCCACCATTTCGCGCGTCACAACGCGATCAAATAATCCATGAAGATTGTGATGATCTAATGATCGTTGTACATTTTTTTGAAAGTTGTTCGTAACCAGCGCACGATAATGACCTTTTGCTTTCATGGTTTGTAGCGTGTCCATGACCCCGGTGTGCAGCAGTGCTTCATGCAATTGCACATCTTCAATAATGTCATTCACCACATTAGAAAAGGTATTTGAATCAGCAATCCCCAGGTGTTGAAGTGAGTCTGTCGACGCAGTACTCCATCCGCCCAAAAGCTGTATAGCAAGATGCTTATCGACAAGAGGTGGGTCATGCTGCGCAAGTGCCTGACTTATTGCGCTATGCCAATAGGGAAGAGTTGCGGTAAGAGTTCCATCAAAATCAAACAAATAGGAGGTGTAAGCGCGCATATGACAGGTAGATTATACCTTGTTTGCCTGCTCTTTCCAATTCCACCACTTGAGAAGTTTTGGATCGTGTGTCGTGTGCGAGACGTAATAAACGACGCAGTAGAACGTGTAGAGCATGCAGCGGTCGACATGCATCTTTTGAAGCTTGCACAGCCTGGCGTACATATCGTTTGGATCCGCACCCACCATATCCCCAAAACTTCGATACCCCAAACGATACAAATCCGATGCAACAGCAGGTCCCACCGAAGGAATTTTGGTAAATTCTTTTATGATTTGATCTTTTGTCATGGTGCTTTGAATTGCTTGTTTCACAAATCTCAATCTATTTTCATCAAGAAAGGTCAGCTTATTCTGGCGGTCCCGGGCGCGTGGGCGCAAGGATGATCTTGTCCTCATGGTAAAGCGCATATACATACGAGCTCAAGTCCCCTTCGCTAAATGCTACGGGTTCCTGAACACGTACAACCCGATCAATTGCCCAATCCCGCTGCTTCCAGTAACCGGCATATGTTGGCTTGATCCAAATATCATGGCACTGTGTCAACGCAAACCACATAAGCGCCATAGACACAACAGCCACCGCAGTCCTCTGTCCCCAAAGCCCTCCCAGTTGCGCCAGCCGTTGCACCAACAACATGAGGATCCATACGACCATCGGAGCGTTTAGCAACATATAGTATTCAGAGGTTGGGCCGGTATAGAGTGCATAAAGCGCGGCCGGAACAACAAACCACAAACCCAAGAGGATGTTCAGTCGACGATTGTATTCGTTTTTATCCAAATAGGTGACTATGCCAAATATGACTGGGATAATAATCCTCGCTTCACGATATGCATTTCCCCATCCCCAGATTGTTTGCCACTGGGTAAACGCTTCAATCACCTGACGAGCCATGATGCGCGGATGAAAACCGGAGATGATATTTGCACTCATAAATTCACCAAAGCGCCCCACATCATTGACTTGCCCCAAATTAAACAAAAGGGTAGGGACAAACCAGATCAAGAATAGCGGCAATGAGAGAAGTCCGATTTTAAATACTTCTTTGCGTTTGGGCGCCATACAAAGTGAGGCTGCAATGATTGCCACCACAAACACAAAGGCGGCGTGAAGATGAAAAAAAAGCCCCGCAAGCGCGGCCAAAGCTGGTATCCATCGTCGGCTTCCATCTATCACCACGCGGTGCAGACCATAAAAAATCACTACAGATACGCCGATTATGGGAGACACATTCCAGGGCGTTGAAGTAACTCCCATCAGATAGCGACTAAATGCCAATATAAAGACAGAGACTATGGCGGTTGGTCGCCCAAAAATTCGACTACTTACCCAATAGAGGGCGATGAAATTAAACAGATTCACCAATACATTTGCGTATGTTGAGGCAATGGGATCGCGCCCCGTATACCAGAAAAAAGGAGTCAAATAATAGTACCAGAGCGGGCCAATCCGAAAATCTCCAACTCCCGTGCGGGGGCCATCAAGGATTATCTGGCCATTGAGAATATCGCGCACTTTCCACGCGTCGCGCACCTGGTCAAATCCATATTCTGCCAAGTTGCCAATACTCCAAAACCGCAGATACATGCCGACTGCCACAATGACGACGCACAAAATCACCCCGTAATACCGTGATAAAAATGTGCGCATTGATTGCATAGCTTGGGCTAATTGTACCCTTGTTTCCACGTCTTTTACAAATGGTGCTCTCAGCCCATCATCGAAAAGATGGTAGCTACAACCATCAATCGAACCAATGCATCGCCTGACATTACCGCAATTTGAGGCGCCATAAAGGCACGAGGTGTGCGACTAAATATCACAGCGCTTACTTGTGTTGGAAGGATAAATCCGACCCAGACCCAGCCTGCCACACCATATGCGTGCCATGGTGAAGGAAGCGAGCTTACAAACATCGCAAGCACGGTTGTTGCAACAACAGTTGATAATAGTTGTAGTCCGTACGTTGGGCCCATTGTTTTCATTAAAGCCTCTTGCTCTGCTTTGCTGAGCTTATCAAACCCGTGAATGCGTCCCCATAGTTTGCCAAAGAGTGCACTATACCAAATAGCGCCCATTATAAACTGAACAACCACCGCCACTGCGATCTCGACATAGTTAAGTGTCATATGTATAAAAAGAGAAGTAGTAAATGTGCTCTTTCAGACATCATAATGCAGCGCTTGGCACATTACAATATTAATTGTCCCGACCCCCACCAAAAGCTGGTATGCTGTAATCTGCATATGACAGGACGAACTCATGATCTGGCCGCGTTTACCGCATTAAACGCCACGTTTCTGGCAACGCAGTCACCACAGATGACAACCTCATCAATCTCGTTTGCCACGGCAATTTGCGCACTCGGTGCAAATATGATCGGCGGCTTGATCCCGGATATTGATAGTGCAACTTCTGATATCTGGGATAAGTTTCGAGGAGGCAACGTCATTGCCCCCATCATCCGACCGTTTATCGGGCGCCACCGAACCATCTCCCATTCACTGCTTGGCATGGTGATTATTGGGCATGTACTGCGCGCCGTCCTTGCCCTCATGGGAACCGTGCTGCTGGTTGATATGACAATCGTATGGTGGGCGATGATGATTGGAGTCGCTTCGCATTTGATAACCGATGCAATGACTCGCCAAGGCATCCCACTCCTGTTTCCCCTGTCTATTCGGTTTGGCATCCCGCCATTTGAGTTTATGAGAATGAAGACAGGTGGGCTTATTGAAAAGTTGATCGTATTCCCCGGCCTCATTCTCTTGAATGGATACCTGGTCTACGCAAACTACAGCACCTACCTCCACCTCCTTCGGGGGTTTTATAAGTAAAGCTAGTATCAATCAATTTTCACTCCCGTCAACAAAGCGATGTATGTTGCCTGCGTCTGATCAATAGTGAGACCACGTAATTGCTCCATACCAAACCTTGCACCATTCAGTCGGGATCCTCGAATATCAATCTCCTTGAACTTCGAATTTGAAAAGTCAACGCCTGACAAATTACACGATCTAAAAACAACTTGTTCCAATTCAGCGGATTGAAATGTCGCCTCAGCTAGATTGCACTCGGAATACAAGACTCTTCTGAGCCTCGCCTTTCTAAAAGACACCCCATTCATCCGGCAATTTTCAAATACCACGTCTTGCAACACCGATTCTCCTATATCAAGTCCCGAAAGGCGAGAACCTTCCACAAATGAGCGCTCAATCTTGGACTCAGACAGATCGCTACTAATAAGGTTTATTGCTGATATATAGCATGATTTGATATGCGATCCGATGTGCACGCTATCTGAAAGCTCCGCCCTGTCTAATACTCCATTTTTGAAGCTTAATTCCGAACCAGCCAGAACATCCTCTACAGTGAGCGTGTGATGAAGATTGATCCCATATCGCTGCTTTATATCCTTTTCATCAATATTATTCATAGAATAATTCTAGCATTCGGTAGCTAAAAGGAAGATGGCGTTGAGGCTGATATCGCTATGAGAGGAATTGAAGTGTGCAAAAAAGCAACGTGGTGTTGACTTCTTTTTTGCAAAAAGATCTGATTCAATTTAGCACTTTTAACCGCATTTAATATTGTTCAAGAATTTCGATATTTTCACCATCAAGAGATACTTTGGCTTTTACAGCGTTTTTTACTACACCTCCAAAAGCATTTTTTCCTCTAAATGTTGTATTTACGATAAGATGATCTTTCATATCCCAATATTTGGTTTCAACGTGTTCATAGCTTTTTGGATCATTCATGGAATCTTTTATCAAACTTTCAAGCTTAATGTGAGATCCGTCCCATGCGCTAAACTGCTTTTCAATCATTTCTTTTCTTGCTTTAGTTTCACCTTCAAGTTTTTTTCTCGCTGCTTCTTCCTGTTCTTTTTTCCTTAACGCTTGAGCTTCAGCAATATATGCGGGTCTTTGATCAGCGTTCTCTTGCAGCTTTACAAGAAAAAGTTTATCCAGCGCTTCATGGCTAAGAAAAGAGACATTTAGTTCACCCTTCTTCAAAAGCTCAAAGTCGCTATCTGACATGCCCGCTAATGACTGTTTCAAAAACTCAGCAGATTGCAATTTAGTTATTTTTTCCTCTAATCCAAAAGCAGGATTTTCCCCCTCAACCGGATTCAACTCTTGTGATTTATCAAGTGCGACTTTAGCATCGCTGAGCTTATTTTCATTTATAAAAACTTCCGCTTGCTTTACGTATTCTAAAGACTCTTGTTTTCTTCGGTTTGAATCAACCATGCTGGAAATGATAATCAGAGCACAGAAAGCAGTGACCGCGATTTTCATCCCTTTGCTCCACGTTGTTTTTTTCCATACGAGATATGGAACTACAAAAGGGAAGAATGAAAAGGCTAAAAGAATTCCCCACCATTTTTTATACCAAGGTTTTGACGTTGTTTTTTTATCTGTCATATTTTTACTAACAAAGCATTAATAAGTGTAATATAACGCTCCCATAGCTTCATAAAGAATCTCGGGGTTATGCGGAGAGGGGGGGATTCCCTTCGATATCACTCAGGGTAAACTTCTCATCCCCTAACGCCTCAATCTTGCCCAATCCAACCTTTGGTTGAATTGTCAAGCCTGGGCGG
>CAYUJW010000017.1:0-19603 GCA_964445135.1 uncultured Gammaproteobacteria bacterium
TCTGTGTCAGTTTCAGGTTGGGCCTCGAGGGTTGCGACTTCCTGTGCTCCTAAATTCAATAATTCAGTTTGCTCATCAGTCGTTTGCGCCTGACTGTTAATTGGGGGAAGTGCTGATTTATTATTGTTTTGAACGGTAAGATATACAATAAGTCCAGTAGTTGCCAGAATTACAAGTCCCGCAATCCCTCCGATTACATTTCGTCTTATCGAAAGCGAATTTTTCTTAAATGCATGTGGTGGTTGGATCTTTACAGCAGATGACTTCATTGGGGCAGATTTGGTCGATGAGAAGCCGGGAATCACCGGTTTAGATTTCTTTTTCTTATCTTTAGTAAATAATACGAACTCATACCCAATAAGCACGATCGTGATGAAAAAGAAGGTAATGCTCACTAAGTTTGTCTGCGAGAGAAGGGATGATATGTCCATACTATATCATTCTTTATAACAGGAAAATTGAGCCGTTGCAATGGTTGTTGAGCAGACGAGCCATGAGGCGGGCTAAAAGATGACAAGTAGTGCCGCGCCAAATATCATAAGTGAAGCGGCAGCAGCAGCCATAGGATAAAAGCTAATCCCGGCAACAGGTGGTGTTGGTGTCAGATCTGCAGAATTAGAAGAGCTATACAGTGGCGGTGGTGTGGCCGTCATTTGTGGAGCGGATGTTATGGTAGGAAGTGGCGTAATTGTGGGTTGAGTTGATGTTGGTGATAGTTGTGCTGAGCTGGTTGATGTGGGTGTTGGTGTTTGGCTCACGGCAAGTGTTGGGGAGGGGCTTGCGGTTGGGGTGATGGTTGATGAAGGAGTTGACTCACCAAGAACTTGTGTCCCACTTTTTGCGATTGAAAACGAATGTGCGATAGCGCGACCCTCATCCACTCCTCCACGCGGCTTGACTTCGATAGAGTAGCTGCCGGGTTTTAATGCGCTGTTTAAGGCAAGCTTCCATATACCGTTCTCATCAGCAGTCGCAGTATAAAAAACATCGTCAGCATTTGTTGAGTCGCGCTTTGTGGTGAGTGTCACAATGACGTCGCTGTTTGGTTCAGCGGTACCCTTAATAAGTGGAGTATCTGCTGTGATGACCGCATTCTTTTTTGGGTAGATAAGCGAAATTGCACCTTCGCTTGATGGTTTTGAGCTGGTCTCTTTGGGTGTGGTCAAATTTGCCAATGCGCCGTTTTTAATGGGGTCCTTAAGCGGACTTAATTGGAGCGTTCGAGCGGTAACCCGCGTTGTTTTTCCGGTCTCATCAAGTACAGAAATCGAAACAATATCCTCTGGCTTAAGAATATACAAAGCACCAGTTTTTTTGTTTACTGTGTAATTGAACGGGATAAGCCATTCGCCGGAGGGCTTGGTGACAGTTGACAGGGGATAGATTGCTGGGTGTTCAATGAGCACGATCGCTGAGCCCATGGGCTTGTTGTCTACCACATATTTGCCATAAGCTGGCTTATTATGTGTAGATTGCTTAAGATTGCTGATTGTTGAGAACGTGAAAATGTCTTTACCATTTTTTGCAAAAAATGATTTTCCATCGGTGACTTTGAAATAATATGTAGTTTCAGGCGAAAGGTCTTTGAGAGTTACTGAATGATAGGAGTATGACTGTCCAGACTTTTCTCCTGCGCGGTCATCGTAAGCTATGTTTGAGAGATCATTCTCTTTCGTACCCCAGGTAAGCCATGCTTCTTGTTTGTTTTCACTTTTCCACACGACAGTCGTTTGTGTGGGGAAAATATTTGTCACTTGCATCAGCTCAATACTGTCTGATTGTGCAAGAGACGTCTGTGCCGGTAGATACGTGCGCACAGCGAAAAATGATCCGATAAGTAAAATCACCAAAAAGATACCCAGGAACACTCCATTTGGTTTTGAACGAGTATAAAATTGGGTGTAGCTCATTTTTTTTGTTCAAGCAACTCAAATATTTTTGAATCAAGCTTAATTGGTTCGACCGGTGTCACCTGCTCAATATCTTCATCCAACTGTTTGCTCGAGGAGGTGTGCACGATATCTGCCACCAACCAAGCAATCACTGTTAAAAAGACGCAAATTGACAAAAACAGCACTTCTTTTTTATTCATAATGTTACAGGTAATACGCAACGATTTCCATCTGTATTTTGAGTGTCGAGCTTGCTGAGCTTATACTATTTTGTCCTCCGCCATCTTTCAAAAACTCTGTCGAAACTATATTTTTGATGCGTCTTTGTGCGTAGAGAGCTTCCTGAAAGGCCAAGTATTTTTCAAATTCTACATCCATATATACATCTACTCGTATTGATTGTACTTGATTTTGGGTATTCGTATATACCAGTGCGGTCTTGTTGATGTTCATTCGCTGGATTGTTGCGCTGCTTATTTCAGCTGCATTTTTTATATCGTCCAGTACTGCATTCACGTTTGGACTTGTGGGAACTGCAGTATTGGTCAAATGGAGCTTGCTGCGCACAATCTCGACCTCAGACTGAGTCGCTAAAATATTTGAAATGACCTGCTCATATTGATTATTTGTTTCGACCAAGCTCTTTTCCTTTTGCATAAGCGAAAATGCGGTAACCAGTGATGGTCGGATAATAAACATGGTAAATACCGAGAATGCCGCAAAAAAGAAGATGAGATAGGTGTACTGAGGATTTCTTTTTTTGAGTTGTTTGAGTGCTCTGTTTAGATCTTCTTGCATAGTGTAAAGGTGTGCGCTCTCTCAGGGCCATGCGCATAAGTTAATTAGATTGTGTTAAATCCAGTCATATTGAGCTTAAATGTGTACGTTGTATTGTTTTTTTTCAAGTTTTCAATTGTTATATCTTTGAACCTACTGCCATCTTTGAGAAATTTTACGTACTTTTGCAACTGCTGCGGACTTTGTGTTTCGCCTTCCACGGATATATTTTTCTCAGAAAGCGTTGCATTTTTGATATAGAGGTCTGATGGAAATGCGAGAAACACATACTCCACCATCTGTTTATGTCGCACTTGCGATGAAATTGAGGTTTCGACTGCATTCAGTTGTATCTCAACAGTCTTGGCATGTGAAAGGAGCGGCTTCACGACGCGCAAGATTTCTTGTTTCTGCTTGACTGATTCGCGAAGCTCGGTGATATTTTCATCTACTCGGAAGCGGAAAAAGAGAACGCCCAGCACAATAAGTTGGGTTATGACGAGGATATATCGTAGATAATTCAAAAAAAAATACACCGTCTTATCAAAGACAGTTTTTTCTTTTTTAGAGAGCAGATTTATCGTATGTTTCATGCTGCATATATATACTACTGTGTTTTATAGCAGCTATGCAAGCGATACGATTATTACTTCTTTTTTGAAGATGGGCGAGTAAGTTTTGAGACAAGTGCTTTCAATCTACTTGCCTTTTTCTTATGGATCACTTTCTTCTTGGCAGCCTTATCAACTGCGCTGAATGCGTCGACTGTTGAAGTGACTTTCCCTTTTTTAACGAGTCGTACCTGTTTTTTATATTCATGGTCGTACTTTTTATTACGGGCTTCCTTTTCCTTATCTTGTTTCATTTTTTTGATTGCTGATTTTATGATTGGCATATATTATCTGACACCTCCTTCATTGGTAAATTCATAATAATTATTCACTCGATAAGCTGTACTTTTTCTCAAATTTTTGTTTTCCATATTCTCCTTCAAATGTGAGCAGAAGTTCAACATCTCCGACTACATCGTGATATACGCATGTGCCTGATGAACATGTTCCGAGCGTGACCTCTGCCTCGAGTGTGTCAAGATCGACTTCGCCGATGGCGCCTTGTGGACCTTTCGTCTCTTCCTCATAGGTTATTTGATAAGAAATGAGCTCAGTTCCAGTGGGTGGGTTTTCGACCGTGATTACTACTTCGCGTCCGCCTGTGAGTGGCTCAAGCGAGACCAATACTGAGCTATCAACGTCGGCAATTTCTTCCTCTGTTTGCAAGACCTGTTCTGTCTGGTCGCCATCTGCCGAGTTTGATCGGTTCATTCCAAATACTACAACGAGTGAAAGGACTATCAGAACAACTACTGCCGCAATCGCATATTTATTTTTCATATATCTTATATAAGAAATGGTAATAAGTACTCATTAATTGTATCAATAGAAATGCGAACTTGTTGTGCATCGTCACGACTTCTGACTGTCACGGTGTTGTTTTCAAGCGTTTCATAGTCGACGGTAATACAAAATGGTGTGCCAATCTCATCTTGTGCCGCATACCGCTTACCAATGTTTCCCCGATCATCCCACATGACGGTCATGTTCTTCTGAAGAAGCTCAAAGACTTGCTGCGCCTTCCCAATGAGGTCTGGCTTGTTTGCAACAAGCGGAAATACTGCGACTTTGTATGGCGCAATGCGTGGGTGAAGCGCAAGGTACGTACGACCTTCAACCTCGCGATAGCTGTCGCACAGTATCATCAGCATAAGACGATTCACACCAACTGCCGGCTCAATTACATGGGGAACGATCTTTTTGTTTGTATGAGGATCTAGGATGCTGAGGTCTTTCTTTGAATGGGTCATATGTGCTTTCAAGTCGTAGTCAGTTCGATATGCCAATCCCCACAGCTCTTTATATCCAAATGGATACTTATACTCCAGGTCTTCAGTCTTGCGACTATAAAACGATCGCTCCTCATCAGTATGTGCACGCCACCTAAGATTTTTCTCATTAATTCCAAGAGTTTTGGTTACAAATTCCCACATTGTGTCTTTCCATGCATCAAAAAGGTTGTTCCAATCGCTTGTTTCTGGATCAAAAAAGTATTCAATTTCAGCTTGTTCAAATTCAATAGTGCGAAAAATTGAATTGCCAAGTGTGATTTCATTCCGAAAGCTCTTTCCAATTTGACCAATTCCAAAGGGTAAATGTACTCGGTTGGTATCAACGACATTCTTGAAGTTAATAAAAATGCCTTGTGCGGTCTCGCCACGTAGGTAAGCGAGCGACTGCTCACCTTCAATAATGCCCAAATTTACCGGAAAGAGTAGATTAAATGTCCTCACAGCAGTCCAAGTATGTTTCTTACAGGTAGGGCATGGAATGTGAAAGTGGCTGATAATGAGGTCCATTTGCGCAGTGCTTAAGCCCTCGACACGCACACGTCCTGCTGGGTCAATGAGATTGGGAATGTCAGTATCTGCAGGAAGCGGATTTTTCTTAAATTCCTCTGTCTTGTCCTCAAAATAATCTTCTATCAAGTGATCGGCACGTGTTCGCGCCTTGCAGTTGAGGCAGTCTACCAGAGAATCACTAAAGCCGCTCGTATGACCCGAGGCGTCCCATACCTGATGTGAGGAGATAATCGATGCATCAAGTCCGACCATATCTTGGCGCTTTTGTATGAATTCGCTCCACCACACATTCTTGATATTGCGCAGTAGCTCAGCTCCAAGCGGTCCATAATCGTAAGTATTAGCCAGGCCACCATAAATCTCTGATCCAGGATAGATAAAGCCGCGACGCTTTGAAAGGGCAATTACTGATTCAATTGTCGTTTCGGTAGGCATGGGGTAGATGTAGAAATGTACGTTTTTGTTATTTATATAACTTTAGCAAGATTTATGCTGTGTTTGTAAGTGTGTGAATGACTTGTCGTTCAGATAATCAGTTAAGCAAGTCACATCAAGCTCAAACGGCACGGCACGTATATTATATACTATGAAGAGGTAGTTTTTCACCTGTAACTGTCTCAAAAATCCCCAAAAGTTGCGCATCTTTCGTATGCTCATCGATATATCCAAGTTGATCAAGAACCAGTCGTACGTAAATGGTAAGTATGCTATGTGCATTGTCTGGATTTTTATGAACTTGCGTCAAAAACTTTAATGTGCGTTCGAATAAATCGGGTTCGGCCTGCTCCTGAGGAAGGAGGCGGTCAAGGCAAAATAAATAGGCAAAAACCACGTCCTGCAACGGCTGCGTACTTTTTAGTTGTGAAAAACCACTGATGAGCGACGTTTCTTGTATGTGTGAATATTCACCGCGAGTGCTCAAAAGTACATCAACATAGTTGCCGGTTTCAAGGTGGGGATTGCGTCTGCTGGTGAGCTTTTTTATGCCCCTCGCAATAGCTACAACTTTTCCATATTCACGGGTGAACAAGAATATCATTGCATCCTGGTTGGGGAGTGCTCGGCGTTTGAGTACCAAAGCATGGCTCTGTCGATAGATTGACATACGAAAGTAATTAGATTGTGAGCAGTGAATGACAAGTCGGGGCGTTATGGCTTGACAAGCTGATCGGTTGCAAATGGCCCCTCAAACAGCTTTTCACCAAACACACTGACTTCAAGTGATTGCTTATCCTTCTCAACGCTTGCTTGCTTCTGTACCAATAGCGAATAGTTGTCTTTCTTGATGCTTGTCGGCAATGTGTAGGTGACGGTCACTTTGGCAAGGCCTTTTGGCTCAACGGTCATGAAGCCTTCAAAAACCGTCTTGTCAAATTCATCATATGTCTTGACTGTGGTCTGTGATCCGACAAACTTGTCTAGTTTTGCACCCTTTGGTACATATACACGGACCCAATTGCGCAGAGTGGCATTTAGACATAGTCCGCCGCGCTCGAGGTTACAATCGGAGTGAGGGTACGGATTTTTGTATGTGATGGTTACCTCGCGAGCAAGCTTGCCATCTTTTTCGGTAGTTTTTGTGCTAATTGTTTCGTTGACAAATAAGTTGGATTTGGCGCCTGCAAAGTTTACGCCATTTACGTGGAGATAGTCACCTTCTGCGTCGCGAATTCGTCCTGCAAAGTTTACACGTTCTGCAGCATCTTGAAGCTTTTTATCTTTAAAGTTGAGCAAAATATGTTTTTCATTCATATTTTCATACATCTGCGAAGCAAGTGTTCCCCAATATTTTGAAGGAGAGAATCCAATCGCCTTATAAAAGAGCGCATACATCAGATCGCCCAGAATACCTTTTCTATCTGTTTTTATGTAGTTTACCGGACGATCAACGAGGTCAAAAAGCTGATAGATGACCTGTGGACAGTCGCAGCGTTCATCTTCATTTGCTGAGAAGGTGATTCCATCAACTTCGGTGTCTCCAAATATTCGAAGCATGTCAACAAGCACCTTTGCGTCAAGCATGATGATGCCATCATAGTCTTTGTCGATACTGCTTCGCTCGTAGAGAGATTCAAAGAGTTTGATTGAAGCGGGTAGATCCGGTGACAGGTTGCTGTCGCGTACATAGAATCTCGTGACATTTTTGTGATAGGTCAATATTTCAGCAGGTGCTGCAGGATGATTGCTGATTGAATTGTCCATTGAGTAAATATCTTCTGAACGCTCAATCGATATGCGTCCGTCTTTTATATTAAAGAATGCATATGAAGTAAGAAAACCGCCTGTCGCACGACGCTCATAGTTGTTTTGAAAGAGGATAAGATATGTTTTTTCTGAGTCCTTTCCAAGGATGACAGGGAGCTGTTTGAGAAGTGGTTTTGCATCAACAAATAGTGAGGTGATTCCAGAGAACTGTTCTTTCACCATTTCAACGTTGGCTCGAACTTCACGGTTGCCCACTTTTTTCGGATAGCGCTTCGGATCAATCTTGCTAATGCGTTTATCTGCCTCTTCAATATTCTTTGATATTTCATCAATATTGCCGACCATCTTGTCCAAAGTAAGAACGGCAAATTGCAAACGGTCTTCGGCTGATTTGTCAACAAATGACGCTTCACCTTTTTTCATGCCGAGTAAGTCTGCGTATGGGGCAATAGATTCAATTCCTTTTTCAGCAGCAGTGAGTGAATACCGTCCTGCTTCAACACCATTTTTCAAATCAGACACATAGGGAATAAGCGCTGCCCAATAGAGTCCACGCGCATCGCGCTCAACATCTTTGTATGCAAGCGAAACGCCTTTCATTTTTTGCTGAATGAGGTCGATATCATTCTCTTTGGCCGCATCTTTAAGTGCGCGACCAGCGGTCTCTACTTTTTTGAGGCTAGATTGAAGGGCGAGTGCAGGTCGAATAACGCTCACGTATGTAAGAAGAAGAAGCACGACAACGACGCCAAGCACTGAGCTTAGCGATTTTTTACGATTCTTTATCCAAGAACCTGTACCGAATCGTTTGCGCTTTGACATAAATTCATTCGTTCCTGAGGAGGAACTTTTATCAGTATACCCAGAACCCCATGCAATATCAAACTGAGTTTCTGTTTTGAGACCTGCTGCGGTGGTTGGTTTTGGGGTGTCGCCTAGACCGCTCCCTTGCCTGTTATCATGATCCATGGAGTTTTGAAAATAATTCTTAAGTCGTTGACCAATGAAATTGTGTCAACATAGTATGCATCAAGAGCAATGCGTTTGTCAAAGTTAATTTCTGAGCGCCCTGATACTTGCCAAAGTCCGGTGATGCCAGGTTTGACTGACAATACTTTTCGAACCATCGGCTTTGTGTATGGATATTTTTTTTGTTGTTCATCAAGTTCGTCACGGTAATATGCGCGGGGTCCAACGATACTCATTTCACCTCGAATCACGTTTAAGAGCTGAGGGATTTCGTCGATTGAATGTTTGCGAATAAATTTACCAACTGGAGTAATGCGTGGGTCGTTCATCAGCTTATAGCTACCTTTTTTATATTCTTTATATAGCTCGGCAAACTCCGGATCTTCTCGCAGTATTTGATGAGCATTGGTAATCATCGAGCGAAATTTATACATCTTGAATCGTTGGGTGAATTGGCCAACGCGCTCGGGAACGTCTGCAAATATGGGACCTTCTGAGGTGATGAGGATTGCCAGCGCAGCAACCACACAGATTGGTGCAAAGATAATTAAGATCGCAACGGCCAAAACCAAATCAAGTGCCCGCTTGGCATATCGTTCGTACGCTTCTGCGACAAAAGGGTTCATGATGGTTATAAAGTGTGCCAATAGTGAGCCTAAGTCAGGTGCTCGAATTCGGTGTTTTGAAAGCTTTCAACAAGAGTCTTGATCTTGCCTACCGATTTTTTCTGTGTGATTAATAATACATCGCTTGTGTTGACCACCAACAAATCATCAAGGTCAATTCCGACAATAAGTTGTGATGGGCTATAGTTGTACAAAAGACTGTCTTTTGTATCGCGAAGAAGTACATGGCCGTTTGTCACATTGTCATCATGACTTTTTTCCAAGGCTTCTTTCAATGCTTCCCATGCCCCAACATCGCTCCAACCGATATCCTCGACAATAACATATGCATTATCATGGTCGAGCTTCTCAAGAACTGCGTTATCGAAGTTGATTGAGGGCATTTGTCCATAGTGATGCTCAAGTACTTGCTCATATGAGTCTGTCCCAATCGCGCGACAGATAGCGGAGGTATGTTCGTGAATTTCCGGAACGTGCTCTTCAAACAGTGAGGCAAGATATGAGGGGCGAATGACAAAATATCCCAAGTTCCAACAATGTTTGCCGTCTTCAAAAAATTGTTGTGCCACTTCTTTTTTTGGGCGATACTGAAAGCCTTCAAATGCATACAGTGCGACGCCTTTGACTGCGGCGACTGCTCCGCCAAAATGAATCCATCCCAAATTGTCTGAGGCAAAACGAGGTTTTTGACCGATAAAAACTATTTTGTTTGGTTCTTTCTCAAGAACTGACTCAGCAGCCAACAGCGCCTGCTTAAACAGATCTTCCTGGCGCACCATATGGTCGCTCCACAATATGGTCACCGGTTCGTCGCTTCCGGTCACTTGCTTGATGTATGATACGGCGTAGGCGACTGCTGGGCCAACATCTTTCTTGTGCGGCTCGGCAATGATGTTTTGGGCAGGCAACATTGGGAGTTGTTTTTGCACGATCTCTCGATAACTCAGGCCCGTTGAAATAAAGATGTCTTTGGGGTCAATCTCCGGCATGAGTCGGGAAACTGTTGCTTGTAGTGTCGATTGATCACCGATCAAGCTTTCGAATTGTTTGGGGGATTTTTTTCGTGACAACGGCCACAAACGTGTGCCGACGCCACCTGCAAATATGACTGCTCTCATTAAATGAATTGAGTGGTAATACGGTTAGTAAATAATAAATACAATTATCTAGGAATGATATCAGAAAATTCATCAATAAACCGCTTTTTTCCAAACTTCCGTTTTATATGATGCGGGCTGTACTGTATCGCTTTCTGTCTCATATTGTAGGCAACTTTGTCATAAGTTGCAATCGCTTCGCACATGGATGCATCAGTCTGTTTGGCAAAAGTTGCACCCGTCTTCCCCTCAATAATTGTTTCTGCCGCTCCGGAATTGTGGTAGGTGATGACGGGGCAGCCAAAATATTGGGCTTCAACAGCAACTAATCCAAAATCCTCTTCCTGAGGCATAAGAAGCGCCTGGGCATGAGTGTAAAGAGCGGCAAGCGTCGCGTCGTCAACATTTTCAAGCCATGTTACGTGTTGATTTGCCTCTTTCATCAAGTGTTCTTTATATGATCCATGGCCAACGATAACTAAATGGTGACCAAGGGTGGCACATGCTCGCATTGCAATCTCAGTTTTTTTATATGGTTCGAGTCGATTGACCACGAGATAATAGGGTGTGTTGGAGAGATGTGCGGGGATTGAGTCGCTTGATAAAAATCTTTTTTTCTCATCCCAGTATTCATGGTCAAACGGCACATAGATGACACGAGAAGGACGATTATAGTATGTGCTGACACGACGCGCTACGTGGTGCGAAATGCTGACGATTTGGTCGGGACGTGCGGCGCTGACATAATCAAATGTTCGCAAGTGAGATAAGAATGGAGAGAGGACGATTTGGCTTGTGCGGTCGAGGTAGTCGCTTGTTTGTCCCCATAAGTATCGTGTTGGCGTCAATATGTAGCAGAGATGAATGGTTCCTGGATGAGTAATGACGCTTTTGGCAAATGCCGATGTGATGGATATCACCAGATCATACTGCGCCAAATTAAGCTGCTCAAACGCATATGGGTAGAGCGGAAGGCACAGTGCCCGTCGTTGCGTAAGCGCCGCAGGAAGCAGCTGCATATAACTGGTTGCGGGAGATAGGCTTTGCGCAACCGATGAGCGAGTTGGATCGGCGTGTGCACAATACCAATCGGCATCAGGAAACATTGCGGCAAATGTCTGGAGTATGCGTTCAACCCCACCTTGCTCTGTGTCCATCCAATCATAAATAAGTGCAATCTTCATACGGTCTTTGGTGCGCAATTAGAATAAGCCGAGTTGGTCGCTGTCAGGTGGAGTGGCTCTCACAGTTGGTTCATAGGCTGTCGTGACGGCGGGTGTTGGCTTTTTGGTATAGAGTCGTTGCACAAGTGTTCGCATTTCATATGCCTCAAGCTTCTCTCGAAGAGCATCGGGGAACGTGCTCCATGCCGTGTGAATTTCGTCAAACTCAATCCCCGGCACATCACGCACAATCGTCGCAATGCGTTTTGATGTGATGATTTCTTCACGATTTTCCTTGATGCGCCTTGCAACTGCTGGTTTTTCAATGTCATCAATATGATTGAGAAGGTTCTCAACATGGCCAAACTCAGAAACCAATTGAATTGCCGTTTTCACCCCTATGCCATCTGCACCGCGATAGTTGTCTGATGGGTCACCAGCTAAGGCTTTAAAATCGGAGATAAATTGTGGATCTACCCCCATTTTCTCTTTGACCGCTGCCTCATCATACATAATGATTTTACTCATTCCTGTTTGTGGAGAAACGATTGCGGTTTTGGCATCAACGAGCTGCATGATGTCGCGGTCGCCCGTGAATATGTATGTTTGATATCCACGCTTGGTAGCTTGGAGTGAAAGCGTGCCGATGATATCGTCTGCCTCATATCCATCAAGCTCCATACGGCACATACCGCTTACATCAAGCAACTCTTTAAGGAGGGGGATTTGCACTTTGAAATCATCGCTTATTGATGGTCTATGTGCTTGGTAGCTTGGGAGCAGTTCTTCGCGAAATGTTGGTTTTGGGGTATCAAACGCGATCACTAAGTTCCCCGGCGTAAACACATCGATTGCACGTGAGACCATGCCAAAAAAACCATAAATTATATTTGTTGGAATCCCGGCTTTCGTCTTAAAGGGGGGGATTGCGTGAAATGCGCGGTGCATGATGGCATTTCCGTCAACGATCAAGAACGTAGTATTCATGAGAAATAAGTGTAGCAGAAATGGCAAAACAGCGGCGTAGAATGCCTATTGCTGCGCATTGATCTTTACGTTGATTATGAATGAGTGGGTGCTGGTTTTTTTATTCCAACAATTGCCTCAAACTCATCAGTATCGATGCTTTCTTTCGTAATAAGTTCATCAGCCACCTTATCAAGAAGTTTGCGATTCTTTTT
Source organism: uncultured Gammaproteobacteria bacterium (assembly GCA_964445135.1). Classification (GTDB taxonomy): domain Bacteria; phylum Patescibacteriota; class Microgenomatia; order UBA1406; family GWC2-37-13; genus JACOTV01. The sequence goes on from CAYUJW010000017.1 coordinate 12,324, forward strand.
CACGAGAGCAACTGCCTCTTTGTATGCAGTGGCTAAGATTGCTGCGACTTCAGCGTCAATCTTGGCCATCATAGTCTCTGAGATTCGCTGGTCTTGCCAGGTGGTTTTCCCAAACTCAGTTATGTCGTATGACGGTCCATAGTTGACAGGGCCCAAGCTGCTCATTCCATAGTCAACCACCATGGCACGAGCCACATTTGTTGCCTGATCAAAATCATTAGCAGCACCTGTTGTTATCTCGCTAAAGACAACTTCTTCGGCAGCGCGTCCACCCATCATGACGGCGAGCCGTTGCAACAAGTGAGTTCGTGTTTCGTGAAGCTTATCTTTGGCAGGTGGAATAAGCGTGAAGCCAAGAGCCATGCCTCGCGACACAATCGATATGCGATGCACAGGATCGGTATCTGGCTGAAAGTGCGAAACAAGCGCGTGTCCGGCTTCATGATATGCAGTCAATCGGCGATCGTAATCTGACTGTAATCGCTTCTTTTCTGGGCCAAGTTTCACTTTTGTTGCGGCCTCTTCGATCATATCCATCGTAACCAGTTCTTTTGCTTGACGTGCAGCGTCAATTGCCGCCTCATTCAGCATGTTTTCAAGATCTGCTCCTGAAAAGCCCACTGTTCGTTTAGCGACTCGCTCCCAATTTACCTGCGCATCAAATGGTTTGTTGCGTGCATGAATCTTTAATATCTCCAATCGACCCTCAGCATCAGGATAGTCGACCAATATTCGTCTATCAAATCGTCCAGCACGAAGAAGGGCAGGATCCAGTAAATCGCCGCGATTTGTAGCTGCAATTACCACCACTTGTTCATTTGGGGTAAATCCATCCATCTCGACAAGAATCTGATTTAGTGTCTGTTCACGCTCATCATGAGCTGGCATCACGCCACTTGATCGTGCACGCCCAACTGCCTCAATTTCATCAATAAAGATGATTGATGGAGCACTTTTTTTCGCTGTCGCAAAAAGATCTCGTACTCGTGCCGCTCCAATTCCAACAAGCATCTCCATAAATTCTGATCCGGCAATTGAGAAAAATGGTGCGTTTGCTTCGCCGGCTACTGCCTTGGCCAGGAGGGTTTTTCCACATCCTGGAGGTCCAATAAGCATGACGCCCTTTGGAGTACGTGCCCCCACTTTTTTATATTTCTCGGGATTTTTCAGAAAATCAACAACTTCCTCCAGCTCGCTCTTTGCTTCATTGACGCCTGCCACATCCTTAAACTGAATTTTTGATACATCTCGGATAAAGCGCTTCGCTTTTGATTGCCCAAACGAGAAGACAGAATCTTGCGCGCCGCGCGCTTGGCGGAAAATGAAGATAAAAAATGCAATCATAAGAATGGTTGGGATGAGGTTGCCAAGCAGAATCATCATTCCCTCAGATCCTTGTGAGTTATTGACTGTTATCTGGATGGCGTCAGTTTTGATTCCTGCGTCTTTCAGGGTGCTCATAAAACCTTCCGAGCTTTCCTTATACGCAAATGCCTCAGAATTGTCTTTGTAGTAAATGCTTACCCGGTTTTCACTGAGTTCGATACGTTTTACTTTGTCTTTTTTGATGTCTTCAATGACTGAAGTAATGGGCATTTCACGAGCTGAAGTGTTGCTGAGAGTCTGTGTGAGTGATCGGACGCTCAACATGGCAAAAAGTCCGACAAACAGAATGATAAAGAGCGTTTTGAAATCAACCTGCATTTTCAATTCGCGGACCTGGCGACTGCCTTGTTTGCGATTTGATGTTGAAAAGAGCTTTGATTTTTTCTGAAGTTTTGGCATTGGGTAATTGTAGCAGAAAACATATAAAAGACTAGTGCTTGTGGGTTATACGCATACTACATGCAGTTGGATCGGCCTCTATCACTGGCTATTAAGAGGTGGTGGTCTATGGTATCATATACGCTATGCGCATTGTCAATATAAGCCAATTAGATGAGCCGGCCCGAGTCCGCGCGCTGAGCGCTGTGGCACAAGACATTAAAAAGGGGGCGCTTGTTGCTTTTCCTACAGACACGGTATATGGCCTCTTGGTAGACGCCACAAATCCACATGCAGTTGACAAGCTCATCGCGTGTAAGGCAAGACCTCCTGGAAAGCCAATTTCCATCTTTGTTCGTTCATTTGACATGCTCAAGCAGTATGTAGAGATATCCGAAACCATGCTTGCCCGTGTGTCGCGCATTCTTCCTGGACCATATACTGTCATTTTGCCAAGCAAGCATCGTGTCGATGTGAGGCTCGAATCCGAGCGCAAAACCTTAGGTGTGCGCATGATATCGTACGACCCAGTCAATGAGCTATTGGCTCAGCTTGATGTGCCAGTTACTGCGACCTCCGCCAATCAATCGACGCGACCCCCTCACTATTCTGTTCCCTCATTGCTCGGATCACTTCCTGCTGCTTCAAAAGAAATGATTGATATCGTGGTCGATGGAGGAATGCTTCCATACAATCTTCCATCAACTGTTGTGGACTACACGGGCGACGATGTCGTAGTTATACGACCAGGTGATCGAGGTCAATTGGTCAATGTTGGACACTATGAGACTCATTCAGAGCATGAGACAGTGAGGCTGGCGAATGAGGTGGCCAAGCGATATGAATCTATGACGAGTCGCCCATTGGCATATTTGTTGCGCGGAGATTTGGGAAGTGGGAAAACGGTTGTTTCAAAGGCATTGGCGAGTGCGTATGGCATAGAGTCTGTGGTATCACCAACGTACGTTGTTTATTACGAGTATGAAATCCCCGGTCGTGATCAAAAGACGTATTTTGTACATGCAGATTTGTATAACATCCAAGAAGATGCAGAATTTGAGCACTTAGGTATGGCACAGTACCTGAAGCCTCACAATGTGCTGTGCATTGAGTGGAGCGAAAAATTGGGTTCATTTTTCCCTCTTATCAGACAGAACGCTATTATTGTATATATAGATATCCAGCATGTTGATGAAAATACTCGCATTATTGATATTTACACTCCGGCCAAATAATCGTATTAAATGTGCCAATGCTATGAATACTAAAAAAGAGCCAACCATCCTCGCAATCGACACCTCATTTGATGAAACGGCACTCGCCATAGTGTGTGGTCGTCGAGTGGTCGCGCAAGTCATTTATTCGCAAATAGCGCTTTATAAAGAATGGGGCGGTGTGGTTCCGACTCTCGCACGTCGTGCGCACGAGGAACGATTCGATTGGGTTATGGAACGCTTGGTTCGTCGATATCTGCGTTTTATGGGAAAACCAGCGGTGGATGGGTATGATGTTGCGCAGTTGGCGGGTATGATAGATGCGGTTGCTGTCACCCGAGGCCCAGGTTTGGCTATTGCGCTTGAAGTTGGTATCACTCACGCTCGCTCAATTGCAGACACACTGTCTGTCCCCATCATTGCGGTCAACCATATGGAAGGCCACCTTATCAGTGCCTTTGTGCAAAATAGTTCGGGTACACCTTCGCGTGAGATGATCTTTCCTATGCTTGGCATGTTGGTGTCAGGGGCACATACTGAAATTGTTCTTTGGTCAGACCACTTAACATACACGGTATTGGGGGAGACAGTTGATGATGCGGCGGGCGAAGCGCTTGACAAGGCGGCGCGCATGTTGGGGTTTGGCTATCCCGGCGGCGCACTTATTGAGCGCATGTCAATGGAGATTGGAAACGTCGATGAATATGTATTTCCTCGCCCTATGATTCGCTCAGGGGATTTGCAATTTTCTTTTTCAGGTCTTAAGACGGCACTTCTGTATACACTGCGTGATATGAGTGAGGAAGAGAAGGTGGCGCGCACACATCATCTGGCATCGTCCTTTCAGGCTGCGGTGTTTGGCGTATTGTTAAAAAAGTTGGAGCAGGCAATTGTCAAAACTGGGGTCAAAACAGTGGTGGTTGGTGGGGGAGTATATGCAAATAAACTTTTACGCAAGCAAACGCGCCAGCTGGTTCGCACGCTTGGTGGGCGTATGTATGCTCCCGCATCGGCATATCTGTATGTAGATAATGCAGCGATGATTGGTGTTGCTGGCTCATACTATTTTGCGGAAAAAAAATTCGCAGGCGAAGGTGGCCTTGACAGAGTTCCTCGACTGAGACTATGATGCGAAGTAATGAGGCACAGTATTGAAATACCTGATGAGTCGGCATATGAGCAGCTCAAGCTCCTATCATGCACCTATCCTACGGTGATTTCTCTTGCCAAACTTCCCTGTTCCCAACTTATTCCCCTCATGAATAAAGCTCATGAGGCAGGATTTCTTGCTATTCCAACACTCCCTGCACGCCGTGTGATTGATGAAGCTGAGGTGGGAAGTATTCTGATTGAGATGAATCGACTTTCACTCACAGAGATCCTATTGGTTGGAGGAAATGATGCTTCAAGCACCTTGTTTCAAGACAGCCTTGGGTTGGCCATCCACTGCATAAATCGTCACGATTCGCCGCTTCGCACCCTTTACTTTGCAGCCCATCCCGAAGGAACGGTGGAGGCTGCGCCTGAAGATCTTATCCAGATTATGAAGCAGAAAGAACTGATGTGCCGGCAGGCAGGTCTGAATGTAACGTTTATTACGCAGCTGTGTGTATCAACAGATGCATTTGCGATGTGGATTAAGCAAGTTCGTGCAGCAAATATTACGGCACCAATTCAGATTGGTATTTCTACACGATGTTCAACGTCTGCTCTGGAGCGTCGACTTCAGTTTTGTTTCGATGTACGAAAAGCGCGCCTTACAGATTCCTATCGCGCCCTCTCCCTGCTCGATCACGAATTTGTGCCAAAAATATTTGTTGAGGAGCTCAAGTCGCGCATTGATTTTGAGCAGATGAATATATGCGGATATCATTGGTATTGTTTTGACACATTGAAAAATGTGATTGAAGACATTGATTCGGTAGGCGACATAGATATTCGTAAACGCGCTTGAGTGGTGTGGTGAATTTTTGTACAATGGGGCCTTATGCTTAGCGTCAAACATCTGTCTGCCAAGATCGAGGACAAACAAATCATCCGTGATTTTTCATTCGACTTTATCCAAGATTCCGTCTACGTTGTCATGGGTCCAAATGGTTCAGGCAAATCTACCTTAGCCTATGCGCTTATGAACCATCCAAGCTATGAGTACGGAAGCAAAACTCACATTGAGCTTGAAGGAAAAGACATATCTGACATGGAGGTTGAAGACCGTGCGCGCGAAGGAATGTTTTTGTCATTTCAATCCCCACTTGCCCTATCAGGTGTCACGGTATTTCAGCTGATGCAGATGGCGGCGGCCGGACAAAGCGATCCGCTGACAATACGCCGCAGCATTACGACCAATGCAAAAACCCTGAGAATACCCGATGAGCTCCTTTCGCGTTCGCTCAATGATGGCGCATCAGGCGGAGAAAAGAAAAAATTGGAAGTGCTGCAGGCTGCCGTATTAAATCGACCGGTACAAATATATGACGAGATAGATACCGGGGTAGATGTAGATGCGCTTCGGGCAATTGGTACATTTATGCATGAGAATAAAAAGGGGAAAATATATATCATCATCACTCACTACAATCGGATTTTGGAATATATAAAACCCGACAAAGTACTCGTACTCGTTGATGGCAGCCTTGTGGCACAAGGCGGGCATGAATTGGTACATCGCATTGAAAAAGAAGGATACGACTCTTTCAAGAATACAAAATCAAAATAAGTATTGTGGTGCGCCTTGCGTATATTACTAATGCGCCATCTGAACAAGACTACTATATGACTGACGACAATCTACAATTTGATTATAAGTATGGATTTTCCATGCCTGAAGACTACGAGTTTAAAGCGCTTCGCGGATTAAGCCGGGATGTGGTTCAGATGATATCTGCGAAAAAAAAGGAATCTGAGTGGATGCGAGAATTGCGACTGCGAGCCTATGATGTTTTTTTGACAAAGCCGATGCCGACATGGGGCGGAGATATGTCAAAGATTGATTTCCAGGATTATTACTACTATATCAAGCCAACAAAAAATAGAGCTGAGGCGTGGGAGGAATTGCCCGATTCTATCAAAAATACGTATGACCGCATCGGTATTCCCCAGGCAGAGAAAGAGTTTTTGTCTGGAGTATCGGCGCAATATGAGTCTGAGGTTGTATATGAAAGTGTGAAAGAAGAGTTGACCAAATTGGGTGTGGTGTTTATGGATACTGATTCAGCGCTCGTCAAATATCCGGAAATATTCAAAGAGTATTTTGGCCAAGTGATTCCGATGCAAGACAACAAATTTGCGGCGCTCAATAGCGCAGTGTGGTCTGGAGGCTCATTTGTGTATGTGCCAAAAGGAGTAAAAGTCAATCTTCCGCTGCAGGCATACTTTCGCATCAATGCACAAAACGTGGGGCAATTTGAGCGCACCCTGATCATTGCTGAAGAGGGAAGTTATGTTCACTATATAGAAGGCTGTACGGCGCCAATATACCAAACAGGTGAGAATTCTTTGCATAGTGCGGTCGTCGAGATTATTGTCAAAAAAGGCGCCAGAGTGCGCTATACGACTGTTCAAAACTGGAGCAATAACGTTTTTAATTTGGTGACAAAGCGAGCGCGAGTTGAAGAGGATGGTTTTATGGAATGGATTGATTGTAATATCGGTTCGCAACTTACCATGAAGTATCCATCATGCTACTTGATGGGTGAGCGTGCCCGCGGAGAAGTACTCTCGATTGCGTTTGCGGCTGCCAATCAGCATCAAGATACCGGATCAAAAATGTTTCATTTTGCCCCAAATACCTCGTCACGCATCGTATCTAAATCAATTTCAAAAGACGGAGGAAGAACATCATATCGCGGCTTAGTTCAAGTGCGTCCCGGTGCCAAAAACTCCTCGGTCTATGTGTCGTGCGACGCACTTATCCTTGATCCTGAATCTCGCTCAGATACGTATCCGTTTATGAAAATTAAGGAATCGGATGTAGAAGTACAGCATGAGGCAACGGTCGAAAAGTTGGGCGAGGAAAAATTGTTTTACCTGATGTCTCGCGGAATTAGCCGGGTTGATGCAGAGACGTTATTAGTAAATGGATTTATTGAGCCAATTACCCGAGAAATCCCCCTTGAATACTCAATTGAACTGAATAGATTGATCCGACTAGAGATGGAAGGAAGCGTCGGATAGCATTCGCACACATATGAAAATCATCGATTTACCCGCTAAAAAGCAGACGATCATCCTTGATAAGCCGGGTGAGTATCGTGCGTATATGGCCAATCAGTCTGGAGAATATATTTTTGAAATACGTGCATC
>CAYUJW010000018.1:0-19300 GCA_964445135.1 uncultured Gammaproteobacteria bacterium
CATCGTATCCTGGAGGTGTAGTAGCTTCCAAGGGTTGGGCTGTTCGCCCATTAAAGCGGTACGCGAGCTGGGTTCAGATCGTCGTGAGACAGATCGGTCTCTATCCGGTGCAGGCGCTTTGACTATTGAAGGGGCTCTTTCCTAGTACGAGAGGACCGGAAAGAAGGAATCCCTGGTGTACCAGTTGTACCAAAAGTGCATCGCTGGGTAGCTAGATTCCTACGTGATAAGCACTGAATGCATCTCAAGTGCGAAGCATACCCTAAGATTAGTAGTCTCAGCTTCCTTATAGATTATGAGGTTGATAGGTGTCAGGTGTAAGTACAGCAATGTATTTAGCCGAGACATACTAATAAGCGTTTCTTCCATCTCTTTGATTAGTTAAACATGACATATAAACGTATTCCGACCTGGAATACATGACCACCTGACAGTAGTATCTACAACTCACTCCATGTCAATTGTCGAAACGATACGAAATTCCAAATTGCGCTATACTGTGCCCATGGGGATGACTGCGTCTCGACCGTTGCTTGGAGCTGTGGCAGTATACGAATCTTTTCAAGCTCGTCCACTCACCGCCCTTGCCTATCTTATCGCTGCACAAATAACTGATGCCGACGGATACGTGGCACGAAAGCTTGATGCGACTTCAAAAGTAGGTGCGTATGCAGATACGATGGCAGATGGCGCCCTGCGAGTCGAAAGTGCGGCGGTGCTTGCCACTGTCATCAATCCAGTGCTTGGAGCGCTTGCACTTCTTGCCGAAGCTGATGTTATTTCAAGTAATGCCAAGCACAATACTCGCGATCTGGCACAAGTGCCCATAATCCCAAAAGGTGCAAAACATGGAACAGTGGCCCAAGACATTGGCGTATCAGCGGCGTTGTTGGGCGAAGGAATTGGAAAAGCGAACATCAGTGCGGCAGGCGGCGCAATCGTTGCCGCTTCATCTCTGTGGCGCGCACGATCATATCGTCAAGTATTTAAATACCAAGAAAAAAAGTAAACCTGTAATATCAACATTATCTATGAAACATAAAGAACAACTACCATCTATCTCACAACGCACAGGTTGGGCGCTTGCCAGCGGTTACTCAGCACTTATTGGTGCGGCAGCTGTTGGAACGTATGCTCATCAGACTTTCGAGACGTCGCCTATTGAAACAGCAAGCGTTGCCTCAACAGTTGGACTTATGACGCTGGCGCTTTGCGCAGGCCTCTATAAACACGATCGTCGCAGACTGCCATTTGCGCAAACACAAAAACAGTTCAGTAGCAATACGGATCGCTCTCAAGTAGACACAGGTATATCCGCCTAGTTTCGGAGCGCACCTGGTCCTTTGACGCAAGTATACCCTCCTTGTGTACCAACTTTGCCTGTGCATTGTTATACTGAGCGCATGAATGTACTTGGTATTGATTCGGGAATTGAACGCGTTGGTTGGGCGGTCTTTGATCGAAACGAGCGCGATACGCAAAAAAGTGTCTACGTTGCCTCGGGACTTATTAAAACCCCCTCAAAAAACTCAGTTTCCGACCGCCTTCTTCAAATATATGATGAGCTTGAAGTAATTATTGAAGCTCATGATGTAGATGAAGTAGCGATGGAGCAGCTATTCTTTTTTAAAAATCAAAAAACGGTCATTCCTGTCGCCCAAGCGCAAGGCGCAATACTTACGCTTTGCGGAAAAAGGGGATTGCCACTGGTATTTCTGACCCCGCTTCAGATCAAGCAAATTATTACAGGATACGGCACCGCAGATAAGCTTGCTGTGCAAAAAATGCTTGGGATTATCCTGAAGCTTGAGGCCGAGCTCAAACAAGATGACCAAGCCGACGCCATTGCGTGCGCTCTGGCGTATTGTTATCAAAATCGTAGCCTGCTACAATGAGTCCACATGAATAAAGTAATCTTGGTAATATTTGATGGGTACGGCATTGCAGCGCCAGGCCCCGGAAATCCGGTCTCATTGGCCAACATCAAAACCCTTCAATCCATTCTTTACGCATATCCAAACACCACCCTTAAAGCGTCTGGTGAGGCCGTGGGACTGCCTGCCTCTGATGTGGGGAACACCGAAGTTGGCCATATAAATTTAGGAGCCGGAAAGATCGTATATCAAGACTTACCACGCATTAACATGGCAATTGCAGACGGAAGCTTTCATGAGAATCCCGCGTTCGTTCAAGCTGCCGAGCATATCGAAAAGACCGGTGGAAAGCTCCATCTTATTGGTCTTATCGGGGAAGGTTATGTCCATTCAAGCATTGAACACCTCCATGCATTATTACACTTTGCCAAAGAGCGCCAGATTACCAAAACATATATCCATGCAATAACTGACGGTCGAGATTCACCACCAAAGGCAGCCCTTGAAACTATCAAATCTTTACAGCAAAAGCTGGACACGCTGGGCGTTGGACGGATTGCAACAGTCATGGGGCGTTATTGGGCAATGGACCGCGACCACCGCTGGGAGCGGATTGAACCGGCATATCGCTGTCTCACCGCAGGGAGCGGCGCACAAGCGTTGACTGCAATGGATGCAATTCAACAATCATACAATCAAGATAAGACGGATGAGTTTGTTGCGCCAACGAATATGATGGTAGATGGCGCACCGGTTGCCCTGATTGAAAAAGGTGACGCAGTCATCTACTTCAATTTCAGAATTGATCGACCGCGTGAACTCACCAAGGCATTTGTCTTTGATAATTTTGAAGCTGATGCAAATAATAAGCAGTCGTTTGATCCTTATTCCATCAAATACACAAAGTCCCACGTAATGCAGGAAAAACCCGATCAAAGCGCACCGTTTGCACGCGGCCCCAAGATTCAGGATCTCTTATTTGTCACGATGACTGAATATGAGCGCGGGTTGCCTGTGACTGTGGCATATCCACCTTCGATTGTCCAAATCCCTTTGGGGCGTATTCTGTCTGAGGCGGGAATGAATCAGCTTCGTATGGCAGAATCAGAAAAGGAGCGATTTGTGGGATATTATTTCAATGGTCTACGCGAAGAACCATTTCCTCAGGAAGATCACTACATTACCCCTTCACCAAAAGTGGCAACGTATGACCTAAAGCCCGAGATGTCCGCACACGAACAAACACAGAACTTAATTTCAAAGATGCGCGAAGATAAGTACCAGTTTATTCTTATTAATTATGCAAATGCAGATATGGTGGGGCATACGGGAAATATCGAGGCATCAATTAAGGCACTCGTCGCACTTGATGAATGTATGGTCAGGTTGATTGACGCGGCCGCACAAACTGGATACACCATATTATTGACAGCAGACCACGGAAATGTAGAGCAAAAAATCAACCCCCAAACGGGACAAATATCAACCGAGCATACCTCAAACCCGGTACCATTTGTGGCAATATCACCGGCGTTTGCCGGACGCATGGTACATCTGGAAAGTGGAATACTTGCGGATGTTGCACCAACCGTACTCGCCTTGCTTGGCATTCTTCCCCCCTCAGACATGACAGGGCGCAACTTGCTTTCAAGCGTACTTGATCACTAACGCTTAATTTGCTCCTTTTTTTGCAAGAATGACGACCGCATAGGCTGCGCCCGCACGCATCGCACGAGGCACATCTTCATGACGAACATATGATGCAATAAATGCCGCAGTGTAGGCATCGCCGCACCCCGTTGAATCAACAACTTTTTTGGCGTGCTTGGCCGGCTGATAATATACGTGTCCGTCTATATATGCATAACTTCCATTTTTCCCATCAGTTACCACGATAAGGTCGCTCGTCATCGATGGCACCATATGCGCAACACTTGATCGAAAATCAATCTCTTCCCGCTTTTTTTTCACCAGTTGTGCAAATTCATGGGTATTTACGATCAGCATTTTGGTATACGTTAATAGCGCTTCGATTTCATCTTCGCTGCGTCGACAGTCAGCTGTTCCCAAATTCACGACGGTAAAAACACCCTTGTCAACCAACTGCTTCTTCAGGCGTGCTCGCACCTCAACCCCGACATCGGGCATATTTCCAAAATAAACGGCCCGTACCGTTGTTTTTGCAATTGCACGTACAATTTTTTGTTCAGCTTGCGAATGGCGGTGTGGGGCGCTATGCATGAGAATAGTACGTTCTCCATTTGCCCCAAGCAAGATGACAGAGAGGTTTGTGTCTTTCTGATTAAATAAAACGAATTTAGTACTCACTTTACCCGTTTTCAATCGCGCCATAGTATTTTTTCGAAACGCATTGTTGCCAATCATACCAACAACTGCAGTTTTAAGCCCATATCTTCGCGCCCCAATTGCCACATTTGCGCCACCTCCACCAACGTGAAGTTCATACTCCTCGATTCGATACTTCCCCCCCACAGCCAAATACAAACGGTCATCTTTCTTGGTTAATGCATCTGCTGAAAAATATATATCAGTGCTGATATTTCCGATGGAGATGAGGTCATACATACCCAATAATGGTACCTAAGCCGCCACATATTGTCCAACGAATGGGCGCCTTCCTATGGTATAGTTTCCATACATGATTACGATCTATTGCGGCGAAGACACAGCTGCCTCAAGATTGGCATACACCCATGCGGTACAAACGCTTCAAAAAGGCGGGGATTTCCAGGTGCGCGAACTTGTCGTAAAAGATCTCCCCGCACTTCTGACAAACGATACGGAAACAGGCTTGTTTGCAAATCAAATCATATATACCCTTGAGCACCTCAATAAGCAACTGGGGAGAAAGTCGGCAAAAGATACCTATTGGATGGCGCTTGATAAGCTGGCGCAAGATCCGGCTATTCATATAGTTGTCTGGGAAAAAGATCTTCCCAAACGACAACTTCGATATGCAGCCACTGCGAAGCTTCAGGTCAAGGAAAGTAAGCCCGACGCTTCAATTTTTGCCCTCATTGAGCTATGCACACCAACACAAAAGGTGGAATTTTTGTCTGGACTAGATCGATTTTGTACAAAAACAAATGAGATGTTTGTGTACATCATGCTTCTTCGACACATACGATCATTAGTTGCGTTATCGGTTGACCCAACCTCAGTCAAACTTCCGCCATGGCAAGTGGGGAAACTGAAAGCAATGGCTCATGCCTGGCCAACTCCAAATCTCATTGCGTTCTACGATAAACTCATGGCAATTGAAATGAGCCTCAAAACAGGAAGAAATGCCTATTCAATCAAACAATCCATCGATATACTTTCCTGCTATTATTTGTAAAGAAGGGGTATAATGATGCGTGGATTTGTGAGCACATGCGATTGCACTATTCACCGATACACATTGTCCATATATTAATTAGTAGTTGTGCACACCGTAACAAGGAGTGCACTCCATATATCACTATATGAATACCTCAATATTCAAAGCCTACGACATACGTGGCATTTATCCAACCGACATCAATGAAGAAGTCTTTGAGACGGTAATCGCCTCAATCGCACATTTTTTTAAGCAAAAACTGAACAATCAGTCGCCAAAAATACTTCTTTCGCGCGACATGCGTGTTTCTTCACCGAGCCTCTATCAAGTTGCACTCAAAACGTTGGTTGCAAGCGGTGTACAGGTTATTGATGCTGACTTGCTCCCAACCCCAACATTTTACTACGGGGTGCTCAAACACAAATATGATGGGGGAATTCATGTCACCGCATCACACAATCCAAAAGAATACGCGGGAACAAAGTTTGTGTTGCGTGATGGGGACCAAATCATCAAGATTGGAAAAGAAACGGGTATGAATGATATTCGCGAACTCGCGACAAATGAAAGCTACCCGCCATATACCAACACGGGGACAGTTGTTCAAAATCGAACCATACTTGATGAGGAAGTTGAAGAAGCGCTTGCAGACTTTGACACAAGTCAGCTCAAACCTTATCGTGTGGTGGCAGACCCCGCAAACGGCATGGGAAGCTTGTATCTCAAGAAAGTGTTTGAGCATATTCCAGGCACTCTCAGCATGATTAATGATGAGCTAGACGGAACGTTCCCTGCCCATCAGGCGGATCCACTCGACTTTGATAATCTTATTCCACTTCAAGAGGAAGTAAAGAAAGAAGGCGCAGACTTTGGTGTCGAGCCAGATGGTGACGGCGACCGTATATTTTTCGTAGACGAAAAAGGCGCAGTGATTCCCGCAACTATGATCTCAGCACTTATTGCTTCGCAGGTCCTCACTCACAATCCACAGGCAAATGTGATTGTTGATATACGCTACACTCGAAACGTTACGCACGTTGTTGAAAAGCATGGTGGCACGCTACATATCAGCAAAGTTGGTCATGCATTTATCACACAAGACGTGAATCGTCATGAGGCCTTTTTTGCAGGTGAATCATCTGGACACTTTTACTTTGGCGCAAATGGTGGGGCAGAAAGCGCAGTCAAAGTGCTTCTTTATGTCATTGATGCGATGAGCAGAAGCGGTCAACCACTTTCTCGCGTATTAGAGAGCCTTCATACGTCATTTGAGTCTGGCGAGCGCAATTTCGTACTAAGTGTAGGCACCGTCGCACAAGATTTGGTGAAAAAAATTGCCGAAAAATACAAAGATGGCACCGTGTCAGAACTTGATGGGTTGGCGGTTGACTATGCGGATTGGCGATTTAATATTAGATCATCAAATACCGAGCCACTGCTTCGACTGAACGTTGAAGCAGACAACGAGCAGCTGATGCAACAACATTTTGAAACGCTTACCCAACTCATCATTGAAAGTGGCGCGAGTATCAAAGGCTCACACTAACGAAAGCTCTTTGCCTGCTGGCATTTTTGCTATACTTGATTCACGACAATTATGAGCGCCGCAAACTATATCGAGCTTTCAAAATACACCAAATCGCTGCTTGAGCATGTTCAAAAACAGAAAAAGCCACAACAGCCTGAGGATTCTCAAAAGGTAAGCGTATCGCAAACTGCAACGTTTTTTGCCTTATTGTATGAGCGTATTCGCAATGCAGTTGAATATCGTGAATCAAGCCTCATTCGACGAGCTGCAATAGAGCGCATACTGAAACGAAGGCTTTCCATGAATGCTGCTGGGCGCGGAGAAGCTGAAAACATTATCCGCGAGCTTTTGTGGGCACGATATTTCCCCAACGAATCCCTATCAGAACAGGACATCACTCACGTTCAACACATCATCGACACCTATTTATATGCAAAGTCGACGATGACTGAGGGCCAGACAGGTCGTATTAAGAGTCTTATTCATAGTTTTCTGCTTGACTTACTAACCTGCGAAATCGAGGAAACGCTATCGCCACTTGAGGCAAAAACAGAGTCTATGTATCGGCTCTTTGCGTTTCAAGTCATGAAGGAAAAGATTCAGTTTGAAGCAAAGTCAGATGAAGATTCGTACGCTGCAGTCTATGTGGCACTTGAACAGGCATTTAGTAAAAGTGACCGTGCATATTTACGCTATCATCTATTTCTTCTCTCTCAGAAGCCGCTTTCTCATCTTTCCAACCACGAGATTGCACAGCAATCATCTCGCCTTTCCCAGCTGTTTGAGCACGTTGACAATATCATCAATAATCCATACTCACCAAGAATCAGTCGCTATTTCAAGACACAAATGGCACCGTTTTACATATTGTTTCAAATCATAAGCGATGATCCAGATCATGCGGAATCCACCATTTCAGACCGCGAGCTTTTGTGGAAAGCGTCAGAACGGGTGAGTCGCCAGAAGTATGAGTCGTCCCATAAACGCCTCAAAACATTAGGGTTAAAAGCAATAATTTACATTTTCTTAACGAAGATGATTCTTGCATTTATTCTGGAGTTTCCGGTATCACAACTACTGTTTCATGAAGTCAATTACTTTGCGCTTGCCGTCAATACACTGCTGCCCCCATTAATCATGTTTCTCATTATTGCAGTAACCCATACTCCTTCTTCACAAAATACCCTTCGCATATATGAACGCATCATTGGCATTGTCAATAGCGACATGTCTTATGAAAAAACTATCGCATACCGCGTAAAGCCTGCCCGAAAAAAACGCCCAGTTCTCGTGTTGGCATTTAGTATTTTCTACCTGTTTACCTTTGTTGCAACGTTTGGGCTCTTATATGAAGCATTGTTACTTGCGCAGTTTAATATCATTAGTCAACTTATTTTTTTCTTTTTTGTGTGTATGGTTACGTTTTTTGGCTACCGTGTTCGCCAAACAGCAAAAGAGTATCATGTCTATGAGCGCGAACACATCATGCGTCCACTTTTTGACTTTTTCTTTATGCCAGTCTTGTCTGTTGGAAAATTCCTCAGCAAAAATGTCTCTAAACTCAATTTTCTTACCGTCATTTTCGACTTTATCATTGAGGCACCATTTAAACTACTTGTTGAAGTTGTTGAAGAGTGGGTCAAATTTGTGCGACAAAAACGCGAGGAGATTGTTTAGTCAAGCAGATCCACAATGAGCGTACTCCATCCGAAGCCTTCGCGACGATATCCTTGGCCTGTATGTGGATTATAAAACTCACGAAAGTCTGATTTTTGAATGAGTGCCACTGTTTTTTCAACCAACATCTCCGCTTCTTTCACGTAGCCATGTTTCTGCAAACCTTTAATCAAGAGCCAATTTGTAGCAAGCCATGTTGGTCCGCGCCAAAGATGATGCTGATCATTTGGATTAAAATATTTTTCGTTGACTGCGACTGAGGGCACGGGATACTGCGTCCAATATTCTTTTTCATTTAACAAATGCTCCTTCACTAATCGATCAGCGTGCGCTTTGGGAATATCTTCGACAAAAAGCGGCACCAGACTGACAATCGTGTTCACTCTTTGTTGCACTTTAGCACGTCCGGCCAATGAATAGTACAGACCATCATCTTCGTTCCAACAATTTTTGACGAGTGCGGCTGTTGCACCGCGGGCTACATCCTCATATTTTTTTGCACTTTCATCATTGCCAATTTGTCTATAAAGTCGTGAAAGGCTTTTGTTTGCCTCAATCCAAATTGAGTTAAACACAAGCTCCTCAACATTAAAATAATCAAGCTTAAAGATCGCCTTCATTGAATAGTTGACAGCTAAGTTCCGGATGTCAGGCTGTCGAAAGGCAGCAGAGAGCGCGAGCGTATCGTTACCAAGATAGCCAAGTGCTGGCTGAAATTCGGGAGACTCATCAAGCCCCGACTCTTTTGGTGAAATGATCGAAATAAGCATGTCCCCATCTGGATCCTGCACCGCAAGCAAATAGTCATGAAAGGCGGCAATTTTTGGCAATACCTCGATCAAATATTGCTCGCTTGGCATTGCGCTGTGTAAACGCTCTACAGCAATGGCCACAAGAGGAGGCTGGGAGTGCGCGGTTGTGTTTGGCTTGAGCGAGATGCGGCTCTCCATGTATGCCCAATAGGGAAAGTGCTTTGTCTTATCCCAAAAAATAATATGAGGCAACATCCCATTTTGCCATTGCCCTTTGAGCAACGTTACAATTTCACGTCGCCCCCACTCAACATCGAAGTTTGACAGCACTATCGAATGAAAACACGTATCCCACAACCACTGATATACGTACTCAACGTCGGCCGGCGATATAAACTCAAATGGTTCATGCTTCCAAGTGGAATATCCTTTCTGAAGATTATTTTCAAATATCTCACGAGCCCGAGCAATACTTGCTTGCTTAAAGTCCGTGTACTGATTCGTCGCCATGGGAAGCCTTGTCTATGCTAAGGGAGCTTAATCGTTTTAACAATCAAATCAATCATAAAATGCGAGCCTTCTTTTGACGGGTGAATTCCATCCAAACTACTCACATACTCAGGCTTTCCTTCCTTACGTCCGTCATTTGCAATCGATGGGGTAAAGGTGTCCACATAGTCAACATTGAAATTTCTTGCAAGCCCGAGTGCGTTTTCCAATTGCTGAATTATCTTGCCCGAATGTTCATACGCAACTGCACGCTCCCAGTTTACCCCTTGTGGACCATTTCCAAAGTCATAACGAAGTGGAGCAATTTCGGCAACCACATACACCTGTGAACCAAGCTGCTTAGCTTCTTCAATGAGCTTTGCATATGTCAACCAGTGCTTGTCTCGATCGTGAGGGGCAAATGGATTATATGCAAATGAGCCAAGAAGGATCACATCAGGCACCAAGCGATCAATGGGTTGATATGCTCGTGTTCGATATTCAAATGGTTCATCAAATCGCAGCAACCCGTCTTCTACATTTTGCGCGCCCATTGAATAATTGTAAAAAGCAAAGCTTACGTCTTTGTGCTTTTCTTTCAGCTTTTGTTCAAAATATGCTGTTTCGTCTCCCAAAACATCGAGCATGGAATCACCGTAGAGCGCTATGATGTAAGACTTCTTTGTTGATTTTGAATCCTCATTTGATGTCGCATTTTCTGTCGTATTTGTGTCTTTTTGGCCCACCACTTCCTGACTTGTCGCGGCAGCAGCGTCAAGCGGCGCAGCTGGTGTAATATGATCAAGCAATCCCGCTACCTGTCCGTCAGTCTGCTCGATGTATTGAAGATTTTCAATCCGTGATTGTGAGGATGTAGGAGGCGCAATCAGACGAACACTGACGTTTATCAACACCGCAAAAAGCGCCAAAGACCACGCCAGTGATAAAACTAGCCGCATATAACGTCGACTCATGAGGTGGTCAATAAAGTCCATACAACTTACAGTGTAGAGAAGTATTTCTATAAATGCAAGCTTGGCTCATGCTCAAAATAGAGGGTATTTTAAAAGTGCTCATAGCTATTGCTATATTCACTTATTAAATGATCTTTATATATAAAGTTCTGAACTTAGTGCACTGTTGGTAAAGCGAAGTTGTAATATTTATGAATTTTGTTATAATCTCTATAACATTTACTATATACATATATGAGAAATACATTACTATCCCTAATTTTATTGCTGCTTGGTGCTTGCTCACTGTTTGCGCCACGCGCTTTAGCAAGCGATGCACAGCAAGCATCGTGCCTTGTCCCAAATGGAACAGCTGTCGTTCATTATGACACCGGCATTCATGGAATTGTGGGACGTCAAGAAATATTTGAAGGTTCCGATACCGTATATAAATACGAAAATGGTTCATTGCAATGTTATTGCGATCCTCGTGGCGTAGGTATTCAAACAAACTGGGTAAACGCCAAAAACTTTAGTCAGCAACAAATTGATACCTATGTCAATGATGGTTACAAATATGTCGCATCAGGCGCTGCGTGGGGATTGGAAAATGCACCATATGTTGCGAAAAATTCATCCTATAGCTGCCGTGGCATCGGCGGCGGCGGTGGCACAGGTGGCGGCTCGTCATCAAACAACTCAGGTAGTCAGTCTACCGGAGGGACTGGGGGCGGGGCAGACCTCTTGGCCGCCACTGGAAATTGGGGAACGATTGCATATCTTTTGGTCACTGGAATTACTTTTTATCTCGCGGCATTATTTGTCAAAAAAGCAACTACGCCTCGCACTTAATTTATGAGAGTTGCCACAATTGCAAATACATCATTTGCGCTCGGCACAATCTGCTTAGCACTTTCATTACTAATGATCGTGCAGCGATACAACCCAAACCGCTTGTCGTTTGAGCGCTATTTTCCTGCCGCGGCTCATGTGCAAACCACTCCTTCATCACCTGTGCGCCTGGTCATACCAAGCGTTGGCATTGATACCCCTGTTGAGCAGATAGATCACACAAACGATTGGAACATCAGCACATCAAGCATTCACCACCTGTCATCAAGTCCCGCTCCTTCTGAAGTTGGAAATAGCATCATGTTTGGTCATAACTGGCCAATGCTGTTGGGTCCGCTCGTAAATATCAAGCCAGGCTCACAGATTCAAGTCCACTCAAGCAGTGGAAAAGTTTCGATATTTGAAGTTATTGCAACAGATGTAGTTGATCCGCACGAAACTGAAGTGCTTCGACAAACTGACGATTTTCACCTCACACTTTACACATGTGTGGGATTTTTGGACTCAAAGCGATTTGTCGTATCCGCGGTATTGCGATCTTAATCCGCAGAGCATATCTGAGAATTATCCTATAGCATAGATACGATCACTATGAGGTCCAAATGTATATGTACTGTATATTTTGACATATTTCTAGTATAATTACCACCATTGACTCAATATGAATACAAAACTGTCTATTTCCATTGTCGTACCAGTCTGGAACGAAGAGGGATCGCTCCCTCAACTTATAGAACGCATCCATTCGGCTGTCGCAAAATACGCAGAATATGAAATCATCGCCGTTGATGATCACTCAAATGATACAAGCGTTTCTATCCTTAAATCCTACGAGACATCATATCCAATCAAAACATTTACAAAGCGTGGCGCACGCGGGAAAGCACAGTCGATTACTGAAGGGGTAGAGCACGCAACATATCCGATCCTCGCCATGATCGATGCGGATTTGCAATATCCTCCAGAAGCCATTGTTCCCATGGCGCAAATGATTGATCGAAATGAGGCAGATGTTATCGTTGGAAATCGAAAACAACAAGAAACTTCAAAGGTTCGAAAATTCATTCATACAACGTGCCGAGTAGCAATTGGTAAGGTGCTTCATGGATTTGATGTAGATATTCAATCTGGCCTCAAAGTATTTAAAAAGGAGGTTGCGCAGCACATTAAACTGAATCCTTCTCCTTGGGCATTTGATTTGGAATTTTTGGTTGCAGCACGAAGTGCAGGATTTCGCATTGGAAACTACGACATTCTTTTTGCAAAGCGCACAATAGGGGATTCAAAAATAAATCTTGCACAAGGTGCGTGGCAAATTGGTGTTTCTGCCGTCAAATTAAAACTCGATCAACTATTTGCGTCTCATTCACATAAACAAATATGATAAGTGTCGTTATCCCCGAAAGAAATGAATCCGAAAGCTTGCCAAGGTTGCTTGAGCAACTGCACGCGACCATGAAGGAAGCATCGCTTCGTTATGAAGTAATTGTCGTTGATGACTACTCAACTGACAATAGTTTTGAAATACTCACTCAGCTTGTGAACAAGTATCCACTTCGCGTATTAAAGAAAAAGGGGATAATCGGAAAAGGTGCATCAATTCTTGAGGGGCTTGAAAATACGAAAGGCTCAGTCATCGTATTATTGGATGCTGATTTAGTCAAGCAAGTGAAAGAAATACCACACCTCATTGGTGAGCTGAAAAATGCAGACATTGTTGTTGCAAATCGCGTAAATTTGGAAAATAGCAAACAGCCGTTTAAAAAAATGCTTCATACAAAATTGGAGCGCTTTTTTAACTATGCGATCTTTGGACTAAATTGCGACGTACAATCAGGTCTGAAAGTTTTTCACTCATACACATTTGATCATATACATGTTGAGCCTTCAAAGTGGAGTTTTGACATGGAGTTCTTGTATAAATCGGTGCATGCGGGGTTTCGCATAAAAGGAGTTGAAGTAACTCGTGCTGTGCGCGACGCGGGTCGAGATAAAATGAATGTATTTGCTGCAGCTTTTGAAATGCTGCTTATGTCAATCAAATACAAGTTCACTTCACCAGAACCTGTCCAACTGGGAGTAGGTCATGATGTTGCCGAAATTGGATGGAATAAAAAAAGATACAAAGGGTTTACCAGCCTCTCACAATCACAAAGCGCAATTCAAACGCTTACCTCACCACAAATATTGTTGATGGGTCTAAGCTTTTTGGCAATCGTTGTGTTTTTGATTTTCAACCTCCATGTCACAGTTGTCGTCATAATCTCACTATTGACAATATTTTATTTTATCGACTTGTTCTTTAACCTCTTTTTGATTCTGAGTTCGCTTCGAAAAAGCCCAGCCATCCATGTAAGTCAGAATGAAATTGATGCAATAACCGAATGGCCAAAATACACCATTATGTGTCCGCTCTACAAAGAGTGGGAAGTGGTTGACCAGTTTGTGTGGGCAATCCAACAACTTGATTATCCAAAAGATAAATTGCAGGTTATTCTCAGCCTTGAGGAAGTAGACAAAAAGACAGTGGATGAAATTAGCAAGATGAGTTTACCGCACTACTTTGAAGTGCTCATCACCCCAGACACTCAACCACGTACGAAACCGAAGGCGTGCAACTATGCGTTGATGCATACGACTGGCGAATACGTCGTAATCTATGATGCTGAAGATATTCCTGACCCAATGCAGCTGAAAAAAGCTGTTGCCGCATTCACCCGTCTTAAAGGGAAGAATGTTGTATGTTTGCAAGCAAAGCTCAACTTCTACAATCCTGCACAAAACTGGCTAACACGTCTGTTTACCTTAGAGTATTCACTGTGGTTTGATTTAGTTCTGACCGGCCTGCATTCGATCAACGCGCCAATTCCCTTGGGCGGAACTTCAAACCACTTTAAAAAAGAATCGCTTGATATTCTTCAAGGATGGGATCCGTTTAATGTAACTGAAGATTGCGATCTCGGTATTCGACTTTTCAAAAATGGATACAAGACCAACGTCTTGGATTCTGTCACTATGGAAGAAGCAAACAGTAGTTTTTTTGGCTGGTTTAAACAACGCTCACGTTGGATAAAAGGCTATATCCAAACCTACCTCGTACATATGCGTCGTCCTCATGAGTTTATAACTGATTGGTCAAACCCGCACATTTTAACGTTTCAGATAATTGTTGGGTTTAAGTTTATGTCAATGTGGATCAACCCATTATTGTGGGTCATGACCATCACGTACTTTACTCTGCGCGCCACCATGGGACCATACATCGAATCACTCTACATTACGCCAATTCTCTACATGGGAATCTTTTCGCTTGTTGCTGGAAACTTTTTATATTTTTACTACAACATGATTGGTGCCGCAAAACGACAACAGTGGTACTTGGTAAAGTATGCGTTCTTGGCTCCTATCTATTGGTTGATGATGAGCTATGCATCACTGAAGGCGCTGCAATCAATCATTCTTGCACCACATTATTGGGAGAAAACAACGCACGGACTTCACAAGCGCCAAGCACAGGCGTAAGTCAACGCGTCAGGCGCGCATAGTCCTGCGCTGCACAAACATTACACTCGCCCACATACATGTATGAATCGCATCAAGCAAAACATAATGACAAGTGGTTCGATATTGATCGCATGTATCATGCTTTCAAACTTCTTTAATTACGTTTTTAACTCCTACACCGGTCGCACAGTATCATTTGACAACTTTGGTTTATATAGCCTATTTAATAGTTTTTGGGCGATCTTTAGCATCATCCTCGTTCCACTCGGCGCTGCAATCTCCAATCGCACGTCCTACCTTCAGGCAAGAGACGGAAGCCCCAGCGCAAATGCATTTTTCACCCAGTCAATCAAAAAACTACACAAACCAATCTTTGCGGTGGCGCTTTTGTGGCTTGCCATAAGTCCATTACTCTTAGGGTTCTTTAAGCTCCCCACCATATGGTCAATTATTGCGTTTACACCAGTTATATTTTTGGGGATGTATGCCTCAATTCTGAAAGGATATTTAAACGGACGACTCGATTTTACTCGTGTTGGCATGCTGTTTCTTATTGAGTCTGCAACACGGCTCGTACTGGGCATCGCACTTATTTCCGCCGGCTACACACACCTTTTGCATTTGGCAATTGTTGGATCTGTCACCGTCTGGACAATTGGCTCATACCTATTTGCGACTTCCAAAATCAAGAATGAGCAAATAAGCGATACAAGATTTTCATTCCCAAAACGCTTCTTTTTTGCCGCATTTATTGCTGGCCTTTTTACCAACACATTTATGAGTTTTGATGTGCTTTTGGCCAAACATTTTCTTTCATCATTTGACGCAGGAAAATATGCGTTTTTATCACTCGTTGGAAAAATGGTGTTTTTCTTTGGATCAACACTGCAAATCTTTATCATTCCGCTTGTTTCAAAAAATGAAGGAAAACACGCGCAAACAAACACGATATTTTGGTCAACGGTTGGTTCATCAATTGCCCTGACAGTCATTATGGTTGTGGCAATTGGCCACTTCGGCCATATCACCATGCCAATTTTGTTTGGTGCAAAAGTAGCTGAAATCAAACAGTACTTGGTGCTCTATGCGTATGCGATGGG
Source organism: uncultured Gammaproteobacteria bacterium (assembly GCA_964445135.1). GTDB lineage: Bacteria > Patescibacteriota > Microgenomatia > UBA1406 > GWC2-37-13 > JACOTV01. Next base: position 16,070 of record CAYUJW010000018.1, read on the forward strand.
AATGTTTACGATTTCAAACGCGATCATTCAATTCCACTTAGCCAAACATCACTACCTCTTTCCCATTACGGCATTTTTTATGGCCCTGAGCATGGGTTTGGGCATTGCCATATCGCATAGTTCGATCGAGGCAATTGCCCGCGTCGTGCTTTTTAATAGTGCTGCGCTCTTATTTGTGACAAGCATTTTGCACATATTGCAAAAAGAGGGCGGATTCATTTTGAGAAATATTATTGATTTTATTTCGCTTTTCGCACCTATTCCCGAACAATCGCATAGCGCAGGAAAAAAACGCATACTCATCTTAAGCTGGCGAGACATCCGCCATAAGTATGCCGGTGGCTCAGAAGTATTTAACCATGAACTTGCCAAGCGCTGGGTTCGAAAGGGTGCCTCAGTGACCCTCTTTTGCGGAAACGACAGTTTGTCTCCCCGATATGATGAGATAGATGGTATCCAAATAATTCGAAGGGGTGGGTTCTATATGGTGTACTTATGGGCATTTGTCTATTATGTCTTCCGCTTTCGTGGACGATTTGACATCATAATTGACGTTGAAAATGGCATACCTTTTTTCTCACCATTTTACGCAAGAGAAAAAATCTATCTCGTTATTCATCACGTTCATCAAGATGTGTTTCGAAAAAGTCTCCACCCAGCACTTGCCGCATTTGCAACGTTTATGGAAATTCACGTAATGCCATATATGTATCGACATATTCAGGTAATAACAGTCTCACCATCGACGAAGCGCGAAATTGAACAGCTTAATTTAAGCACGGTCGAACCTGAAATTATCTATTGCGGAGTTTCGGAAAATCTTGAGCCTGGTGTCAAATCGAGCAAACCTTTGTTTGCATATTTGGGAAGATTGAAATATTACAAATCAATAAATGTCTTTATCAAAGTAGCAAAGATGGTGAGTGAAAAGTATCCCGATGCGCGTTTTCAAATCGCAGGTGAGGGTGAAGACATGGCAGCGCTCAAATCGTATGCTTCACGCATTCAATCACCGGTCGAATTTTTAGGAAAAATCAGCGACTCAGAGAAAGTGTCGCTCTATCAGCATGCCTGGGCAACGGTTAACCCTTCATCGATGGAAGGATGGGGGATTACGTCAATTGAGTCCAATAGATGCGCCACCCCAACCATTGCTTCAAATGTGCCTGGCCTTCGTGATTCAGTAAAGAATGGCCACAGCGGCTTCCTATTTGAACATGGCGATGCAGAGGCACTTGCCGCACATATCATGACGTTTATCGCCAATCGCCCGCTGCGTGAAGAAATGTCCAAGCGTGCATATGACTGGTCTCGACAGTTTGACTGGGGAAAGAGTGCCGAGCGGTTTTATGAATTATTTGAACAAAAATAATGCAAACACTTCCAACTATCACCATTGGCATCGCTGCATATAACGAAGAACACACCCTTTCACACTTACTGTCTGATTTGTCAAAACAGCAACAAGACACTTATCAAATCGAGCAAGTGATTGTTGTTTCTGATGCGTCAACTGACAATACTGCGGCTGTTGCCAAAAATCACAAAGATTTGCCTACAACAGTTGTCATAAATAAAAATAGGTGTGGGAAAAAATGTGCTCTCAACTACTTTGTGACTCATGCGAAAACAGATATTCTCGTAGTGTTTGATGCCGATGTCCGAATTAAAGACTTCGACATGATTGCTCAACTGATAAAACCAATCGTTAAGGAAAGCGCCGATCTTGTTGGAGCCGCAGTACACGAGCTTGCGCCAAGCGGACTTATTGAGCATGCACTTGCCGCAAGCATGGATATGAAACGCCACATGTTTGAGGCGCATCGAGGTGGGAATAACATTTATACGTGCCATGGACGAGCGCGCGCATTTTCTCGCAAACTTTACCAATCAATTCGATTTGAAAGCAGCGTGAACGAAGATGCATTCTCATACATCTATTGCATACGTCATGGCTTTTCGTATCAGTATGCAAAGCGCGCACGAGTATGGTATCGTCTTCCAACGACACTCGCTGACCATGTAAAACAGAGTGTGCGTTTTATACACTCAAAGTCAGATCATGATTTTCACAATGATCCGGTTGTCAAAGCAGAATATTCAATTCCGACACAGCTTATAATTATGGCAAATATCAGGACAAGTATTTGTAAGCCAATAATCATACTGTATTATACGATTTTGCTTTACACCTCACTTTTGGCACGAAGCGCAGCCCACACAAAACAGCACTGGGACACATCACAATCATCAAAAATTACGACTATTCAATAAGAATCTTATGAAATCAAAACAACTAACCGTGTGCTTTTTTGGCTCGTACGATCGTACATTTACATCAAATATAATCGTCAAAAAGGGCTTGGAGCTGCAAGGCGTGCGGGTCGTTGAAGTTATGCATCATGTGCTGGTTTCGGAGCTTAACAAGCCAAGCGACATGGGTATCATTCCTTTATTCAAACGTGTACTTAAGAAAGCAGGTATCTTCAAAGAGATCATCGTTCACATGCGAGACTTGCAAAAGAGCGATGTACTGTATGTAGGATACCCTGGCCATCTTGACGTATATTTGGCTTGGGTTGTTGCCCGCCTCTTTGGCTGCAAACTTGTGTTTAACCCACTTGTTGTGTTTTATACAGGATTCGTTGATGATCAAGGAATACTAAAACCCGGATCATTTATGGCACGTATGTTTAAATGGGGCGAGGGGATAATGTATCGATTATGCGATCTTGTTTTAGCCGATACCCCTGCACAAAAAGAACATCTTATCAAGCTATTTGGTTTACCTGCTTCAAAGATCGAAGTACTCCCCATTGGAGCGGACGATACGATATATAATTTTGAAGGATATGGTAATGTGCGAGATTCCTATTTTAATGTGATGTACTATGGCCTCTATAGTCCACTTCACTCATGTCCGGTGATCATTGAAGCTGCGCGAATCGTTCAAAAAAATAAGAATATTCGGTTTGTCATGGTTGGAAAAGGCCAAAGTTATGATAAAACGTACGCGTTAGCACAAAAATACCAGCTCACGAACGTTGAATTTTACCCAGAGATGAATGAGTTTAACTCCTCAGATACTCTGCAATGCGCCGATGTATTTTTGGGGTTTATTGCAAAGCACCCCTCAGTTGAGCGCATTGTGCCGAATAAAGTGTATCAAGGTATGGCGCTTGGAAAGACCGTCGTCACAGCTTCCGCCGCCGCAATTTCATCCATTTTAGC
>CAYUJW010000019.1:0-19299 GCA_964445135.1 uncultured Gammaproteobacteria bacterium
GTGGGCAAGGAGGGACTCGAACCCTCATGGGATAAATCCCACTAGTTTTTGAGACTAGCCTGTATACCGATTCCAGCACTTGCCCTAAGTGCACATCATGCTCTACATGCACTTCAAATACATAACTGAGGACATTATATCATCTTTCATTGGGCATTAAAAAGTGATCCATGTCGTGCTGGTATAACGCGCACGTTTTGCCGTCTTGACGAATGCAGGTGTGGCGACTAGTATATAGGCATGAAGGGTCAGCTCACATTTACGACAGATACGACATTTGCATTATCCGAAAACGCGCGCCAAAGGCTTCATGCTGATTGTTTTTTCCTAAGTGAAGAGGATGCGGTTGGGAAGCTTCATATTCCGGGGTTATCAGAGTCTGAGACTGCGCTTATTGCACATCGCATTTCCACACACAAATGGAAAGCGGAGCTTGGATCAGTGCTTACGTTTGATGAGCCATCGATGATGGTGGTGGGAATAGGAAAAGAGGCAGAGAATGGTCCGCTTGTGTTGCGTCATGCTGTCGCTGAATTGGTGCGCTCGGCAACTGTTGCGCATGTGGCTTCAATTACCATTTTTCTCTTTGAAAAGTGGCTCGATGACCCAATTGCCGCAGGTCGCTCAGTTGCAATCGGGTATCATTTGGGCAACTACTCATTTGAGCAGTACAAGAGTGAAAAACATAAAACCGAGCACGTAAAGCAGTTAAATGCCATGATTATTGGTCAGGTGGAGCAAGATCACATGGCGGCATTTGAACAAGGGTGTCGGGTTGGAGAGTTACAATCGGCGGGAGTGTATTTGGCCCGCGATTTGGTGAATCAGCCAGGTGGCATGATGGGTACTGAGGCGCTCGTTGAGGTGGCTCGTGAAATTGCCGATTCATCAAATGGATCAATATCGCTTGGCGTCTATGATCAAGCACAATGCGCGAAGATGGGTATGGGGGCATTTCTTGGGGTCGCAAAGGGAAGTGTGCAAGAGCCACGCTTCATTGTTCTTGAGTACAAACCCTCACAACTTGTGAAGAAAACGCCAACCTTTTGTTTGATTGGGAAGTCGGTAACATTTGATACGGGCGGGTTGTCTCTGAAGCCGGCCGGCGCTATGGAAGATATGAAAATTGATATGGCAGGAGGAGCTGCTGTATTGGGGGCATTCAAATCGCTTGCGCTTTTTAGCAATGACGATATGGAAGTTGGGGCACACATATATGGCATTCTCCCGGCGTGCGAAAATATGCCATCAGGGCACGCCATGCGCCCGGGTGATGTGGTTGCTGCCTTGGACGGACAGACAATTGAGGTCTTAAATACTGACGCCGAAGGAAGATTGACGCTTGCTGATGCATTGGCGTACGCGCAAAAACATATAAAACCTGACTATATTATTGATTTGGCAACCTTGACTGGCGCATGCATGGTGGCGCTTGGGTCAGAGGTGGCTGGAGTGTGGGGAAATAATGAGAAGTTTATGCAGGTATTTGAAGAGGGAGCGGTAGCAGAAGGGGATATGTGCTGGAGAATGCCGCTGAGGCGTGAATATCGAACGCAGCTGACCAGTCACGTTGCCGATATCGCAAACATCGCAAACACAAAATATGGGGGAGCAATCACCGCCGCGTTGTTTTTAAATGATTTTGTAGATGAAAAAATGCCATGGATTCATGTTGATATGGCGGGTCCGGCGTATCGAGATGATCGCGCGCGCGGCGTGCTGACTCGTGGCGCAACTGGATGGGGCGTGTTGAGCTTGTTAAGTTTGGTGATGGAAGAGGCACTTGAGAAAAAATAGTTGACCGTTAATAGTTTTTTGTGAGGCTCTGCTGCACATCGTGTGCGTCGCACCTTTGGGCTTCACAAATCCCAGTGCGCATATATTACTTATGATTGATGCAAAAAAACTCATCAAAACCCGTGCAATTGCAAAAGCCACGCCTCAGGAGACGCTGGCTTCGGCACTATTAAAAACCCGCTCTTCACACGATGCAGTATTTGTATTTGAGGGAGATGACTATCGTGGCGTGATAAATCCGTACCACACTATGATCAAAACGTCATACCCTGGAAATACGAAGATTGAGCATTGTCTTCACCATGCGCCCAAAGTGACGGAATCGTTGTCTATCTCGAATTTGGCGCGGATGTTTGTTGATTCTAAGTTGCATTATTTGCCGGTTTTAGGCGCCAAAAATAGTTTTTCAGGGATCGTTTCTGCCCGCCGCCTCTTGTCCGTGTATCGCAATTCTCCATATTTTGCCGAAGATTGTGGAACGTTTGTGCTTGGCAAGAAGCAAAAGCTCCAGACGGTTCTGGAAACCGATACTGTAACTCAGGCATTATCGCATTTTCGAAAAAAGCATATATCCAAGCTGCTTGTTGTTGATAAGGCGGGTCGGATGAGGGGAATGCTGTCGTATTATGACCTTATTATGAATCTGTCAGCGCCACGGGAGAAGTCAGGAAAGCGAAGCCCGGTTGGTGAAGGCAAAGGTATTGCGCAACAACCAGTGCGACAGTTGATGAAAACGCATCTTCTGACATTGCCTCAGTCAAAAAGTGTCGGTCATGCGCTCCAGATGGTGCTTGATCATGAAATCGGGAGTGTAGTCGTCACTGACGCCAGAAAAAAGCCAATTGGCCTCATTACCACGAGTGACTTTCTGCACATGTTGATCAAAAGCCCGGCCGAAAAGCAGGTGCAGGTCAGTGGGCGCAACCTATCTGAGAAGAACATGACGATTCTGAAGCGATTTGCTCACCCATTTGAGCGTGCAATGTCTAAGCTTCGCGATGTAAAGCGGGTTGATCTGACGGTCAAAGAAGAAAAGCAGGGTGGGGTATTTCGTGCAATTATGGCAATTGTTCCAAACCGTGGTCCCGCAAAGGTGAAAGCGCGAGAGGGCAAGAATTTGCAGAAATTGCTGAGTGAATTTAAAAAAATTAAGACGAAATAGCAGCTCAAACCTTGCTACAATAGTGCATGACTTCTAAGCGACGTACACCCAAGGTTGGTTTTGATTTGGATGGTGTTATTCTCTACAATCCAACGCGAGTGGCTCGGCCAATTATCTCAACAATTAAAAAAGTGTTTTTTCCTCGCAAGAAGAGCACATTTTATGTCCCGCAATCAAATATCAGTCGAGGTATATGGAACGTGTTTCATGCTTCAAGTCTGTTTATTGAGAGCGGATACGAGCATGCAAAAAAATTGCTCAAAAATGGTGATATAGAAGGCTACATTGTGACGGCTCGATATGGTTTTTTACAAGATGATTTTGATAAATGGAAAGTGCGACTTGAGGCAGATGAGCATTTTGCTGCTTCATATTCAAATCAAAAAGACGAACAGCCACACGTATATAAGCAGCGCATGATTGAAAAGCTAGATCTGGATTACTTCATCGAAGACAACTGGGATATCGTGCGAGCATTGTCTACGAATCCAAAGAACAAGCGCCGCAAAATTATCTGGATATACAACATGCTTGATCGACTCGTGGTCAAACACCGCTTGGCGTTTCCAAACTTAGCCCATGCAATTGCTTGGATTGAGCAAGATATCAAAAAAGCCACACCTGCAACAATGAAAAAAATTACCAAGAAGAAGAAATAAGCGGCGACACCTAAAAAAGAGCTCATATGATTACTCGCCTCATGCAATACAAATCATTGATTGCGGTGGTATTCGCGGCAATGATACTTCGATTGACTGGGGTAAACTGGGATAGTGGTGCTCATCTACATCCTGATGAGCGATTCTTGACAATGGTGACTTCCGCCATGCAGATTCCTCAAACGTTTGGTGCATATTTGAGCTCGCAAGTGTCGAGCATGAACCCGGTCAATATTGAGTTTCCGTTTTTTGTATATGGTTTGTTGCCGCTTACTATGGTCAAGCTTGTGGCAATTTCACTGGGAATGGATAGTTATGATGGGATCGTAATGGTGGGGCGCGTCGTCTCGGCTCTATTGGATGTTGGGACCGTGATTGCAATATATGTGATTGCGCAGGTGCTTTCAAAACGCATGCACTGGAGTCGGAAAATTCCCGGGCTTTGCGCATTGATATATGCGTTGTCTCCACTTTCTATTCAACTGTCTCATTTTTTTGCAACAGACACGTTTTTGAACTTTTTCCTCACGGCATCTACGGCGACAATGTTGAGCGCATTATCTGCGAAAAAGCTTCGTATTCATCTTCTTGCCCTGTCTGGCGTATTGTTTGGTTTTGCCCTAGCCAGCAAGGTGACGGCGATATTTTTGATACCTTGCTTTTGTTATTTTGCACTCGACTATGGCTTGCGATTTTATGGTCCGATCAAATCTGAATGGAAAATGGTTGGGGCATACACGATTTCGATACTGGTCATGTTTGGCATCATTGCATATGTTTCGGTACGCATTGGCAATCCATATATGTTTGAGTCGGCAAATCCTCTTGATCCACGCCCATCCGTCGTATTTATGGAAAACTTAAAAATACTCAAATCATACGACGATCCAAATGGTTATTTCCCCCCAGCCATTCAGTGGATGAGCCGTGATGTGGAGTGGGTGAGTGCGACCCAACCTTCAGGTGCGCGGTTTTTACATACTCTGATGATTTCGTTGTACACAGGTCTCACGCAAGGCGTGGTAGTAGCCATTGGAATTGTGCCAAGTGTGCTGGCAATTATTGGGTTGATATATGCGATTCGCAAAAGACAAGCGGTGGTTGTTGTGATGGGGATATTTGTAGTTGCGTTTGCGCTGTATCAATCGTTACAGTTTGTCAAAAGCCCTCGCTACTATTTGATTATTCATTCATATATTGCCATATTGGGAGGCGTTGGATTTGGGCAGATATTACATGGCTTGACTCGCTACAAAGCCTCAACCGCCCTGTTGATTCAAGTATTATTGGTTGGAACAATGGTGTTTGGGGCAATTATGTTTATGAGTATTTATACCCGCGCGCACTCGCGCATTGCGGCCTCTGATTGGATGTATCAGCACATCCCAACTGACTCGATTTTATTGTGGGAATATTGGGATGATCCGTTGCCATTGGCTCGTCCGCCCAGGCAAAGTGGGGGACGTACATATCGTGGTGAAGATTTTCATTCATTTGCAGTTGATGACCGGGAGAAGTGGGAGAAAATGGGGGAGCAGCTGGTTCGCGCTGACTATTATGTATTATCAAGCAATAGAGGATGGGGGAGCATCATGGCGGCTCCTGAAAAGTATCCAATCATGAGTCGGCTGTATACTGATTTGCTCAATCCAAAGCGCCGCCATACATTGTTATGCGGACTGCCTGAAAACTATAGCCATCTCCCTGCGTTAAACGCTGATGCGCAAACTGTGGCAAATGAGGTTTGCGCACTGGGCATTGATTATCGACTCACTCAAACGTTTGCTTCGTATCCATCGCTTGAATATCTTGGCATCCCTGTTGTACTACCAGATCAGTGGACTGATGAGTCGCGAACGGTATATGATCATCCACTGGTTATGATCTTCAAAAACCAAAAAAAATAGCGAGACGTTTGAAAGAGATTTCAGGGAAGTAAGATGTAGCCAAGTACGTGGCCAAGAGGATTGCTGAGCGTGTGAATGGTTTGTAAGTTGTGTTTCTGTCTGGCCGTTTCAAGCGAAACTATATCGCTGGCCGGGATAAAGAGCGCGCTTGCATAAGGGGCATCAGGCGGCAATGCGCTGGCCTGCACAACTTCAACATTAGTATAGCTTGGCACCGTTGGGAAAAGGAGCTCAGGAAATGGAGTGTAGAGCGTTGCAATCTGTGGATTCGCCCATAAGTAATGCGTAATCAGACTTGCAGTTTGTGTCGTTTTGTCATGCTCCCACACGGTTTGCGTATCGTGCTGAGTATACTGCAAGACGTCAGCACATATAGCAAGTATCATCGTAATCCCAAATAGTGTCGATATCATAAATGTCCTGTTTGGAGCAGTGCGACTGAGAAAATGGAAGCTTTTGAAAAGTCCGTATGCGATCATCATCGAGACAAAAGGAAGGAGGATGACATATCGGCTGCTCATCGGAGGATACATCGTCAAGACACTTGCTAAAAATATCGCTCCCAAAAGCACAGATAGTAAATATTGCATCTGCCACTGACGAATACGAAATAGCGCATACAAAATGCCCCATGCAAAAAATACCATCGGGATCGGGTTTAAATAAGGAAGATAAAAATACCACAAGTTTGTGGCGCCATCAAACTTGAGAAAAAATGGAAAGTAGGCATGTGTCACCTGGTGCCAAGCCACTGCCAGATAGGATGAGTGCGCGTCAAGAAGCTCTGACATATGTGAGGAGGTAAAAATACTCACTCGATCAATTCTCGCCCAGTAGGCTTCGGGGTTATGTGCAAAGTACCACAGCTGAGGGGCATAGACTGCAAGCGTGACTGCGCCCCATATGGCAATTTGTAACAGACATTGTTTGACTCGAATTTGTTTGTGAAAAGTGAGAATAACAAGAAGGAGTATGACGGCCAGTGGGGCAATACGAAGCGACATGGCGATGTATTGCGCGCAAGCTGTCAAGATTCCAGCAACCACCCAAGCTAGAGTATATCGACTCATCATAAGTGCCAGAATGAGGGGGAGAAGTGCTGTTCCCCACGCAAGTTCCATTCCGTTTCGAGAGAAGACTAAATGAAGCGGGGAAAGAGCAATGGCGGCAGCTGCAATGAGGCTTATGGTTAGATTTTTGGAAAGGGAATATGCAAAATATGCGGTTGTCGCAACAGATAATGTGCCAGCTGTGGCGCTTAATATGCGCACGCCAAGTGCGGGATTATCCACGATGCGGGTCACCCATCCCACTATATAAAACCATGCGTGGGTGTGGCCCTCCCATCCGGTTGCAAAAAATGGTGCCTGATTTCTCATCATCGCCGCGCCCTCGAGGCTAAAGCGCGCCGCATCGCCGTCAAGGCGCAGTGGAAACGTGGCAAGCTCGACATATCGAAGAAGTGCGGCGCAAAAGGTGATCCATGCGAGAGTGATGAGGTACGTGCGTTTTGACATACGATGCAACGGATATTTTATGGAAATAAGATGTGGCGCGCGCCCTGCAGATGTACGTCTGAGTTGACATAATCTGTCGCTTTTTGCACTTGTGGGGGATAGTTTTTATACTGATGCTGCATTGCGCTCAAGGCGCGCGCCAGATCATGAGGACTTTCAGATTGAAACAATATGCCGCATCCAAAATCTTTTACCAAAATGCGAGCACCAGGAATATCGCTTACCACCAGCGGCTTACCAGCAGCCAGCGCCTCGGCCTGCACAAGACCAAAACAATCGGATCGTGATGGAAGTATAAATGCATCGATCACTTCATAAAATTGTTTCAGATCATGCGCATGCAGCAGGCCGGTAAAGGTGATGGTTGCGTGAAGTTTGGCTAATATGTCTTGGTACGGATCCATATAGGATTCGTAGGTCATAGCTGCCCCCGCATACAGTATATGAATGTGGGTATCCTTTTTTTGTTTCTTCAGCTGTAACAGCGCATCAAACAGTACGTCGAGTCCTTTTTCATGTACAAAACGACCGGCACATCCAAATACCACGACGCCTTGCGATTTTAATAATTCCATTTGAGCAACCCACGGCGGCTGATCATGTTTTTGAGCAGCTTCATGATTAGTGGGCAAGATGGGCTGAGGAAGGATGAACGTGGATGTTTTATGATGATATCGATGCAATATGCGAGAATGCTGGGCGTAATCTTGCGAATAGGTGGCAAGCCCATCAGCGAGCAAGCACCCGACGTGTGTTGCAATATCAAATATCCATTCAACGATCCGATTCAACGCGTTGTGTGGAGGGAGGATGAGGTCGCCTTGGTGAAAAAGTACGACTCGGCGACCCAACAGTTTGGCGAGCAAGGCAATTGGTAAAACATTTGAGCATGGAGAGTTGATAAGTACCGTGTCGCATCGGCGAATTCGAAGGATTGCCCAGCCAAGAAGAGCAAGAGAGTAATTCGTGCGACTGATGCGTATCAAAGGTGGCGCGCGATAGATCGAAATATCTGCAGACTCCTCATGTGGCGCAAGGTGCGGAGTGTGGCGTACAGTCAAGATGTCTACGTGGGTCTGTTTGTCAGCGAGGCGATGAGCGAGTCCTTCTATTGATTTTGAAAGGCCGGTCCAATGTGGGGCATAAAAATCAGAAACAATAAGGAGGTGGCGCATTGGGTTATTATACTAAGTTAGCGGGTTACGAGTTACGGGTTAGCAAGTTACGAGTTGGGTTATTTTGCGCAGTCCATACATTTTCTCGCTTCGGGAACGAGCGCTAATCGTGCGGGGTTTATGTCACCCGCGCACTTTTCACATACTCCGTAGGTACCTTTGTTCATCTTTTGTAAAGCGTGAACAATGTCTTCCAAGCGCTCTTTCAATTCCTTGACTTCCGCCTCCACTGTGTCGTGTCCAATTTGCTCACGCACATCGGTGTCAATTGCCGCATTGTCGATGCTGTGGTCTGGATCTTGAAAAGGATCGTCTTGTCCAAGCTCATGAATATGTTGGCTAATTTCGGTTTTTTGAGCTTCTAATTTAACTCGCAAAGTGTCAAGAGTTTTGGGATCAATGTTTTGTGCCATTTTGGGTAAAGCGCGTGGTAATTGACGCGAAAAATGTATAAAAAAGATTCCTGAAATAATATAAGAAAAGCACTAAGAATGTCAACAGGAGAAATGCGCTAATGAGTGCTTCAAGCCCAAAGCCAGCAAGAAGTGGTTTTTGCTGGGTGAGGGGAGCTGTGGCTGTCATGATAAGTGAGGTGGCAAAACCAAGAAATACTAGGTTTGCACCACGCTTGTACGTGTCGCGTCGAATGGCAAAAATGATTCGATACGAGATATAGGTGGCTACTCCATATGCGATTGATGCATAGAGTCCGGTCACATGTCGTAATCCTTCGTGTCCGACATACGTGACGGCCAAGGGAAATGTGGTGCGACTGCCGAGCATTGATCCTGCAAAAAATGCTCCAAGGGTGCCGATTGCCAGGCCAATAAGAATGGCTGGGGAAATGTAATCGATCAGCTCAAGTGGCTTCATCTTTCGTCGTGCGCATGCGAGCGCAAAGATCGAAACGAATCCAATGATAAATCCGTGAATCGACATGCCAGGATACCCATTGACCAAAATCATGCGTGCCAGATCAAGGCCAAATTCTGAAAAATGTGTTGCGATGTAGGTTGCTCGAGAAGCAATAAGTCCGGCAAGTACCGCAATAAACATGCTGTCAAACACATCCTCTTCTTTATATGAGGTTAATTGAGTCAAGCACCACAAAAGGTAGGTGCTCCAAAAAAAGGCAAGTACCAAGAAAATGCCAAATGTGTAGAGGGTGAATCCGCCAAGTGAAAAGATGACCGGCAACATAATTAGTCAAAAGTATACCACGCCCTCTGTCATGTATAGAGCATATATATGAAGCGCAGCACACATAGTGCTTCGATGGTCATATTGCCGAATGTTTTGTACTATTATAGGTGCTATGAATGAAATCGACTTGATTCCATTTTTTAACTTTTTCATCTTCCTGTTTATTCCGTTTGTGTTTGGATTTATATTCAAGCGCTTCAATATATCTCCAATTATTGGATATATCATAGGTGGCGTGCTCATCGGGAATGTGGCGAGTTTTTTTGGAAATTTGGTGTCGTATGAGGTGATGAGCTCGTTTGCCCATTTGGGAATTGTATTGCTCCTTTTCACCATAGGTATAGAAATCAATTTTGCTCGACTGTACAAGCTCAAGCGCTATATTTTGATTGGGGGCGCTATGCAAATTGGATTTTCAACGATCGCCATTTGGATCATTTCAGTTTTTTTTGGATTTTCCCTTCTTCAAGCGGGGCTTATTGGAATAGCGCTCACCTCATCGTCAACGGCCGTTGTCGCCAAAATCATTCAAGATCGGGGAGAATCGGAATCATTTATCGGAGAGATGGCGCTTGGCATTTTGATGTTCCAAGACCTGGCATTCATTCCATTTTTAATCATTTTCTCAAGCTTCAGTGGCGCAGAGTTTAGTTTTGCCCAGACGATTATTTCTATTGTGGTAAGCACACTCAAAACAGCAGCAATCATTGTGGTTATGTATGTTGCGGGGAAACGATTTATCCCGACGGTATTTCATCACATTGCCCGCTCTTCTCGCGAGCTTCTCAATCTATTTGTATTGGCATTTATTTTTCTTATTATCTGGCTTTCTGAGCTTATGCACGTATCGGTGTTTATTGGTGCATTTATTGCCGGAATCTTGGTCTCTGAAACCGTTGAACATTATGATGTCTTTGTGCAGGTGCGGCCACTTCGCGACGTGATGGCAATCATCTTCTTCGTCTACATTGGAACTCAAATTCAACTGACAGAAGTGCTTGGTGCAATGCCAGTCATTATGTTGTTTGCGCTTCTGACGGTAGTGGTAAAAATGCTCATAATCACGGGCGTATTCTTGTATTTTCGCATGAGTTCGCGTGTCGCATTTTCTCTTGGTTTATTCTTATTTCAAGCAAGTGAAAACGCATTTATTCTGCTTTCCTTGGCATTTTCAAACGGAGTATTTACATCGCAAGAATACTTATTTTTAATCACTTCGATTTTATTTGGACTCGTACTTACCCCCGTCATGATCAATAATCGTGAGCTTTTGTATCGCCGGCTACGCACGTTTATCAGAAAGTATTTGCCGCCGATTGAGATGTGGGTCAAGACTTCGGTCGACTTTTCAAATCCGCTGTTATCAGACAGTATGCCAACACTTAATAATCACATTATTATTTGTGGCTTTGGTCGTGTGGGTTCGCGCATTGGCCATGCCATGATGTTGGCGCGCATTCCGTTTATTGCGATTGACTATAATTTTCATGAAGTTGAACATGCAAAAAAAGAGGGGATCCCTATTGTATATGGTGATCCGGCCGACATTGATGTGTTAAAGCATGTTCAAATTGAGCGCGCTCGTGCAATTGTAATTGCAATCCCATCCCGCCATGACCAAGAAGTGCTCATCCTCAATGCGATAAAACTGAATTCCGACGTGACCATTATTAGTCGCGCACACAACAGAAAAGATAGTCAACGACTGAAAGATATTGGAGCACACGCAATCATAATCCCCGAGATTGAAGCGTCGCTTTCTGTCATTCGTAAACTATACACCGTCAAGAAAATTCCCAAGGAAGACTCGCTTCGATGGCTGAGTCAAATTAAAGTCTCAGAAGGCATCTGAATCCCCATATTAAACCAAGGTGTATGAAACATAAAAAGACACAATCCCCACGAGTAGCACGCGGCCCAAAGCGTACATTTTTATATGTATGCGTAGGGTTTGTTGCATTGGCTACCGCTTATTTTTTCTTTGGATTATCCCAAAGTGTGGCAATTGCCAAGCAAGAGCGACTGCAGTTTGTTGTCTATGGAGAGCAGACGAAGGTATATTCGCTTGGCATGCGCGATGGTATCCATTATGTCATTTCATATCCTGCACAATATAAAATCGAAGTTCCAGATGGGTATGGAAATTATCGAGTCGGTGCGTTGGGTCGATTGGTGTATACGGAGAAAAAGCCAGAATTATTGATTCGTACGATGAGCGTGGCAAGTCATACCATGTTGACGCACTATTTTTATCGTCCCACAAAAACAATCTGGTATGAAAGTTCGACAAAAGAATCGGCAGACCTCCCTTCGGTTTATGAGATATTTACTCTTGAGTCTAACGCCACGTTGTATGACAGATTTTATATTTGGCAAGCGTTAACAAGAGTACGAAAAGGTGATGTTATTCCCATCCCGACGGCCGATGCACGCGAGACTAGTCCGGGTGGCGACAAGCTCTTGTCAAATCGAAAACTACAAAAACAATTAGAAGCATATCTCTTTCAAGAAGAGTACCGAGCTGAAGAATTGAATGTGCAAATTATCTATAATTTGAGTTATAAAACGGCAGACCGTATTGGCTCAATAATAGAAGGCGCCGGTATTAGTGTCGTTGATATTTCGCAAACAAGAAAGATAGAAGGGGAGAAGGGGAGGTGTCGCCTGGTTGCTGCAAATGCCCAAGTTATGCAGTCTCATACGGCAGTTGATATTGCGCGATTTTTTAACTGTGTACTGATGACCGGTGACGTTGACCACAGCGATTTGCAACTCATCCTGGGTGATCAAGAAGAAGAGTGGCTCATAAATTAAAGAGATTATGTGAAGGAGGGGAATACAATATGCAAACACTACTATCACTCATCGTCATATTTTGCATTTCATTTGCTTGGGCGTGGATCGCGCTTCGGCGCTCTGTGAAAAAGAGGGTAGTGCATCACGAAAAAAAGGGGAGAGCAGTGGGTGGCGAAGGAACGCGGGGGAGAATTGTGTTATACAAAAAAGGAGCAAAACACTATTCTTCTAAGTTTTCCTCATCATCATCTGATGGGTCACTTTCAAGATCATAAAACTCTTCTTTTTCTTCAGTTCCCAAATTTTCAGCCATTCTCTCGACTTCGTCTTGGGTTACTTCATCATCTTCCTCATCATCTTCAACACGTTCTTGTGCCAAACTTAAATCGGTGTTTTCAGGCAATGCGCCTTCGCTGGCTTGCTCAATCAGATTGAGGTTCGACTGAATATTGCGAGGGAATGAACTAAAGCGAGCAAGACGTTTGCTCTTTTTTTCTTCACGAATAAATACCACCACACGACTCATTGATATTTCTTTGATAAAGCAAGAATAATCACTTCCGCCCTTGATGAGTACATAGAGTCGTTTGGACAAATCGTCAGGCATTGAGCCAACATACTCCCCATCGCTTCGGACTTCTAATTTTCGTCGTCGAACTTTGAGTTCTAGCTGATCGCCGATATTTAAGTGGGCAAGGATCTCTTTTTGTCCAAGGTTCACAAGTACTGAAGACTTGGTCTTACCCGGGATCTCAAGAAATAGATTTGGGTTTAATTTGTCTTCGCGTTTTTTTGTGACTACTGAGCCTTTCTGCTCAAGAATCGCAATGCGCTCGAGGTTTTCTTGGGCAATAACATTCTCAGATTGCTTAGTCAGCACGCTTTTATATGCTTTTTTTGCACCAGCAAGCTCACCATACTGTAGTTTGGCAAAGCCCAAGCGAAGCAGGGCTCCTAAATCATCTGGGCGAACCTTAAGAATTTCCTTATTGTGTTTGATCGCTTCTTCAAAACGGCGGTCAATTGCAGCGTCTATTGCGAGTTGTTCTAGTTGGTATACATTCATCGATATACAAGTATATGCTATTTGCCCTTCGTGTCAAGTATAATTGTAGCCACGTCTGATAGGCTAATTCGATATGTGCTTTGCCTTATTTTATCCTCATCGGTCTTGTCCAGTGAGCGCTCCGTTGATTGGCACTCTTTGAATCAATGCTGCTGAGTGCTGAAATCGGGCGTCGTCAATTCAGAATCTTACTCATCATCCCATCATCAAAAATATATGTCAGGTCATTCAAAATGGTCACAAATCAAACGCCAAAAGGGCATTTCCGATGCGCAAAAAGCAGTGTCATTTTCACGCCTTTGTCGGGCAATTAGCCTGGCAGTCGGGGAGGGAGGCGGGAGCACTGACGTATCCTTAAACAGCCGGTTGCGCTTTGCGCTCAAAATGGCCCGCGCACATCATGTTCCAAAAGAAACGATTGAGCGTGCAATTGAGCGCGGTCGAAAGGGTGACGGACTCCAATTGGCAGAAATAGTCTATGAGGCATTTGCCCCACACGGCGTACAGCTGGTAATTGTTGCCGCAACGGATAAGCCAAGTCGTACCAATAGCGATGTTTCACTCATCATAAGTCGAGCGGGTGGGAAAATGGGTATTTCAGGCTCTGTGACGCATCAATTTACCAAATGCGCATTGCTTACCTGTGTGCCAGAATGTCCCGCAAACGACGCGCTTGAGCTCGCTGCTGAATATGGTGCGTTTGATATAGAAACAGACGATTTGCAAAGCAAAGTGTTGCTACCGTTTGATACAATGGGTAGAGTCGAGGAGTCAGAGTATATCGAGTCAGTCTCGTTATATTATAAGTCCAACAATCAGATTACGGGTCTTGCGACGGCGCAAAAAGATGAAGTAGACGATGTAATTGATCGACTGTTGTTGCTTGACGATGTACAAATGGTGTTTAGTAATATGCAATAAATAGATTATGACAAAGCCTCAAAACAGATTTCTTCAGTATTTTTCCAAGCCGCTTTTTTTCAGAAAGAGAAATGCATCGGCGCCGCAATCATCGCACAAGGGAATGCAGTCTGGGAACCATCGGCATGCAGGGGGAGTATTTCAAAAGCCTATGCGCACAATTACTCGGCTTGGGCTTCGTATAGAAAAGCGCATCCGTTTTGTAATTTCTATGCTTGTTATGGCAAGTCTGGTGCTTCTTTCAACGTCTGCCGTATTTTCCTTTGACGCACGATATTTGTTTATTCCGCTGTTTGTGCTCAGCGCATATATTTGTACCTATTTCGCGTTGCTTGAGGATATTGAGAAGATAGAGTGGCTGACGTTATTTACTATGCCAATTTTCTTCACGCTCGCCATGTATATGTTCTATTTCCTCATACCAGTTCGCTGGCTGACTCGCTTGCCATTTTTGGCAATATATTGTGTGTCAATGTATGCCTTATTTTCAATATCGAATATATTTAATGTGGGCGTCGGCAAGAGTTTGAGGCTTTATAAGGCGGCATTCTCCGTCAATGTGCTATTTCAAACGCTTGTCACATTTTTGCTTTTTAGCGTCATTCTTTCCTATCGCGCCGACTTTTATATCAATGCAATTGTCGTATTTGTGACTGCATTCCTGCTGGTATTCCAGATGCTATGGAGCGTACGGCTGGATTTGGATCAATATAATCGTGAAATACTTCGATATTCAGCGGTTATTGCGGTGTTGATGGGGGAGATTGCTGCAGTTGTGTCTTTTGTGCCTCTTCGATCTTCAGTTGGAGCGATGTTTCTTGCTGCGTGCTATTATTCAATTGTCGGTTTGGCGAGCGCGTATATTGACAACCGGCTGTTTAAGAGCGTAGTGAGGGAGTATCTCATCGCGCTTGTTGTTGTGGGAATCGTATCCTTTCTCACGGTGAGTGGGTGGTAAGACCTTCAATTTTTCAGGTAAATTTGAGCACAAACCGTGCGTAAAATGCGTGCTCCTCGAGGCGGGCGATTGCGCCTTGTTTGGGCGCGTGTGGCCGCTCTGACATCTTCAACTCAGGCGGAACAAAATGTTTACTTACTTGTAAAAAATCACGCACAATTTGTGCTCAAATATTTCTTCAAAAATAACAAGCGCGCCGGCGAAGTAGAGGAGTGGAGTAGTAGGACGGGCCAAACACGGACGTACGATTTATATCCTATAGTAATTTATTTACGAGATAAAAGTACACGTTTGTGCAGAAATTGTGGATAAATATATAAACTGTATTATTGCAACAATCCAAAACGTACACGCTCTGACTCTTCATATCGTATTTAATTGTGCGTAAATATGCAATTTTAGACTATTGCAACAATCCAAAACGGACGCTATTTGGGGTCCACACGCGTAAAGAGAGTGAAGCCCAGGCAGCGCCCGCGGAGAAAACAAGCGATTTTAAGCACGAAATGTACACTTTAGACTATTATTACAAGCTAAATATATGCCTTTTGTGTCGAGAGAGAGCAAGAAGTAGCTCTCCTAGGTGACCATCGAGAGAGAGCATAAAACGGTACAAAAGATAATTTATTCGGTGTAATAAAAAGAAAAGAGTGTACCGCATGTTTTGAATTAGTACACTCCCTATGCATATCGCGATATATGTCATTTGAGAGACAAATTCCCGCAGAGGATGATATATACATAACGTCGTAAAATGAATCTTTTACGACGTATCCAAGCAGGAAGGAGTGGGGAGCTATAGATTCTATATTGGTTATATATTCCATTTATTTTTCCTAATTTATGAATTAATAATTCATTTGGTACACACATTCCTCTGCTTTCCCCACCCCTTATATACCCCTGTTTTGGACCCTTCAACCACTTCCCTACTTAGGCTATTGCAACAATCTAAAGCCATTATTTTGCCAATATTACTTCCCTATTTGACAAAATATAGGAGAAGCGTGCTTGGATTAGGCTGCTATAGTGACCCGATGAGCGTGCGCTTTGTATGTGTGAAAACGACGCTTGAGCTCAAAGTGAGGGAAATTTGAGCACGATTTGTGCGTAAAAAAATGAGTAAATGGTAAGCCTGTAAGTAGTAAATAGTAAATAAGTAAATGGTAAAGTGGCCGATAGAGTTATGATTAGTTGCTAGTTGCAGGTTTATTGGTTCTTGGTTATTGATACTTGTTTATTGGTTATTGTTATTGTGGGGTGTCGTTTGTTCAAACCTTCAAACCCTTGAACCTTCAAACCCTTGAACCTTCAAACCCGCAAACCTTCTAACTTTCAACTCT
Source organism: uncultured Gammaproteobacteria bacterium (assembly GCA_964445135.1). Taxonomy (GTDB): domain Bacteria; phylum Patescibacteriota; class Microgenomatia; order UBA1406; family GWC2-37-13; genus JACOTV01. The sequence goes on from CAYUJW010000019.1 coordinate 16,505, forward strand.
TCGAAAAAAGTTTCGCTATAATGAGCTATCTCATTCATCAAAAATATGTCATCAACCGCAACCATTACGTCAACACGTATAGAAGACCAATTGGAATGGGATGCGTTTGTTGAGACACAAACGGAAGCGAACTTTCTGCATAGTTGGCAATGGGGCGTCTTTAATGAGTCGATGAATAAGACCATTGATCGCATTGGTTTTGTGCGCAATAACCGCATCATAGGAGTGTGTTTGTTTGTTATTGAGCGTGCTCGTCGTGCAAGCTATATCACGGTGGCCGGTGGGCCACTTCTTGACTGGAGTGATGGGGAAGTGACTACGTACTTTTTTCAATACGCTCGTGATTTGGCCAAAACTCAGGGATGCAGCTTTGTACGCATCAGGCCACAAGTAACTGACTCCCCATCCATTCGCGGCGTATTTCAGGCAGCAGGCCTTCGCCTCTCCCCTATGCATTTGAGTGCAGATTTGACTTCACAACTCGCCCTCAACACAAGTGAGGATGAATTATTAGCTGCAATGCGCAAATCCACGCGATATGAGGTTCGAAAAGCTCAAAAGCTTGGGCTTCATGTCAGTGCAACGCGCGAGGCGGCAGATATAGACGAATTTTATGAAGTTCAGCTTGAAACGGCCAAGCGACAGCAGTTTGTCCCCTTTTCACGATCATTTTTGCAAAAACAGTTTGAAGCCTTTTTAGATGGCGATCATGTGGTTTTGTTTCGCGCATATCATGAAAAAAAGCTGCTCGCCTTGGCATTTGTGATCTATTATGGCCAAGAGGCGGTATATCATTATGGGGCGTCAACTGAGGCGGGGCGGGCGTATCCAGGCGCATATTTGATACAGTGGGAAGCGATTCGTGAAGCAATTCGCCGTGGATGTAGTCGCTATAACTTTTGGGGTGTAACTGCGCCCGGGGTCAATGATCGCCGATTTTCAAGCATCTCATTGTTTAAGCGTGGGTTTGGCGGTGAGGATGTTGCATATTTGCCAGCACATGATCTGGTGGTATCTCCTGCACGTTATGCACTCAACTACATGATTGAGTCTATCAGGCACCGTGTGCGTAAGTTGTAAGTGCGCTACTTTTTCTTGTGTTTGTCTGCTGTTTTTTTGAGTGATGTTTGTGCTTTCTCAAGTGCTGAAACAATTCGTTCTGCCTGAATCATGGTGATATTTGTTGGTAGATTGATGATTGATTCCGTGGCGCGATTGGCAATCCTGCATGTTGCTGATGATTCATCGCCCATAAGTTTGCGATACCACTGCCCCACATATATGGATTTGTGCCGAAGCATAGCAACGAGCCTGTCACGATGTGCCACCGTCATTGGATAACGAGAGAGAGGTGCTTCAAACCTTGTGGAGCTGGGAAAATATTGATTATAAAGAGAGCATATTGACAGGCGATTAGCTTGAATTTGTTCAAATGTTGTAAGCTGTGTGAGTAAGAGCTGTGCGAATGCTTCAGGGTACGCTTTTATCATATGGGGATCCATCTTGAGTTGTTTTTCGCGCGGTGAAAGTTCATTCATAATAAGCCCCAGTAGATGAGCCGCAGCATGAGTAATTCGCCCGACAGTTACTGGTCCAAAACCCCATTCGTACGTGCGCTTTATGAAGACTGACAGTGGTTTATACCACAGTGCACGCATAACAAATCTATAGGAAGGTTGATCGAGTTGACGTTCGAGGTTTTTAAGTTTTGTGGCAATTGAAGGTGAGGACACGGCCACTGCCCCGCCCCAGACTGATGAGAGAGCTTTTGATCGTCCAAAGGAAAAAAGCTTGATTGTGCTGAGCGGATGATTTTGTATATATGCATTGTCCCACCCATGTGCTAAGTCCTCAATCACCGTAATTCTTTTCCCCCGAGCTATGCGTACCACCGCTTCTCGATCCATGGGAAGTGCGCCATACGTGTGCTGGAGAATGATTGCCCTGGTCTTTTTGGAAATCTTGGCTTCAAGGAGCTTGGCATCAATTGAATACGTTACCGGTTCAATATCTACATATACGGGAACCGCACCGTGTGCAAGTATCGGAACAATCACCGCTTCACAGGTAAATGGTACGACAATAACTTCATCCCCCACTCTCACCTCAAGCGCCTCAAGTGTTTTATAAAGCGCGCCGCGTGCCGTGAGAAATAGAGCTACTTCATGCTTTGGCGCATATTTTTTGAGACGGTTTTTGACACGAATTCCTGCTTTCTTGCCTTGCCTCCAACTCCACGGACGAAATAGCAGGCTGAGTGCAACAAATGCATCTTTGCGAGTTTCAAGTGGTGAGAAGTCTGTCGAGATCATGAATTTGAATTTGATTGGAATTGGAAAAGCTTACATATTACCCAAAAGAGCTGGCGCTCGTCAAGCGTGATTATGTCGTAGTGTGCTGCTGGAGGGAATCGAACCCCCAGTCTTGCCCTTAGGACGGGCCTGCTTTATCCAATTAAGCTACAGCAGCAATCGGCAAACCGAATCATTTTTGTGCACAAGGTGCTCTCACTTATCACCTATTATAATCGATTGAAGTCGCTTTTTTGGCTGTCTTCCCTCAAGTAGAATTATTGTGTCTTTTAAGTCATATTCAGCCAATATTGACATAATTGTTTGTTCCTTCCCAACGATGTATATCAAATCTTTCGTATCATATTTTTTGAACAATCTATCATGCGTTATATAGGCTATTGATACGTCGTTTAATGATTGGGTTATCCGCTTGTATGCCGCTTCCTTCTCGCTTCCTAATTCTATAATCCCCGACCCTATCACAACTTTCTGGGATTGTGG
>CAYUJW010000020.1:0-1335 GCA_964445135.1 uncultured Gammaproteobacteria bacterium
CATGAACTATTACACCTTTTTTTGTAGCAAGCCGAACGTTATAGCGAGTTTTTGATTTGAGCTTTGCAAATAGCTCGTCTTCAGTTGGGGTGAGATCCAGTATTTGTGTCCATGCCGGGAACAATGAGGATGGCGATTTTTTCAGAGAAGATGGGATCTTGGTTGATTCGGGGTGGAGCCCCACAGGCTCAAATTTGACATAGACGATGTTGTTGGTGCGAGCATAATCAGCAATAAAATCCAAAACCTGGGGAGATGGTATGGCAGACTTGGCAATATATCCAATGTATCGATTGGTATGAGGGATGGGATGAATTGTTGCCTGAAATACGCTTGCTATGCCGTCAATGTCAGGCCCCACAAATCGCACAACCGTTGTGCCTAGACTCGCGCGTGCTTCTCCCCATTCCCACGTTTGAAGTGGATGATGGGCGAGTTCATTCCACTTTTGTGGCGAGTATTCATCGGTGATGATATGTGTTGTCATAGTGATTCTCGTTATTTTGACGCGGTATGTTGAGCGGCATTTTCAAGTATTTGAAGTGTCTCTTCGGCCGATTGTTTCCAAGAAAATTTGGCAACATTCTTCACACCTTTTGCTATCTGAACTTTTCGAATTTGTGGATTTTCAACAAGCGTATCTATTGCGCGGGCGATGTCAGTTGTATCAAGTGGATCAAAAAAGATGCATGCATCACCTGCAACTTCCGGCAAACAAGAGGTATTGGCGCACGCTACGGGACACCCAGCACTCATTGCTTCCAGCACCGGAATACAAAACCCTTCATATAATGACGGCATAACAAATGCCAATGCTCCCTCATATAGCAGACGTTTCTCATCTTCGCTTACATATCCAGTAAATTCAACCGCGTGCTCGATGTCAAGTCGGCGTGCGGTGGCAAGAATTTCCTCGTACATCCATCCCTTTTTACCAACAATTTTGAGTGTGAGAGTAGGATGTTTTTTTAAGATAATTGAAAACGCACTAATAAGCCGAGCAACATTTTTTCGCGGCTGCAGTGTCCCAACATATAGTAAATATTGCGCTTGAGAACTGGCGGTTGGCGCTGATTCATGCTCGTGATTGTTTAAAGTGAACCCATTGTGTACGACGCGTATTGTACTTGGCGACACTTTATATAGCGAGGTGAGGTCTTTTTTTGTGTTATTTGAGACGGCCACGATGCGTGTGGCGCGCGTGACACTGGCTCGAGTCCATTTGCGTAAGGTATATAAGTCTTTGGTCAAAAATTCATTGGGAAAATATTCATATGCCAGATCATGAATGGTTGTGACGAGCGGATATGGACAATACCACGGAGCGTAGTGGGC
>CAYUJW010000020.1:1435-18880 GCA_964445135.1 uncultured Gammaproteobacteria bacterium
ATATGTCTTTCATGCATTTGTATGGGGCCGTAACTCCTTCATCATCGTATCATAATATGTGTCCCAACGGAATGCGGCGGCCCTTGTGGGCCCGCGTTGCTGATACATTGCGCGATCATTTTCATTTTCAAGCAGGTGATGGAGTGCGCGAGTAATATCAGCTACATCAAGTGGATTGAAGGTGAGTGCCGCATCATCTGCAATTTCAGCAAGAGAGGAAGTGTTTGAACAGCAGACGGCCGCGGCCTGTTGCATAGCTTCAATAACTGGATATCCAAATCCTTCCCAAAGTGATGGCATGGAAAATATCAGGCATTGTGAATATAAGGCTTGAAGCGCATCATCTGGAACATAGCCCAAAAAGTGGATGTTATTACTTGCAATCTGCAATTCACGCGCGGCGGCTCCCGCCGTTGTTTCGTGCGCGGCGTTGCTAACTAATTCTTGTGCTGAAACGTCCCACCCTTGTTGACCGACAATCACTAAATCAACATCATCTCGATACAAGCGGAGATATGCTGCAATCAAACGATGGAGATTCTTACGTGGTTCAATCTTTCCAACTGCAAGAATGTATGGTCTGTCAAGCTTGTACTGTCTTTTTGTTTGCTCAAGAATCGCGGGTGGCAATTGGGAAGGTGGATTGACGCCGGGATAATTGGTGACAAGACGGGCATTTTTGATAGAAAAGAATTCTTCACAATCATTTTTTGTGCTTTCTGAGTCGCAGAAAATTACTTCACATTCAGCATCCACATGGCCGAGACGTTTTTGCTGTGTTTGTATGATGGTGTCGGCCACCGTCTCTGGGTACTTCACAAACACCAAGTCATGGACGATGGTCGCCCGTCTTGCTCGACATGGAGCTTGTGTCCAATCTGAGCTAATATACCAATCGACTGAATGGCCAATATATGTTTCGATCGGAATTTTGTGAACAGTATTGTTAAGCCATGCAAAAACAGTAGGTGGGTAATATGCTCTAACATAGGTGTGTCCACTTTTCTTGATGAGCTCAATAATTTCGCTTGGCGCTGATGTTCGTAGGCCAGAAAAAAAGAATATCCAATCGTCTTCTTTGGGCCGTGCACATATCGTTTCCACCAAGCCGCGTGTAAAGCGTGCAACGCCAGTTCCTTCGTATGCAATTTGTGATATATCAAGGCAGATAGTCATTATTGATTTACGCGCACATACGCAATTTCTAGCTTTTTGGCAATTGCCTTCCAGTTGTATTGGTCATGTATGAGGGAAAATGCTTCGGTTCGGAGTGTTTGGTAGAGCTGGTTGTCTCGAAGCAATAGCGAAATATTGTCGACAAATTCAGTTGGTGTATTGGCTAAAAGCACATGTTTACCGTTTTGCACGGCTAAGCCAGTTACGCCGGTTGTGGTGGAGATGATGGGGAGTCCACATGCCATGGCAGCAAGAATCTTCAGCCGCGTGCCACCTGGACCAAAGATTGGAGCTAAGAATATCGACGAGGTAAGATAGAGTTTTTTGACTGTTGCAACATCGTCGTTTTGGATTTCAACGATTTGTACATGTTCACTTGCAGGTATTTTTCCTGCATGTTGACCGGCAATTTTTAGGTGAACATCTGGATGCCTTGCCACAAGAGCGGGGACAATGTTTTGAATGAGGTAATTTGCGGCTTCAATATTCTGAAGCCAAGAAAAATTGCCTTGAAACAGCAATATCTTTTCACCATGTTCTTTTGAAGGAAGCTCATCAATTACCATATCTGATCCAGCACCATTTGGTACGATAATCGGTTTGATGGTTGGTGCAATCTGACTGACCCGCTGCTTATCTTCCTCAGAAACGGTTGCAACAAGTGCGGCCTTCTTCCAATATGCAGCTTCCCAATAACGTAGCTTTGCAATATCAAGATTCAAAAAAGGTCTCATAAAAAAGGGACGAGAATCAACAAAATGCTTATACACATCAAGTTCAATCGTTTGCTCAACAAGTAAAATAGGAGTATCTGTCTTTGGCACATGTGGCATCACATAAAATGTCTCGCAGTGAATTACGTCAAACTCTTGCTGCTTCAAAATAGATGATATGGTGCGGCTTGCCTCAGCTGAATAATTGCGCACAACCAGAAATGGCTTTGATGAAAACAGCCACCTCAGAATGTTTTTTATTTGCCACGGCTTTTCCGGTCGACGGCAAATATGCACTTCATCACAATACTCAAGCAACGCAGTTTTGTACTGGTTGTCGTGAGGGTTTTTAGAAAGCGCAACTAACACCACATAATGTTTTTCATGAAGATATTTGAGTAGATTGAGCGTGCGAATTTGTCCGCCCGATGCGGGAGGATAGGGGACATAAGGGGTGATCATGAGAATTTTCATAGCATGTATTTGATTTTGATGATGCGCAAATGCGAAGTGAATGTAGTCGGCATTGAACTATGTAAAGCGCTGGGATACCCGGGCCCGACCAAATTGCCTATAAGCGAAAAATGGCAAACTTGTTGCTTTCAAACATGACTTCAAACGGTTCTTCTGCTTTGATTTTTTTAATCACATCTCCATTTTGAGTAATGAAGTATCTATATCCCTTCGCTTTGAGCTTTGTTAAATCATCAAATACCGCAGGCGCCCCCCGTCTATCTGATAGATACAATAGGGTAGTGTCGCCAAGGGTATCGGTTACGATCTTGTCCTCACGTGTTGTTACGCTGTCGATGACTGATGCAATTTGAACCAGCTCCTCTGGATAATCATAATATGTTTTAACACGCTGATATGACACAAAGAGCGCAAGTCCAGTGCATGCGATAACTGCAATAACTGAAGGCAACATATATATTTTTTTCAAGTGAACATTGAAGATGGAGCGAATACCATATGCCGTAAAGATGACAATTGCGGGAATAATGAGGGTTTGATAATATTCATGCTGCACATTGCCGCCCTGAAAGACAATCAAGTAAACCATCGAGCTGATGAGAATGCTATAAAGAAAGTGCGAGCGCTGTCTGGTGATTGCTCCAATGACAAGAAATGGAAACATGAGTCCGCCGAGTATAATATTGGTGATTCGCTCATAGAAGATCCATCTAAAGAATGACGGTCGCATAAATATTCGCTCCATTCCACCACCTGTGTTGATGCTTGTAATAAGCCACTCGCTTGCTGGAATGCCTTCTGGAAATTGTGCTATGTAAGTTCTCCACCAAATAAGTGGCGCTATTGTTAACACCACAAACACATATGGCTGCCAGCTTTGAAATAATTTCCATGCATGTTTGCGAATAAAGAGATAGCCAAAGGCGATATAGAAAAATATGGTTGTTGGCTTAATTAGCAAAGCACATGCTGCGCATACGACGGCCACAGCATACCAGAGGTATGTAAGGCTCTTCCCATTTGTATAATTGTATAAGCTATAGAGTGTTAAAAAAACCATGGCAAGCGCTGGTGTTTCAGGCAACACAACGCGGGAGAAGAATATAGAAAATGGCAAAACTGCATATAACGCTGCAGCAATCAGAGCTGTGGCCTCATCTATTTCTTGCTTTGTAATGCTGTAAATAACGAGCAATATGATGATTGAACAAGCGACCGCAATGAGCCGTCCAATCTGTTCGATAGGGAGTGGCACCATTGGGGCAAGTGATGCAATAGCTGCGTTGTAGAGGGGAAACTCAACCATGCGCAACCCTTCAGGATTCTCTTCACCTGATTGAATATTTGAAAGATCATCGTAGGTTGGTCGAAGTAGGTTTATTCCATCGCGAACATAATTTCGTGCAACTGCTGCAGTATCTGCCTGTCGCCAGGAGTGAAAGTCAGCAAGTGGAGTATCAATGCGGTATAGTCGTGTGGCCAAGGCGACTAATACAATAGTCACCAAAAGAGATATGTGAAGCGCCTTTTTTAACGCAAGGTGTTTGTTATGTATGATCTGTGGCTTGGTCATGACGGCTTGTGAGACTTCTTTGCGTATTGAAGACCAACCATTAATCCGGCAACGGTCCAGAAATTGTAGGCAATTTTGGATGCTTCAAATACATCTACATAGAGCGCATTAATCAGCAGCGCAACTGTTCCAAACACAAATCCATAGAGAACAAAAGGTTCGGAATACTTTTTGGCGTACTTCCAAGTTGTGACACATATGCGAATCAATAATGCCATAAAGAGCGTGGTGCCAAGTAAACCGAACTCGCCAAGCCATCTCAGGATGTCATTGTCAGTGGCTTCGGTGAGTGAATAAGGGCCAGTCCCAAGAAGTGGGCTGGTTTGAAATGCGGCAATTGCGCGAGGCCATTCAACTTGAAGGCGGGTTGAGCAAGAAATGTCGCATAAAACAAGTTGTTGCGGTTTGATAAATTTTGATATTTCATTGGCACGCTGTTGGATTTGCACGGTGGTGAGAACTTCACCTTTCTGGTTTGCATTGGCCACCACTTCATTTATGGCAGCTTGCCTGATTTCTTCATCACTTACTTTTGGTTTTGTTGCGGTGAGCTTGTTCGTGAGTTTGCTGTTTACCTTGGCGTTGCCGGCGGGAAGATTGTTCACCGATATTTTTTGACTCACTTGTTCTTGTCCTGTTTGCTCATTAATAAATACTGTCTTTACCTGGAATGTCTGAGCAAATCGTTTGGTCATATCTTTTGTGGTCAGTAGTAGGGCACCCGTCAAGGCTAGTGCGAGAAAGAAAAATTTCCATCTTCTGGCAAAGAGGATAAACAGGAATGTTGAGGCAAGGTAAGCTAAAAATGAGGACCTGGCCGAAGTATAAAGAAGTATGAGCAAGGCAAGGATAAATAATCCCACATACCGTTTATGGTTGCGGCTGAAGTAGAGTCCAATGATGATTGGAATGGAAAACGTTACATATCCGGCCAAATCAAAGTGACCGCCAAACGTTGAATTGACTCGATCGCTCATTGATAGACACAGCAGGCGACCATCAACATATGCGGGATTCATCGACTGGATTGACGGAAGACAAAATTGACGGTCGGCAATTATCATAGGGAACTTCTGTCCAATTCCATATAAAGCAACTAACAGTAAGGTGATAAAGTACGTCTTGAGATATGTTTTAAAGCGCGCGTCGCTTATGACGGCAGACATTGCCACAAAAAAGACGATCATATATTGCACACGACGCAAGCTATGAAGAAGCCCCACATTAAATACCGGCTCTCGGATGGTGTGCAGATAGTAATAACCGAATGCAAACGAGATAAATACTGCGGCCCAAAACGCCATCACATTCCAAAAAAATTTAGTTCGAAGCTGTAGTTTGCGACGTGCCCACTGGATAAAAAACACGAGACACAAAATAACAGGAAGTAGATCGTCGATTCGAATCTTAATATAGGTATACTCAACGTGCTGAAGAGGAAATTTAGGAAGCAAGGAGACGGCAACAATAAAGGCAATAAACGTCCAGTGAAACAGATTGTCGTCAATGGTCTTGAGCAATTGCGAGAGCTTTTTCATATGTTTGACTGAGATATGTGCTGCCTGTTGCGCGTCCTACGACGATTCCAAGCACTGCTTTCAATTGTAGCATAGATTTGAGAAGCAAAAGCGATGTTTTATTAAAGTGCTTTTTATAGTAATACAACAGCCCATTGTAAACTTGTAAAATTGGAAATGTACGTTGTCCGCCAGATGACGCAGAACCAAGGTGGATGATGCGTGCTGAGTGATAGAAGTAGGTATTCATGCCAAGTTTTTGCGCACGGTGAAGCAGGTCGATCTCTTCCATATACATAAATATTTGCTCATCAAATCCTCCAACGCGCTCAAAGTCACTTTTTCGGCACAATATGCAGGCGCCAGAGACCCAACCGACACGCACCGTTTTTCCGGGTGATGTACGGGTAAAGCGAAACACCGGCCAGCGATCACCCATGAGTAGCAAGTGAGTAAATACCACGGGTAAGGTGTACAGTGGGCCACATGAATCCTGCGGGGTCAGGTCAGCGTTTAACAGTTTTGCGCCAATAAAGTGGTGTGATGGGTTTTGTCTGGCATGGGTGAGTAGCGATTGAATTGCACGCCCTGTGATCACGGTATCTGAGTTGAGCATGAGCACAAACTCTCCAGAAGCTTTTGCAATGGCTTGATTGTTCGCCCGACCAAAGCCGCAATTTGTGTCATTTAGTAGAAGAGTAAATAGGCTGTCGTGTTTTTTGTTGTAATCCAGCAGCATGGCAACTGAGCCATCGTGTGAGTCATTGTCTACCACCACAATTTCAAGCGAGATGTCGCTGTCGCGGGTGGACTTCAATATTGAATCAAGGCACTGTTTGGTGATCTCAAGGGTATTGTATGAGACGATAATTATGGAGAGATCTCGCTGCTTCATATAGTATAATTATACTCACATAATTTACGTAAGCCACCGTAGCTCAGTGGTAGAGCGGACGTTTCATAAGCGTTAGGTCAGAAGTTCAATTCTTCTCGGTGGCACACTCCGAATCTATGTTCGTTGTGCAGCCAGTCTCCCGGCTTACCATGATTTTGTGCTGGCGTCTGCCTCCCATGCAGCAATCAAGCTTTCCTTCTTCGATTTTCTCAATAATTTTGTCGAGGCAAACACAAAAATATAGAGCACAGTTTGGGTAGGGTAGCGTGTAAAAAGACTTGCAAGTTGGCCAAGCGCGAGCCCTTTGGGCATCGCATATTCATATCTGAGCCGCTCAAAACCATATGCTGCCATCTCCAGGCGCGAATATTGAAATCTGCTGCTTTTTGAAAGATGCTCGCTGAACGTGGAGGGTGACTTAAAATAGACGCGTGCACCCCACTCACATAGATATCTTCCCCCCCGGCGCTTATTCTCAAGATATAAATAAGCGTCAAGCGAGACGACGTTTTCTGGAATATAAAGTTGTGTTGCCCAGTTGGTTGGAAACGCCATGACGCGACCACAGCATGACATGTAATTTTCTCCATTTCTCCATGCGCGCGCGATCCGATTGCTCAGTAAGGTTCCCATTGAAATGGCGCGTTCCATAAGCGAGGTTGGTGGAATAGGAATATTGCGTACGCCGACAAACGTTGTGCGAGGCGAAGATTTGAGAGCACGGTAAACGAACTTTATGGTGTCTCGATGAAAAACAACATCATCTTGTGTTAAAAGAATATAGTCAGTACGACAAAGCTCAATAAGCTGTTTGCACTTTTTGGCAAAGCTGGTGGCGACAGACAGTTCGTGGTAGGTGACTGAATAATTGCGCAACTGACGAGCTACCTCAGGCGAAATTGGTACGCTGTCACATACTACAGTAATTGGCAAAGATTCCCCTCCTGTGCAGTTTCGAATTGACCGTATGGTTTGAATGAGTTGATTTTTCGGATGATTTGATGCAATAGCAATCGTGATGTTCATGAGTGCATCAATTGTATCAGCCCAAGCGCCCGCATGGGAAGAACGAGAGTTGGAGAAGTGCGACTACGGTTGAGGTGTAGGTTGAGGAGTGTCGCCCGCACAATCAATGCAGATTCTGGAATATCCATCATACAGAATAGTTTTTTCCTTCAGTTCAGTGTTTGGCGTTCCTTCGGTTGCGAGCTTATCGCTATCACGAGTCACCCAGACTTGCTCGCGCTTGCTGGTTACGCCGCGGTTTACAAGCTTTTCGGTCCCTTTGATAATGTATTCAAATCGGCTTTGGCACGAGCTGCCGCTGGCCATGGCGCCGGTGCCCCAACACACTTGTGTTCCAACAACCGAGGCAGGTTTTCGTGGCTTGAGATCTGGTTGAGGTTCAAGGACATGAGTCATGATTCGATTCCAAATAGGGGCTGCGCCTGTGACGCCTGATGTCAAAGCCTGGTTCATCGGTGTGTTGTCATTGTTTCCAACCCAAACGACAGATAAAAAGTTGGGTGTAAATCCGATCGTCCAGTTATCTTTTTTATCATCTGTCGTCCCAGTTTTGACTGATACCGTGCGGTCTTTGACCACAAGTTGTGAATTTGTGCCAAAGGCCTGGCTTCTGGCGAAATTATCAAGAAGAATGTGTGAGATGATAAACGCAGATTCTTGTGAGATTGCTCGTTTGCCTGGAATTGCCAAAAACTTAGGATCCCCCATCGGCTTATTGACATTTTGAATAAAATTTGCATCCTTAAACTCATACAAAACTTTGCCGTTGTGATCTTCAACTTTCAACACGCCATTGAGTTTGCGTGGTACACCATGGTTGGCAAAAGCTGAAAATGCTTGCGCCATCTCGGTCATGCGCACTTCGCCGCCACCTAAGGAAAGCGATAGGCCGTAGCGTTTTGTGTCGGTGAGCGAGGTAATCATAAATGCGGGGGCAGACGCGATAAATGTTTCGACCGTATTCATCGCCATCATTTTGACAGCTGGTATGTTGTATGAATTGGCAAGGGCCATGCGAAGGGGAACTTGGCCATGAAATGTTCCGTCATAGTTTTTTGGACAATAAGGTTTTTCAGGAGCTGGAAAGCAAGTTGGAGCATCCAAAAACAAGGTGGCCGGAGTTACAATTTTACGATCAATTCCAATGGCAAAATTGATTGGTTTAATTGATGAACCGGGTTGGCGTAGTGCTGTCGTAACATTGAATGCTCCGGAACCTGTTGCAAAATAATCGGTTGATCCAACCATTGCCAAGATCTCGCCAGTCGGGGGGCGTGTGACAAGTGCTGCCGCATTCCCAACGCGCAATGAACGTAGATCCTCAATTTCTTCACGCGCAATAGCCTCTGTTTCTTCTTGAATATCCAAATCAAGTGTTGTGGTGACGCGCAATCCACCCTCCTCAACCAACTTCGTCCCATACTGTTTCTCAAGCTGGCTGCGAACATAAAATACAAAATGGGCAGCTTTAATGTTGTTGCGAGGAGCATAGGTACGAATCGGACGGGCAGCTGCTTTTTGGTACTGCTCATCAGTAATGTACTTTTGTTCCTTCATCTTCAGAAGAACCTGGTTACGCCTCTGGCGTGCAAGTTCGGGGTTTGCGTATGGTGAGTACAATGATGGAGCTTGTGGCAGTCCGGCTAATAACGCCGCCTCATCAAGCGTGAGTTTTTTGGCGCTTTTGTTAAAGTAAGCGTGTGATGCCTCTTCAATACCATATGCCGATCCGCCATAAGGGATTTGATTTAAGTAAAGCTCTAATATTTCATTTTTGTTGTACAGTTGCTCGGTCCAGACTGCAAGGAGAATTTCGCGCAGCTTGCGCTGAATGGTGCGCTCTGGGGTTAATAGTGCGGTTTTTACCAGTTGCTGGGTGATTGTTGAGCCGCCCTGCAGAGATTCATTTTTTAAGTTTTCAATAAATGCTCGCCCAACACCTCCAATTATTGATATGCCTCCATGCCGATAAAAATCCTTATCCTCAATCGCAATTGCTGCTTGATGCACATACTGTGGAAGATCGACAATCTTAACCGGAGTTCGTTTTTCTTGCTCAAATATTTCATATAACGGCTTGCCGTTTCTATCAAGAATATGTGTGGCAAGCGGTGTTGTCTGATAATTTTTGAGCTTTGCGGGATTTGGCAGTCCATGGAGCACGAAGATATAAAATATGATGAGGCCGGCTGTTGCGGCAATAGCCATGAGAACAAGTGCTATTTGTACAAACTTACTGCGCGACTTAAACCAGCGCATGTGTCGATGAGCAAATATTTTCATAACCAATATGATTTATTGTATCAGAGTTCCTGCGCTAAAGATTGCTGACTCACTGTTTAGATGCGCGCAAACAGTGGCTTGGGCGCGGTAATTGATGGTGCAGAAAGCGCATCGAGTATTTGGTTTGCGGTGTCTGGCAGAAATATCTGCAGATTATACGCAAACTGATAGAGATTGCGAAGATGTGTGATGAGTATTTCTTGTTTGAGATGAGTCTCCTTTATAGTCCAAGGATGGTCGGCATCAAGTGCTTTAGAATACTGGCTCAGCTGCGTTCGAAGCGCCATTATGGCACTTCCACTTTCATAGGCGCGCATGTGTTTGTCGACTGCCTCATAGAGAGTTGCATCTGCTGCAGTTGGCACATATTTCATTCCTTCGGCCAGCTTGAGAATGCGGCTCGTGTGATTGCCAATGCCGTTGGCTAAGTCTGCATTGTAGAGTTCAACAAATCGTGTTTCTGAATAATCGCCATCATCAAATGTTGGGATTTCTGCGATGAGATAATATCGCACAGCATCAGTTCCAAATTTCTCAACCTGATCAAACGGATCGACCACGTTTCCCAGCGACTTACTCATCTTCTGACCATTTGAGGTAATAAAGCCATGGATGATGATTTGTGACGAATGGGGAAGTCCGACTGATGCAAGCATTGCTTGCCACATAGCAGATTGCTGTCGCAAATTATCTTTTCCTGCAATTTGCACACCTGGCCAGGCGTCTTGAAAGGTGTCTAAATCATCGGGCCACCCAAGTACCGATATGTAGTTAATAAGCGCATCAAACCACACATACATGACGTGTGCTTCGTCGCCAGGGACCGGTATTCCCCATGGCATTTTTGAGGCGAGGCGGGAAATGCTAAAGTCCACAGCGTCCTCCGTAATAAAGTTTTCGATTTCTCGCAGTCGAAACTCGGGAACCACAAACGAGCGATTATCTGCATACAGTGCAAGAAGCGATTGTTGGAATGCGCTAAATTTAAAGAAATAATTTTCCTCCTTTATTGTTTCAACAGCAACATTTGGATGGAGGGGGCAGCGACCATCTACCAATTCTGAATCGGTTTTTTCCAGCTCACACCCAACGCAATATTGGATGTCATACATTTTTTTATCAATAAACCCGGCATCGCGACATTTGATCCAAAATGCTTGAGCAGCCTGTTTGTGAGATGGATCAGTAGTGCGAGTAAAGTGGGTGTATGACAGGTTATACGCCTGCTTTAGCTTTTGAAAGATTGCGGCAAATGAGTCGCAATATGCTTGAGGAGTAAGTCCTGCCTCGACTGCTTTCTGGTAAATCTTGAGTCCGTGCTCATCGGTTCCGGTGTTGAAGATAACATTCTTGCCGCATATTCGCTGGTATCGTGCAATCACGTCCGCTTGTACAAGTTCAAGTGCGAATCCAATATGTGGCTTGGCATTTACATACGGCAGGGTTGTGGTTATGTAAAACGTGTTGCTCATGAGATGTGACAATTACGATCAGCTGGTTTTAGAAACAGTATTTGGAGCTGAAATAAAATGCGCATGTCGCCCAATGTTGGCGTCCTATGCGGTTGAGCCAAGTATATCAAATCATAGGGTAATAGTCACGGGTTGCTTGGTTGAATACCATGGAAGGAATGTGCCAACATGGATGTTGCGGAGTTAGAAATATATATTGTATATATAGTATACGTAATTTAAGGGAAGGGAAGACTAACCACAAATAAGGGTAACTTTGCGCAAAATGTGCATGTGGGGTTGAAAAAAAGACAATATCCCATTATAATTTTCATCTATAACAATATGGCTACCAAGACAACAAAACCAACAAAAGCCGTTAAGGCAAAAAAAGAAGTGAAAAAAGTGATCGCAGAAGCAGTCGAAACTCCTGTTGAAGAAGTGACTGTTGTGCCTGAGCAAACCCCTCAAAACGAGATGGCAGAATTGACAGCTCCCGCAAAAAAAGGAAAAAAATCAACTGCAACATTTGATCTTCATACTGCACAAAAAGGAACAATCATTGAGTCGTTTGCACAAAAATCCGGTGACACTGGTTCACCTGAAGTGCAAGTTGCGCTCCTCTCACACAAGATTGTCAAACTGATTGAGCACTTAAACTTGAACAAAAAAGATAATCATTCTCGTCGTGGACTTCTCAAAGTTGTTGCAAAGCGTCGTCGTATCCTCAGCTACCTTCAAGGATTGAACGAAGAGCGCTATTCTGGCTTGATTGCCAAACTTGGGCTTAAGAAGTAATATAATCGTATAATCATATTAATAATTACACATTCTTAAACCTCATACAGCGCTCGTGGCTGCATGTGGAACAGTCTTTCTTTCATTTAAACGACCTATGAAATATCTCGAGAAATCGATCACAGTAGGTGATCAAACCCTAACGTTACAATTTGGTAAGCTTGCACGCGCCTCACATGTAGCTGTTATGGCGAGCATGGGAGAAACACGCGTATTGGTTACCTTAAACATTGGACGTGCTCCAGATGATATTGATTATCTCCCGTTGCAGGTAGAATACGTTGAAAAATTGTATGCAGGTGGTCGTATCAAAGGTTCGCGATGGGTAAAGCGTGAAGGTCGACCAACTGATGAAGCAATTTTAAACGGACGTATTATTGATCGAGGTATTCGACCATTGTTCCCAAAAGAACTTCGAAAGAACATTCAAATCGTAACAACCGTTATGTCAGTTGACAATGTCAACTCACCAGAAATTGTTGCGGCAATTGGCGCATCAGCAGTGACTCATTTGTCACAGCTGCCTTGGAACGGCCCCTTGTCCACTATCCGCGTCGGATATATTGGTGAAGGATCCAAAGGTGAGTATGTGGTAAATCCAACCACCGCACAGCAAGGTGAATCTTCACTCGACTTGGTGGTAACATCAACCGCCGAGCGCGTTGTCATGATCGAAACGCAAGCACGCCAAGTACCAGAAGATGTTGTGTTGGAAGGAATTGTACGTGCCAAGCAAGAAAATGCTCGAATCATCGCGTTTATTGAAGAAATTCGTGCAGAAATTGGTCATGCTAAGGAAGAGCTACCTGTTCCTCTTGTTGACGACTCAATTATCAACATTCTAAAAGAGAAGTATTCTGCCCAAATTGCCGAAATTGTCAAAGGACAGGCTGAGAAAGAATCAGAAGATTCATCGATGATGGATGGCTTGGTTGAGCAGTTTAGCGCAGCTCATGCAGATTTGGAAGTTGATAAAAAAACGCTTCTGAAGGGCATTGACACAGTTGCAAAAAAAATGATGCGTGCGCGCATTTTGAAAGAAAAAGTTCGAGCAGATGGTCGTGCTCCAGATGAAATTCGTCCGATAACGATCGAAGTTGATTCATTGCCACGTATGCATGGATCAGCGATTTTCCAGCGCGGTGACACACAAGTTATGTCTATCACCACGCTTGCTGCACCAGGTGCTGAGCAATTGATCGAAGGTCCAGAAGGTGAAGAAGAAAAGCATTATATACACCACTATTATTTCCCTCCTTATTCTGTTGGAGAATGCGGGCGTATTGGGTTTACCTCACGACGTGAAGTTGGACACGGTGCACTTGCTGAAAAAGCAGTCGAGCCAGTGCTTCCAGCGCGCGACGTATTTCCCTATACCATGAGAGTTGTCTCAGAAGTGTTGTCCTCAAATGGTTCAACATCAATGGCATCAACGTGCGGATCAATCCTTAGCTTGATGGCAGCTGGTGTGCCAATAACACATCCGGTGGCTGGAATTGCAATGGGTATGATTAGCGAAGGTGATGACTATGTCATTCTTACCGACTTGATGGGTATTGAAGATTTTGGTGGAGACATGGACTTTAAAGTAACCGGAACTGAAGATGGCGTCACCGCGATCCAGCTTGATGTAAAGTCGACTGGTTTGAGTGATGCGCAAATTAAACAAACACTTGATCAAGCCAAGGTTGCACGTATTGCAATTTTGGGGAAGATGAAGGCGGTTATTGATAAGCCACGTGAGCAGCTGTCAAAGTTTGCACCAAAAGTGGTTGTGGTCACCGTACCACAAGACAAAATTGGTGAAATCATTGGTCCAGGCGGTCGAAATATCCGCGCAATGATTGCGGAATTTGGCACAACCATCGATATTGACGACAGCGGTGCAGTAACCATAAGTGGTACAGATCAGGCCAAAGTTGATGCTGCAGTAAGCTCCATTCGCGATATGACACGTGATGTGGAAGTCGGCGAAGAATACAATGGAGAAGTTGTTCGCATTATGCCATTTGGTGCATTTGTCGAACTTATTCCAGGTCGAGACGGTTTGCTCCATGTTTCAAAGATGGGACGTGGATTTGTCAAAGATCCAAACGATGTCGTGCATGAAGGTCAAACAGTGCACGTGCGTGTATATGAAATTGACCAGCAAGGTCGTGTCAATCTAGAAATGATTGAAGGCGCTGGTGATCAAAAGTCTCAGAAACCACAGCAAGAGGAACGCGATTAATCGCACCCCTTGTTAATTTTTAGAAAATTTGTGATAAAAATACCCCCGCACAGGGGGTATTTTTATGGGTAAGCCCATGTCTTGCATATGATTTGCAAATGCCATCATTGATTTTGTCATCCGCTTCACCTACAATAATATGATATGGCTCGTAAGAAAAAGTTTTTTGGTGGTCAAGTAAGTGGGAAATCCTTTTCACACATGCTTGGCATATTTTTTATCTTGGGAGCGGGCTTCGTTTTTGCATCCTTCTTTCATCAGCTTCTGGGCGGCGAGTTTAACATGCTGCAAGATGTAAACGAACAGATTCGCGCAAAGCTCGGCTGGTTTGCGGTGCTGCTACCCATACTACTCCTGATGATTGCGACACATTTTTTTGGAAAAAAGCGCAAGAGGCTTATACGACCACATACCACCATTGGATCAACGCTGATGTACATGACCGTACTCATGCTCTTTCAATCGGGGTCCCTTGGCGCACTTCTTATGGAGCGAGCGCGTGCAGATTTCACGCCTGTATGGAGCTATGTACTGTTGATTTTTGTATTCGTTATCGGCTTAGTACTCTTTTTGGACACATCACTTGATGTGGTTGTTGAGTTTATTGGGCAGATGCTACGGGCTATTTGGGTATTTTTCACCAAGCATGTTTTCGGTGGATTGCTGGGTGGCGAAAATCGCGCAAAGGCAAAAGACAAGAAAGATGAAAAGTCAGGTAAACAAGACTTTATACAAGATAAGAAATCAGTGTTTTCCAGCATGTTTGGGGCAAAAGAGCAAAAAGATCAAAAACCCGCCGCTTCTCAAGTGGCTGCTGCGGCGCCTGCTCATAATGAAATGTATGTTCGGCCGTTGGCCACGAGTGGGTCAACCTGGGTGTATCCGCCAATTTCTATATTGCAGGAAATTCCTCAGCAAGCAGCAGATCGCGGAGATGTCCAATGGAACGCTGACACTATTGAAAAAACGCTTGAGAGCTTTGGAATTCGCGCACGTGTTGCCGAAGTCAACAACGGTCCAACCGTGACTCAGTATGCGCTTGAGATTACCATGGGAACGAAGCTATCAAAAATCACCGCGCTTGGCAATGATTTAGCACTCGCTCTTGCTGCTCCATCAGGTCAAGTTCGTATCGAGGCGCCAATTCCAGGAAGATCGTTGGTTGGTATCGAGGTGCCAAATATCCGCGCTGAAATTGTGACGCTGAGGCGTGTTGTCACTTCAAACGCATTTAAAAACTCAAATGACCCCTTGTTGGTTCCCTTGGGACTTGATGTAACTGGCGAGGTGCAAGGATATAGCATATCTCGCATGCCACACACATTGATTGCAGGTACCACTGGATCAGGTAAGTCGGTCGTATTGAATGCGTGGATTACGAGTATATTATTTCGTGCAAAGCCAGAAGAGCTGCGATTTATCATGGTTGATCCAAAGCGTGTGGAGCTCTCCGTATATAATGGCATTCCTCATTTGATGACAGAGGTCATCACTGAGCCGGATAAGATTATTTCTGCGCTTCGTTGGACCGTTGCTGAGATGGAAACGCGATATAAAGAATTTGCGAAAGTTGGAGTGCGAAACCTTGATGGCTACAATGCCATAGAAGGCGTTGAGAAAAAACCATACCTTGTGTTTATTATTGATGAACTTGCTGATTTGATGATGTTTGCGCCAGGGGACGCGGAAGATCTTATTACGCGCATTGCGCAGATGGCGCGAGCCACTGGAATACATTTGATCCTAGCCACACAGCGACCTTCTGTCGATGTCATTACCGGACTCATGAAGGCAAACATTCCAACCCGTATGGCATTTAATGTGTCATCCCTTGTTGATTCACGGGTTATTATCGATACGCCTGGTGCCGAGAAATTGATGGGGAAAGGTGACATGCTGTTTTTGCCTCCTGATCAGGCAAAGCCGAGACGTATGCAAGGCCCGTTGGTGACTGATAAGGAAATCCATGAATTGGTGGCATTTCTTAAGTCGCAAGCGCCACCCGTTCACTACACTGAGGAAATCACTTCGCAAGAGACGGCAGCAACAGGTGGCTTTGCAAAAGCAGGTGGAGGCGGTAATATTCCCAACGCAGATCCGCTTATTGCACAAGCGATTGAACTTATCATGCAGACTGATAAAGCCTCAGCATCCTTGCTGCAAAGAAAGCTCTCGATCGGTTATGCGCGTGCGGCGCGAGTACTTGACCAATTAGAAGAGGCAGGATATGTCGGACAAGCTGAAGGTTCAAAGCCACGCGAGGTGATTCACCGTCCATCAGCTGAAATAAGCCAAGAGCAACCAATGGAATAAGGGATTTCTGCTCCATTCATTGTGATGTGCGATTTCAAGCTTAGGGGAGAAGTTGGGCAGCCCCCAAGACATTGCTTTCTGAGACCCGGATGGCGTGCATTGTATAGTCTGGCGCAAGTTTGTGTACCGTCGCATTTACCATATCTTCATAATTCCACGCTTTCCAAAACACACTTCCTTCCATAACGAATGTAAGACTCCGTTTCTTGTGTAGCATTAATGCGGCCATCATACACGCTGTAAGCTGGGCAGAGCGTGTGAGAATTTCCTGTGCAATTGGGGCTTTTAATTGATCGGCCGAGCGCGCCAGGTCGTCAAGCTCTTGGGTATCCTTAATGAGGTCGGACTCGTGCATATTATCTAGTTCCTTTATACGTTCATTATAAAGTTTGTAAAGATATGCACCGGCCACTGTCTTTTCATAAAGTGCTGCGCCTGGATTGCTGGATATGCGGTCAACGAGCTTCATCTCATGTGGCTGAGCAAATGCTGAGAAGTTTCCCGCTTCGGTGTTGACTGCGCATTCATCAGTTTCAAAATAGGCAAAGTTTACCCCTGTTCCAACAATACCTGCTGCAATAGATTGGGGGGTAGTGGTATCAGTTAAGCCAGAGAGTAGGAGACATATGGTGTCATTTGCAACAGAAACTTGGATTTCTTGACCTCTCGAGGCAAAGACATGCTCCTTAATCTGTTTTCCGACGGCCTTTCCGACAAGTCCTTCAAGTTTATGTTCTTTTGATTCGGTAAGCAAGATGCCATCAAGAATGTGAGTTGAATCATCAGTTATTGGTTTGAGTGGAAATGCAAAATTGACAACAAGACGATCGATACTTGGATGAAGGAGAGATTCAATAAATGTGAGAAATGCTCCCTCGGTTGCGAGGGTTTGCAGTTTGCCGTCTTCTGCGTCTTTTATGTGAGCTTGACCGTTGCGAAACTCAAATAGAGCACACTTATAGTATGTGCCACCTACGACAATTACCTGAAAGAGCT
>CAYUJW010000021.1:0-3940 GCA_964445135.1 uncultured Gammaproteobacteria bacterium
AATTACCAGCTTTCGCAAATCATTGTCCTCAACGACGAGTCGACTGACAATACCACGGCAATCGTCAATGAATTGAATAAGAAGTATCCAATTATTCGGCAAATAATGCGTAAAAACCGCCTGGGTAAGGCTGCCGCACTCAACGATATATACGATGCAAATACGAGCGACTACCTGATGACCGTTGATGCAGATTGTGCGCTTGGCACAGATTCAACCATCTCATCAATGGTCGCCAAACTTGAATCAAATCCACGCCTCAATGCAGTAGGCCCCCGTCACGTGCCGATCAAGCCGGACACATTTATGGGGCGCTTGGCATGGATTTCTTACCTGAGCTTTGAAGATGCATTTTTGCACTACAATGACGGCTACAATTTTTATACCTCGATGTCCGGGCAATTGCTACGTCGCTCATTTGTTGATTCATTCCGTTTTCCACCAGGCACGCTTTCGGACCAGATTTATGTCTATGCAAAAGCAACAGAGCATGACGAGCGGGCGTTTGAATTAGTACGTGATGCAATTTTGCTTTTTACAACGGTGACCACCTTTCGGGATTGGCGCATATTAGCTGTTCGCTCAACTGCCGGCGATAAAACTGATGCGACAAATAGATTTGGAAATGACATCTTAAATAGATATCAAATTCCTCCTCAAATATTGATTACCTCACTTGTTCGATGGTTCATAAAACATCCTATACTGCTTACTGGATCCATAATTATGAATATATACATTCGAATATTTCCATTAAAACGCGAGATTGTTAAAGACGGAATATGGATCCCAACAAGCTCATCAAAACAAAATATTGTTGTCAGAAATTCTTAAGTTTGACGTACACGATAAAATTCATATTCAGCACAACACAACAACCCATTTGACTTACCATTTCAATAAATTAGTACTATAATATATACCTATGAAAGCAGTAATATTTGCAGGCGGACACGGAACTCGTATTTCGGAGGAAAGTGGAATCCGTCCAAAACCAATGGTTGAAATCGGTGGGCGCCCAATATTGTGGCACATCATGAAAACGTATGCCGCACATGGTGTGACTGACTTTGTCATTCTGGCCGGTTACAAAAGCCACATGATCAAGGAGTATTTTGCCAATTATTGGATGTACTCTGCGTCTGCAACTTTTGATTTAGCAAAAAATACCACAACCATAGAATCGCACGATAATGAGCCATGGAAAGTAACTGTTGTCGAAACAGGGCGTGATACACTCACTGCAGGACGACTCAGTATGGCCCGACCTTACATTGGGAATGAAGCATTTTTCCTCACATATGGAGATGGTGTCTCAGATATTGATCTGGACAAATCACTCGCATTTCACAAAGAACAAGGCGTGCTTGTCACCGCAACGGTGGTCCAGCCACCTGGGCGCTTTGGCATGATGCAACTGAAGGATAATGAATCAATCATCGAGGGTTTTCGTGAAAAGCCAACCGGAGACGGTGGGGGATGGATTAACGCCGGATATTTTGTTGTTGAGCCATCAGCGCTTGACTATATTGAAGGTGACACCATGTGGGAGCAGGAGCCGATGACCAAATTGGCAGCAGATCGTCAATTGGCCGCATATCGTCATGATGGGTTTTGGCATCCAATGGATACCCTTCGCGACAAACATGTTCTTGAAAAAATGTGGAAAGAAGGAAATGCACCATGGAAAAAATAGTAAAACAAAAATTGCAATTTATACACTACCTATGAAAATTTTAGTCACCGGAACTGAAGGATATATCGGACAAGTATTAGCACAAAAATTAGTCGCAGCTGGCCACAACATAACATGTGTTGATACCTGCTTTTATACTGATGGCTACTTATATGAACCACAAGTTAAGATTCCGGCGCCTATCAAAAAGGATATTCGCGATCTTCAAATTGAAGATCTTGCAGGTCATGATGCGATCATACACCTAGCCGAACTTTCCAATGATCCACTTGGACAAAATAACCCTGAAATTACCTACAAAATTAACCATGAAGGAAGTGTGCGATTGGCACGAATGGCCAAGGAAGCCGGTGTCGCGCGCTTTATCTACACCTCATCATGCAGCATTTATGGCGTGGCCGATGGCATTGTTGATGAAACATCTCCAATCAACCCACAAACTGCATATGCTGAATGCAAATCATACGTCGAACGAGATGTATCAACATTGGCCGATGGCACGTTTTGCCCAACATTTTTGCGCAACGCAACAGTCTATGGGCCCTCGCCAAGACAACGCTTTGACCTGGTGGTCAACGATTTGTGCGGACTTGCATGGACTACGAAAAAAATCACCATGCTTTCAGACGGCACGCCTTGGCGCCCATTAGTTCACATTGAAGATGTGTGCTTGGCTATCATGTCAGTTATGGAAGCTGACGCAAACCTCGTGTATAACGAAATTTTTAATGTCGGCCGAAGTGATGGAAACTACCGCATTCGTGACGTGGCAGAGATTATTGGCGAAGTATTTCCGGGGTGTGAAGTTTCATTTGGCACGGCTAGTGGCACAGATACCCGAAGCTATCAAGTGTCATTTGATAAAATTGCACGCACTTTGCCTGCCTTCAAACCTCGCTTTACTGTCCGAGACGGCGCCCGGCAATTGAAAGCGATATTTGAACAGGTCAACATGACCGACGAGACATTTAAATACCGCAATTACACCCGACTCAAACAGTTAGAATATTTGATCGAAACTGGCAAAGTCACCAGCGATCTACATTGGAAATAACATATAAAGATATGAAATTTATTGAAACACCACTGAAAGGAGCATACGTTGTCGAGCTGGAGAAGCGCGAGGATGAACGTGGATTTTTTGCACGTGCATTCTGTGTTGATGAATTTGCGGCGCACGGACTCAATACCACCGTCAAGCAGTCAAATCTTTCAGGGAGCGCACAAAAGGGGACAACGCGCGGACTTCATTATCAAGTATCCCCAATGGGAGAAGTAAAGTTTATTCGATGTATCAAAGGTGCTGTTTTTGATGTTTTAGTCGACATGCGACCTGAATCATCGACATATAAACAATGGTTTGGACTTGAGCTTTCGGCAGACAATCAAAAAGCAATATATATTCCTGAGGGGTTTGCGCATGGACACCAGACCTTAGAAGATGATAGTCAAATCATGTACCTCACATCACAGGTGTATTCACCAGAACACGAACGCGGTGTGCGTTGGGATGATCCTGCCATTCATGTGCAATGGCCACTTACCCCGACTGTTGTATCAGACAAAGACCAAACATGGCCACTCATTTGAGTGATTCAATACAGGTTAATGGATTAACGGATTGCGGATTAACGAAATAATAAGCGCAACTATCAACTAATTTATGATAATCATCGACAAGAAGCTCCAGGAACTAGAAAATAGCGGGAAGTCAATTGGCGTTGCCCTCATTGGCGCAGGATTTATGGCGCGCGGCATCGCAACACAAATTCACAATTACACCCCAGGCATGCGGCTCATTGGAGTTGCTAATAGAACAGTTGACCGTGCACAAACGATGATTGCTGAAATTGGAGCGGCAAGCGCCAATCTCCAAATTACTGACGATCCAATTGCCCTCATTAACCGAGCTGATGTTGATGTGGTTGTTGAAGTAACTGGCGCCATGGAATATGGAGCGATGGTCATTCTTGAAGCATTTAAAGCAAAAAAACACGTGGTTTCGATGAATGCTGAGGTTGATGCGACGATCGGTCACATTTTGCGTGACCGTGCACGTGAAGCGGGAGTCGTATACACCGTGTCAGACGGCGACCAACCAGGCGTTCAACTTAATCTGTATCGATATGTACAGGGACTTGGATTAAAACCAGTACTTTGCGGCAACGTGAAAGGCTTGCAAGATCCGTACCGCAATCCAACAACTCAAGAAGCGTTTGCCAAAAAATGGGGACAAAATCCCTA
>CAYUJW010000021.1:4040-18167 GCA_964445135.1 uncultured Gammaproteobacteria bacterium
ACCGCAATCCAACAACTCAAGAAGCGTTTGCCAAAAAATGGGGACAAAATCCCTACATGGTCACCAGCTTTGCCGATGGAACCAAAATTTCCTTCGAGCAAGCTTGTGTTGCAAATGCAGTTGGAATGCGTGTTGCAAAGCGTGGAATGCATGGACCAACTGTCCCACCAGGCACCCCAATTGAGAAGTCCGTTGATTTGTTTCCCCTGGACGACTTGGTTAATGGTCCAGGTATAGTTGACTATGTAGTTGGACCCGTGCCAAACGGCGGAATTTTTGTCCTAGCCACACATGATGATCCGATTCAAAAACATTACCTCAATTTGTACAAGGTCGGCGAAGGACCATTGTATTGCTTTTATGCACCGTATCATCTGTGCCACTTTGAAACACCCTCATCAATCGCACGTGCATATTTTTTCCGCGACGAAACACTCGTTGCCCAAGGTGATAAACCGATGGTTGAAGTGGTGACCGTTGCCAAAACCGACTTAAAACAAGGGGATACCCTTGATGCATTTGGAGGTTACAGCATGTACGGCGTATGTGAAAACTCGCCTGTTGCGCGTGCGCAAAATCTGCTTCCGATTGGACTTGCCGAGGGAGCAACCTTAAAACGTGAAGTCAAAAAAGATGCATGCCTCACATTTGATGATGTTGAGCTTGCACCAAATTCACTTGTACAGCAGCTCTGGAGCAAACAGCACGGAGTATAATCGCACTCCACTCATGACGCATATTGTGTGATTTATACGGTATTTTACCGGGCTGTTATCCTATCACAATAGCGCAAATTGATATTGTATGATATAATGTATCTCTTATGATCAAGAAGGTTTCGTCACTATTTTTCATCATCGTAATCGGCCTCATTCTCTTTGCAGCAACCATACGTGGTGATGTTGGGAACATGAATGACGTAGCACAGCTTGGTCAGTACACCTTGCCGGGAGGCGCGTTTGAATCTTCACATGAACGAGCTCCATACGCCGAAATGCTTGCCATAAAAACTCGCGGCACAATTGAACTTGGAGAAAAGCTTGCTGATTTTGGCTCTCCTGATATTGGATATGACGAAAACAAGTATTACAGCTTCTTCCCCTCAGGTATTCCAGTCATCCTTCTTGCAGGACATACCATCGGGTCACTATATAACCACGGACAAATAGGTGCGTATTTCATGATGAGTATCGCCACAATCATCACGATGATTTTCATCTATCTCATCTGTCGCGACATTTTTAAACTTGACTCTTGGGCCGCCATTGCAGCACCCATTGTCTACGCATTTGGCACATCATCCTGGAGCTATTCAGTCACCATCTATCAGCATGCGGTGACCGCCATGCTTGCAATGATCATGTTTTATCTGACATGGTTGTATCGAAAACGTGGTAAATATCGAGTATTGTGGGCATCATTGGTGTGGACACTCTATGGTCTATCGTTTTTTATCGATTACCCAAATGCCCTCATCCTTATGC
Organism: uncultured Gammaproteobacteria bacterium; assembly: GCA_964445135.1. Classification (GTDB taxonomy): domain Bacteria; phylum Patescibacteriota; class Microgenomatia; order UBA1406; family GWC2-37-13; genus JACOTV01. The sequence continues at coordinate 5,525 of CAYUJW010000021.1, forward strand.
CAAACATGGTGTACTTCTTACTCAGTTCATTTCGTGTGAAAGAATATGAAGTGGGGCAGAAAGTCACATTTGTATTCAATGGAACAATCATCGCAACGATGATATTTTTCGTAATGACCATTGGATATCATGGATACCACAACACAAAGTTTTTTGGTCAATGGTACATAATCGCAAACAGTTTAACCCGCTATACAAAGGATCAAGGAAAAGTGGTTGAGATCGTAAAGCAAGATAAAACTGAAGTCAAAGTTACCAGGTCATTAATTGAAGAGCTCCTCCCCTCAGGCAGCAAAACTCTTCTTTTTGGAATCGATAAAGGTTTGTTTTTATTCTCGCCTGTTTTGATTATGGCGCTTCTTGGTTATTTATCACTGTGGAACAAGCGACGTACAATGGAACTGGGCGTCATATCTGCATTGCCGGTTTTTAACCTCTTCGTCTATGCAAGCTTTGGTGATCCCTATGGTGGATGGGCATTTGGTCCACGATACCTGATTCCTGCCATGGCATCACTTTCAATCATGACAATTATCGGTCTGCAATTCGGGCGCCTTCGCGCACTTCGCCGCTTGGTGTTTTTCATACTCTTTATGATCTCATCTGGCATTGCCTTAGTCGGTGCCTTAACCAGCAACCTCATTCCGCCAAAAGTTGAAGCCGATTATTTGAAAATCGACTACTACAACTTTACTCACAACTTTGACTTAATCTACAAAAATGCATCTTCAAGCTATGCATATAACGCATATGTGAGTCAATACATGACGCTTGAACAGTACGCAGTCGTATTGTGGAGTGCGCTTATTGCGATTATGTTTGTGCTCATATTTCTGTTGCCACTTAAATTACGCGCCAAATAACTATGAACTTACCTCTACGAATTGATATTCGAAAAATCAACGAATTTGGCAAGAAGCTAGATCGTCTCTTTGGGTGGTCCCAGATCATTGGGTTTATCGCACTTGTATTTGCAGTGTGTGCGACCAGCTACTATTTGCAAAACGACTTGATCGTAGCCTACGGTGATGCCGAGTCGCACTTAAATATCGCCAAACGTGTCGTTGATAGCATCACTCCAGGATTTGCACAGCTTGGCGGCATTTGGCTTCCTGTTCCGCACATTCTCATGATCCCATTTGTTTCAGTCGATTTTCTTTGGCGCACTGGTTTGGCCGGCTCCATAGTTTCTGGATTTAGCTTTATTGTCAGCTCTATATTCCTATTTCGATTACTTCGAACCACCACTCGTAGCACGCTTGCTGCCGTGTTTGGCGCCATGGTATTTATCACAAATCCAAACATTTTATACCTCCAATCGACCCCGATGACTGAGCTTCCATTGCTCATGTTTTTTATGCTATCAACCTATTATTTTGTACTTTTTTTGCAAAATGATAAACGATTATTGCCGCTTATTGCCGCTGCATTTTTTGGATTTTTAGCAACACTCTCGCGGTATGACGGGTGGTTTTTGGTACTTGTTGAAGCGGGTGTGCTTGTGCTGTTTTATGCACCAAAGGTGCTTCGCGATTGGCGCAAATATTGGCCAATATTACAAGGAAAGTTTATTACATTTGCGACCCCTGCATTTTTTGGCATACTCATTTGGTTTGTGTGGGATTACCTGATTCTTGGTGATCCATTTTATTTCACCAATAGTCAATTCTCAGCAAAAACTCAACAAGATAACTGGTACCTTCGTGGCGAACTTCCCGCATATCATAACGTGGGATTGTCGATCTTGTACTATATGGTCACTGCCATGAGTAATGTCGGCGTCTTGCTATTTGTCTTTTCAATGGCAGGCTGCTACGTATATGTGAGAGATAAAAGTCAAAAAAGCCGCTATCTTATTGCGCTTGTCATGGCAGTCCCCTTTATTTTTTACATCGTCACACTTTGGCTTGGACAATCAGTTATTTTTATCCCTCATATCACACCTGCCACATTTGAATGGAGACTCTTTAATGTCAGATATGGAATTATGGCACTCCCGTTTGCTGCGTTTTTTGCGGGGTACTTATTCAAAATGACAAAGCCCGCCGGACGCGGAGTGCTCCTTATGATGATGGGATTTCAGATGGCCATGTTTATTGTCGGATATTCGCCAACAATCACGCTTGAAGACGGAACCGTTGGATTGTCCCACGCAAAGCGCCCCGATGCTGAGCGATGGCTCAAGAAGAATTATGATGGAGGTATTGTGTTCATGGATGATTATGCACGAACAATCAGCATCGTGCGATCAGGCATCCCAATGAACCAAACAATTTATGTAGGTAATCATCCGTACTGGGAAGACTCACTTCGATTTCCCGAAAGATATTCGACCTGGATCGTCATGCAAAAAAATGACACAATTTGGTCATCGCTCTATTCTAATCCGCAAACGCGAGATTACCTTTTTACACACTTTACCAAAACATATACCTCGCCCGATATTCTTATTTTTAAGAGAACCCGCCCACTAACTGAAGATCCAAAGGTGATTAAAGAACAATTTCACCCAAAAGTCGGACTCTTCAATTAATTGCGCAGCTTGAAAAGGTTTGTTTTTTGGCGAGAATCAGGTAGGATTTGACTTACATATTTATGTTACAACGTCTCACAGTTAGTTTTTTATTATTGTTTGCACTTATGTTTCTGCCGCTGGCTGGGATAAGTGCCAAAGTGCCACATGATGAGGGACGATTTTTTGATGTTGTAGCGCTTGACACGATGAAGTTCTCCCGAGATGGGGCGCGCAACAAACAAGTGCTGAGTGAGATTCCGATACTTGTCAGTCAAGCCGCGTCCATCCACCCGACACATATTGCAATAGGCACACCCTATGACGATGAGTTTATTCCGGTGGCACGCGCCTGGGTTGGCGAAATTCGACGTCATGGCAAAAGCGTATGGTTTAGAGGCAACTTTAGCAAGTGGGAAGACTGGTTTGATTACGGACGTTTTGATGATCCCAACGAACACATCAAACTCACCTATAACTACATAGTCAATAACCCTGAATTATTTGCAGATGGAGATATTTTTACGCCCGTTCCGGAAGCTGAAAATGGGGGATTTGGTGATCCGCGCTTTTCGGCAGATATTAAGCAAAAATTCTTCGCCTTTCTGCCACAATCATACGCATCGTGCAATGAAGCTTTTGCAAAAATACGAAAGAACGTAACCTGTGGCTATTACTCGGTAAACGGTGATGTTGCAGAACTATTTACCCGCGAAGACGTGCAAAAATTAGGTAATTTACTCGTGATTGACCACTATGTAAAAACTCCGAAAGAATTGATCGATGACGCCCGTGCACTGCATGAAGCAACTGGTGCCGATATTATTCTTGGTGAGTATGGCGCACCAATTCCCGATATTCATGGCGATTTGTCACAAGAGGAGCAAGCTGACCTGATTGATGAAAATTTGCTCGCCATCGTACAAGCTCGCGATTTTATCAAAGGCATAAACTATTGGACCGCGCTTGGTGGATCAACACAACTGTTTGATGGATTAACCGCACCACGAAAAGCTGCAGCAACTGTCGCAAAATATTACCAGCCTGTGAAAGTTGAGGGCACGGTTCTTGACCACCTCGGAATTCCCGTGAAGGGTGCACGGGTGCGCATTGATCCATTTGACCAAACAACCACCAATTCATTGGGCACATTTACCTTGCTTACGACCCCTGACTTTATGCAAGTTGAGGTAGAGAAGGATGGATACGAGTCAGTCAGTGAACAAGTAACTATTGCCCCAGACTCCAAAGCCCGCGTACAAGTGCAGCTTGAGCCCGTTCAGAAGGGTATATGGTACAGTATCAGGCTGTTTATGGGCAAGATTATCGACCTCTTCCGACGCAACTAACTGATTGTCTGCCAACCATAGTTTGACTCCATATAAAATTGCGTTTTTGTCTTGAAACAGGGTATAAGGTTCACGCACCCTAAAAAGTATGTGCGAGAAAGAAGATTGTCTTGAGACAAAGCTGCAATTATTTGCGAGTGTATCGACGGCGATCAACTTCAGTGAGATATCGCTTACGAATTCGAAGCGAGATAGGAGTTACTTCAAGTAGCTCATCATCTGCAATAAAGTCCAAGCATTGTTCAAGTGACATGATTGTTGGCGGCGTCAATCCGTCTGCCACACCCTCACCTGATGAACGATTGTTCGTAAGCTGCTTGGCGCGACACACATTAATCTCCAAGTCCTGATCGCGACTACTTACACCAACCACCATTCCTTCATACACTTCAACTCCAGGCCCCACAAACATCGTACCACGCTCTTGTGCATTCAATAGTCCATAGGTCAGCGTTTGTCCGGCTTGTGAGCTGATGAGTGCACCGTTTCGCGCATCTTCAAGCTTGTCACCTTTTGCTTCATATCCCATAAAGAATGTATTCAAAATGGCGGTTCCTCGTGTTTTGGTCATCAAGATATTGCGAATACCCAACAAGTTCTGGCTTGAGATGATATATACAAATCGTGTGTTATTATTTGCGTCAGTTGTCATGTCAACCATTCGAGCTTTTCGACGTCCAAACTCTTCAGAAACAACACCGTTGTGTTCTTGTGGAACATCGATCGTGACTTCTTCGTATGGCTCACACATTTTTCCATCAACTTCTTTCATAATAACCTGCGGTCGTGAGGCTTGAAGCTCAAACCCCTCTCGTCGCATCGTTTCAATAAGAACTGACAAGTGAAGCTCTCCGCGCCCACTCACAATAAAGTTGATGCCTTCAGGGTCGGCCACCACACGAAGTCCAAGATTTGTCTCAATCTCGCGCATGAGGCGCTCCTTGATCTGTCTTGATGTCGTGTATTTTCCTTCACGTCCCGCAAATGGACTGGTGTTTGGACCGATGGTAATGCGAATAGTTGGCTCTTCAATAGATATTGTCGGCAACGATTCAGGATTTGCTGGGTCAGTGATGGTTTGGCCAATCGTCAATTGGGGGACACCCGCAACAGACACAATATCTCCGGCCGTTACTTTTTCAACTTCAGTGCGCACGAGCCCTTCGCTTGTGTAAAGCTTCATGACTTTGTATGTACCCATCACTTTTCCTTCTTCAACGAGTGCAATATTCTCACCTCGCGTAAGCGAGCCGCGATTCACCCGTCCGACACACAACTTACCAACGTAAGTATCCGCGTCAAGCGTTGAAATAAGCATTTGGAACGGCTCATCCTGTCCATGTGCCACGTCTTCAACCTCATTCAAAATTGTGTCAAAAAGTGGGGAAAGATCGCCGGGAGTATTTTCTGTGTAGTTTTCAGGCAGCGAATGAAAGACTTTTCCATCGCGTCCGACCGCATAAAGAGTGGTAAATTCAAGGTGCGATTCTTGCTGCGCAAGCTCCAAGAACAGGTGCTCAGCTTCTGAGATGATTTCTGCCGGTCGAGCATCTTTTTTGTCAATTTTGTTGATCAAAAGGATGATCTTCAAACCTGCTTCAAGTGCCTTTTTTAATACAAACTTTGTCTGTGGAAGTGGTCCTTCGGCCGCATCAACGAGCAAAATTGCAGCAGACGCCATATTGAGCACTCGCTCAACCTCACCGCCAAAGTCTGCATGACCTGGAGTATCGATGATATTGATTTTCGTGTCCTTGTAAAAAACTGAGGTGTTTTTTGAGAGAATAGTAATGCCTTTTTCACGCTCTAAATCATTTGAATCCATGATAAGCGATTGCGACATTTCTCGCTGATTGTCGCGAAATGTATGCGTTTGCTTAAGCATTGCATCAACAAGGGTTGTTTTTCCATGATCTACGTGTGCGATGATGGCTACATTACGAATTTGCATGAGCGGTAAAAATATGAATATGAACGACTGACTGTGTCATGATTGCCGTAAAAAATAAAAAAACCCACACATAGAACGCGCGGGTGTGGTGACACATGAACTATACCGTACATTATAGCATAAATTGCCTGCAAATTACGGCATGAATGAGGTAATTTATACAATTACGCTAGAGTTCTTTATACGTAGAGTTTGACTTTTTCGAAACGCCAAACAGCCGCAATCCACCGTCTTCTCCTGATTCAAAAATGACTCGATAACTTCCTGCTCGCAATCTATACAAATTTTGTGCACTTCGGATTTTCCGCATTCCCAGGCCGAATTCACGATAGTATTGAATTGCTCGAAGTACAACCGCCTGCTCACCTTGAGATAAATGTGCAATCTGTTCACCAACAACAACATCATCCTCCTCAATCGCAAGACGCTTTGTCATTGATGGGCGTGGGGACTCATTGGCTACCTCAGATGTAATTGACCCATCAGTCAAACGTGTATTCTTTCTTCGTTCTTTTGCCATTTTTCTCTTCATATCTCCAATTTCACTCTGTGGGCGAATTTTTGGAGTCGACTTTTCTGCCTCAAAAAGGTTCATTCGTTCTCCACTTTCTGCAATTGCCACATCTGGATCTTGGTCAATATCATACACATCTCTCTCGGCTGGAGGGGTAGTCTGAAGATTTGTATCAATGTCGTATGTCTCAATATATGAGTCAATTGAATCTCGCAAATAAGCATAGACATCCTGACCTTCGCCATCTTGTGAGGCAAGAAACGATATCTGCATCTTCGTCAAAACGAGCGCTTCAACTCCGCGTGCTCCATCCGCGTTACACATAAGCAAAAGTATCGCTTCAACCATATCGTGGTCTTTATGCTCACGTACTGAGTTAATTATTGAGTCATGGTGAGGGTGTGATGGATCCAGCAGCACTTGTGAAGCTTGCTCCAAGAATATGGCAAACTTAGACGATGCTCGCATATATCCTCTTATGTCCTTGGCTGACTGGGCGCCCGGCGCAACCACACCTTCTTTTTGAGCTTCACTCACGTGCTTGATTAATTCTTGCTCATACCTCCCGCGGTGCACTATGTGAGGCGCCATCGTTGCATTGAGCACCGAGGCATTAAAAAATGCCTTCTTCACCAGCTCGCGCGTCAATGGGTCCTGCATTAATGGACTCGCGTTTGGAACAAATTTTGAAGCTTCAGGTGGATTTTCAAACTTTGCACCATCTTCAAATTCGGCCAAAGCGCCAAGATACCCATCAAATAGCTGCGGTAAATTACGCGCAATCTTAGTCGGCGATCCATCCAATATGGCACCAAGCGTGTATTCACCGCTTTGCCCAGCAAATGAACTGGCCGACATAACGCAAAGTGAGTCAATGAGGCGTTGGGCGACCGCACGAGTGGTCTTCAAGCTCTTTACAAATCGTATAATATTTTCATAAGCAGTAACATCTGAGCCGACACCAACTGCCATATTTATAAATTCTTCAATATCTCGCGTGGTGTAACCGTCGTATTTTTTTATTCTTTCGGAAGCCTCATCTGAATTATCAGTCATAAAAAGCTCAGCAGGCTGCCGGGGACGCAAGATGATTTGCGATAGTTGAGCGTGATGTTGCGGGAAGCGATATATCATCCATTCTGACTCCTGCTTAAATGATGCTGCCCACATCTCAACGAACGACTCACTGAGAGGTCCATTATTATAACTGGGCTCACTTTCCACAGCTGACTGATTGATTACCGATTTTGGCTCTGTAGTTGGGGTGTGTGCAGGTAGACCCAGCGGTTTTCTTTCCATGGCAAGAATTATAACGCATCAGATAGACACTTTCAAAGCGCTAAAGTGCAATATATTCCCAGAACATTATAAAATCACTTGACAGGGGAAACGTTTGTTCACTATACTGAGTGTATGCTCGAAAAACGCCTAACTACCATCAAGTCTTTTTATCACAAACATAAGAGACTCCCGTCTTACGAAGAAATGCTGAGCCTGTTTGGTGTGTCTTCAAAGAACTCGGTGTTTAAAGTGATACACCAGCTTGTTGAGCAAGGATTGCTCAAAAAAGACGGTACCAAACTCGCACCTACCTCCCGCTTCTTTGCACTTCCCTTGTTGGGAATGGTCAAGGCAGGATACCCAATACTTGCTGAGGAGCATAAAAAATACCTCACCCTTGATGAGTATCTGATTGAAGATCCAATCAGTTCATTTCTTCTGACCGTCTCTGGCGATTCGCTGATTGATTTGGGTATTTATGAGGGCGATATCGTCATCATCAAGCGCCAACAACAAGTGAAGCCGGGGGAAATTGTTCTGGCCGAAATCGATCGTCAATGGACCTTAAAAATCTATCGCACCGATCGAGCAACAGGACGTCCATATCTGGAGTCAGCAAACAGCAACTATCCGCCATTTCACCCCAACCGTGAGCTCGCTATTCACGGCACCGTTCAAGCAGTCATTCGCAAGCTTCACTAGGAAATGCTTGTGCTGCGTCTTGCTGCACAAATGTCCTCAACTCACGAAGTGGTGCAACAAATGCTTTGCTATACCACTTGCTATATGAGTGGGGAAACAGTTGATTTGGCGCATGCAGAGGGTCAACACGCTCAAGCAACTGATTCAGATGAGGCCCGCTCACTCGATCCATAATTCGTGCGATTTGCAAACGAACGTGTGGTGGATCATTTGGGTGAACTATGAGATCACCGTACTCATCAAGACCAGTCCCGCTGATAAATGTGACAATGCCTTTTGATCCGCCAACGTGTGTCATTTTTACCATTGAATCACCATAATCGTCAACTACGTGAAGCGCACTTCGACCATCGCGATTGGCATACACTTGTCGCTTATATTGCAATCCATGCGAATCGTTACGATCTTGAAAGAGCGTTGGTGTGTTTCCGTGTTCGGCAGCATGCGCTTGTGCAATGTGCGACAAAATCACGGTACCCACGTGAATACGCGATTCATCTCGTGGAGCACGAAAGGTGCGAAAAATAAGGGGATACTCTTCGATTGTACGGTGTCGTTCTTTGGCCATCAGGCACAATTATAAGCAGAGAAGGATAGCATTACATGATAAAGACATGACAAACCTATCCATGAAGGTCAAATTGCGAAAGCAATTTCTTGTTGCCGGCAAGCTGATACTGGAGAAGGTCGCGATAAATGCCTGCGCGATTTGAAAGCTCCTTGGGACTTCCCTTATCGACCACTTTTCCCTGATCAACCACAATTACCGTGTCAACGCTTTGAATCGTTGAAAATCGATGAGCGATGATGAGGGTGAGACGATTCTTCATCAAGTTGTCCAAACCCTTTTGGACTTCGTTTTCACTCTTTGAATCAAGGCTACTTGTTGCCTCATCCAGAATCAAGATAGGAGCATCTTTCAAGATAGCACGGGCAATTTGGATGCGTTGTTTCTGACCGCCAGATAAGCGTACGCCGCGCTCACCAACTTGCGAATCCACGCCCTTGGGGAGTTTTTTCACAAAATCCCACGCGTTGGCCAGCTTGAGTGCGCGCTCAACATCAGCAGGTGTCGCATCATCACGACCATAAGCCACATTTTCAGCAATAGTTGCTGAGAAAAGCTCGTTTTCTTGAAATACTAAAGCGATATTTTGTCGTATCGTTTGGTGATCAAGCTTGGAATACGTCTGACCATTGAGCGAAATGCTACCAGTCGTTGGTTCATAAAACTTGAGCAACAAGTTGACGATTGTCGATTTACCAACTCCGCTATGTCCAACAAGCGCCACCTTTTCTCGAGCACCAAATGCCAAGGAAACATTGTCCAATACCATACCTGACTCTTCATATTTAAAGCTGACGTTATTAAATGAAAGATCAGTTTTCTTCAAAAGGGGAGCGCGTTTTCTGGAAATCGCAAATGATTCGGTGACTGGTAAATCAACAACTTCAAAGTATTCTTTTGAACCACTTTCCGCCTCCTGAATACGAGCCAATATGAATGACATGGCAAAAAGCGGCATTCTTGCTTGGTTTAATAGTTGCAACAGCAATACCGTGTCTCCAAGCGTTAGTCGACCAGTATATGCATCATAAAATGCAATGGCGCTCACTCCCGTGAGAATTATGATAAGGCTGAGGTTTCGAAAAAAATCAAACACATGATACGATCTGCTTTGAATATCATACAGCCGGTTGATTTCGGTGAGATTGGTGGATGTTGTGGTGTATTCATGCTGCTCAGTTGTAAAGCTTTTCACCAGCTTGATATTGGCAATTACTTCCTGAATGCGTCCACGCGTAACATCTTCAATTTTATTTTTCTCATTTTGTATCTCTCCCCATTTTTTGGATGAATAGTAGCTCAGCGCCAGATAAATAGGGAACAATGCAAAGGTGAGTGCCGCAATGGGAATACTAAAGTACGCCATAAAGACAATCGTGAATAAGCTCTGCAAAAGGGTAGGGAGGATAAAGTTTGACGCAGAATTCATAAACATCTGCACCACCATAATGCCGCGCGTCAACTGATTGACTATCTTGCCCGATATTTCTGAATCAAAGTAGGTTTGGGGGAGTGAGAGTATTTTTTTATAAAACACTTCAGTCAAATATTGATACAGGCGTCCGGCCATTCGATCGCCGAGCCTGTTACTTATGCCTTGAAGTACAATTCCAACCAGCGACAGAACAAACGAGCCAACAAGATACCAATAGAGATTGGACTCGCTACCAGCCCCGGTCGTTGTCTGCTTGACGATCTCGTCCACTAATAGCTTTGAGAAAAAAGGGACGATGAGTCCAACGATTGCACCAAAAAAGATGATGAGCGACAAGAGCGCAAATAAGCCGTAAAGTGGCCGAGCTAAACGAACGATTTTCCAGATATTTTTCATAAATAAGTGTGTTTTGGACTGTCAAAACAGGTAGACGTTGATTATATCATAATGCGCTTGAAATGACCATGCAGCAGATGAGTATAATATACCATACCATCCATGCAACGCACTATCGCCTCATTTATTCTCGCAATACTAACCCTCTTTGTGTCGGTCCATGGAGCGCAGGCGGCCGCTCGTATAAGTATATCATCTGACGCTTTGTCTGGACAAATTGGCGATGAACATGGCATTGCAGTCTCGGCAACTCTGCGTGAAGGTGACTATGATGGTGCAAATCCCTCAAAGGGTGAAAAGGCAGAATTTATCATTGACTCAGCTCGTGAAGGTGATCGGTGCATAACTAATGCTGCCCCAAGTGATGACCTGGGAAAAGTGACGGGTACGTGCTATGCGAGTAAGCCAGGGTCTGTGTCAGTTTCTGTGAAGTCGCTTGATCGATCAGACACCTCAGACAAAGTCACGCTGCAATTTACCGAAGATGCAGCGCCCACTCCTGAAGCGGGAGAACCGAAAAAGGAGCTGAGTGAGTCTGAACAACAAAAACTCATGCAACAGTATCAAGCGCAGCAAGCAGGACAAGCCGGACAAGGCGCTCAGACTGGCCAGTCAACGGCTTCAACTTTGGCAAACCAACCAGGCTTGGCAGAAGAAAAGGATTCAGGAATGTCTGATGGGCTCGTCCAGGGTTCTGTTCGAAGTGCAAGCACCGTGTCTGATGAGCCATCTGTCCGATCTGATCTTGATCTTTTGAATGCACTCATATTTCTCGCAGGAGGAGTAATTTTGATTATTGGTGGGCTCTATTTTATCTGGTATCAAATGAAGGAACACCAAGCGCGAATGCAGGCGAAACAGTATCCACAAGTGCCCCCATCACCCACACCACCTATGTCAGTCGCGCATACGGTGCCACAAGTCGCGCCCACACCGCCTGCAGTTGATCAACCAGCAAATGTTGCGCCACGCACACAAACGCTCAATCCGGTTGAAGTTATTGCGCGAAATGCGGTGCTGCAAGCGGAAAAAGAAAATAAGACATGATGCGCCTGCCAATTGCTCTCGTATTGAGATACCGCGACATTTGGTGTACAATGTGTGTCAACTGATAGGGCCCCTAGCTCAACTGGTAGAGCAGTTCCCTCTTAAGGAATTGGTTCAGGGTTCGAGTCCCTGGGGGCTCACACTATACGGGTTTACAGTGCTTCTTCAAATTTAAGACGCTCATTTGCTACAATTACTTCATGGGTAAAATAATCGCTGGCATGAGTATGTCTCTGGATGGGTACGTGAATGACCAATTGGGAAGCGTGGACGCACTGTATTCTGACTTTGATCAACTTCATGAGGCGGCAGTATTTCAGGAAATGATTAAAAATACGGGCGCAGTAATCATGGGAAAACACACGTTTGAGATGGCAGATCCCTTTGAGTGGGCCAATGATGATTACGAATTTCAAAATCCAATTTTTGTCGTGACCCACACGCCACCTGTGAAGTATCCAAAAGGAAACGGGAAACTGAGTTTTACATTTGTGACTGACGGGATCGAAAGTGCGGTATTACAGGCCAAGAGTGCGGCAGGGGACAAGGATGTGCAAGTAGTCGGCGCAAACACCATCCAGCAATGCCTAAACGCCGGATTATGCGATGAATTGCAAATAGACATTTTGCCCGTACTTCTTGGGGAAGGCAAAAAACTATTTGAACACATTAACACAGATAGCGTTCGGCTTCAAAGAACAAACGTGGAAAAACCAACCTCGCAAAGAACGAGTCTTACTTTTAAAGTATGCAAATAGACAGGGTCTGCGACGTATACCTCCTATTTTGGCCAACTAACTAACGCCGCGTTAAGATCGCTACTGAAGCAGCATATTTACACATGAAATTGAATTCGTATTATGTATATACTAGTGCTTGAATTATATG
>CAYUJW010000022.1:0-14400 GCA_964445135.1 uncultured Gammaproteobacteria bacterium
TTCCACTTCTTCTAAGCTTTGCGCATTGATGATTGTGTATCCGACAATTGCATTTTCATCTTGTGGCAAGTCAATGGTTCCAGTTTTTGTAATTTCTTTACCTGGTCCAAACGGATTTCCGCTATCAACCACTCGATCTCCGAGTACTTCAAACCACTTGGTCCATCCATTCATGACTTCCGGTGTGTGTTCCCACATTCCAACATACATTAGTACAAATTTTTTCATGCATCTTCACCCCCTTTCGTAGGTTTTTTCGTTAAATATTGAGCATAGTTTTCCAACGTTTCTTTGGTGCTTCCCCAGTATGTGTGATATTGCATCAACCAATCCTGAAGAGCGCGCAAAGATTGTTTATTCAATGTCAGATAATTCGTTTGACCTTCTTTATTTCGTTTTATCATGTTTGCATTTTCAAGAATTTTTATGTGTTTGTGAATTGCTGGAAGCGAGAGGTGGCGCATTGTGGCAAGCTGGCTTATCGAATATGGTTGAAGACCCAATACATAAATGATCTCCCGCCTATGCTTATTGACAAGCGCTTCAAATACCTGATCTAAATCGGAATGAGTGTCGTGTGTAGTCATATAGTTAACTAATAAGTTAAGTATATTCATCATTTCCTCCTTTGTCAACATGATATTTTCATGGCAACCAATATTGTCTGGCATTTTTCTGCAAGGAATTAGTTGGTTTTTTTCGCATATACTTACAATATGTCTCTAAGAATTTGCAAAAACGGGCACAGATTTGAGAAAACAAGCAGCTGTCCTGTGTGTCCGATCTGCTCATCAGAAGAGATGAATAATAAGTATGGTGAGGAATTTCCAGCAATCGGAGCACCCGCCTTTCGAGCGCTTGATAGTGCGGGTATTACACATCTGTCTGACCTGACAAAATACACAGAAAAACAGATGTTAGAGCTTCATGGCTTTGGTCCAAAGGCGCTTGGAATACTCAAAGCGAGACTTTCTGAAAAAAAGCTATCATTTGCAAAAAAATAGGCAAGTGAATTGTTTTAGACCCAACACAAAAGAGCTTATGATGTATGAGAATCAATGAGCTGATATGCTCCTTCATCTAAATTGTCAAGGGAGTATGGTCCCAAATGTGTGCGCTGAAGTGACTGAACATGCGTGTGAAGAGCTTCGATGGTGCGCCTGATCTGGCGATTTCTTCCCTCAGTGAGCACGGCAATATATGTACAATCTTCACCCGTTGGCGTGATTGAAAAACGACTGAGACGATCGTCTCCAATATCAACTCCTGCGTTTTGGATCTTATCTAACTCCTCAGTGGTCAAAGGTCGGCGTGTCGTGATGCGGTACGTTTTTTTCTTATCTTGTGAGGGGTGAGAAAGCTCTTGGATCATATCTCCATTGCGACTCATAACAACCAGGCCACTACTATCGCGATCAAGCCGGCCGGCAATCTTCAGATCCTCATACTCAGCGGGCAAAAGATCATAGACGGTTTTGCTTCCTTGTCCGTTGCGGCTACACACGTATCCCACGGGTTTGTGTAGTAGAAGAGTGGCGGAGTCAGGCGATTTGGTCGCAATCGGTTTACCATTCACGACGATTTGTTCTGTGCCATCAATTTGCTGCGCAATCGTTGCGATCTGCCCATTTACCACCACATTTCCATGTAAGATCAGCTCATCCACTGTTCGTCGCCCAATCCCCATTTGTCCAGCAATCCATTTATTAATTCTCATAACCTGGGTATAGTATACCTCCCAATTGCCGTAAGTCGCGTGGTGTGGGACTCGGCAGATAAGGCGCTTTGATATAATTGAGCTATGGCAGAACTTAAAACACAACGAACAACCCAAAAACCGGAGGAATTTTTAGAGACTATTACGCCTGAGCAAAAGAAGAACGACGCATTTGCGTTGTTGGAAATGTTTAAAAAGATAACTGGTGAAAAACCAGTCATGTGGGGAGCGAGTATTGTGGGCTTTGGTATGTACCACTACAAATCAGAGAGAAGTTCTCAGGAGGGCGATTGGCCGATGAGTGGGTTTTCGCCACGCAAACAAAATTTGACCTTATACATAATGGCAGGAAATCAAGAAAGTCACGAACTGTTGGCTCAGCTTGGCAAACACACAACAAGTGTTGGATGTTTGTATATTAAACGGCTATCTGATGTTGATCAAAATATACTTGCCAAACTTATTGACAAGTCATTTCGTTACATGAAGAAAGTAAATTCGTGAACGCAACAATTATTGTCAATCCAGTAAGTGGGAAGGGCGACCCGCAAGCGCGGCGCTCGCTCATTAAAAAAACTGCAAAAGCCGCAGGGTGGACAGGGCGGTATATTGAGACCACCAAAACCAGATCGGCAAAAGATATCGCGCATAAAGAAGTGGCTCGCGGCGTTGGCCATATTGTCGCGTGCGGCGGAGATGGGACGGTCATGGAAGTGCTCGGCGTTGTTGCAAATCGAAACATAAAACTTGGCGTTGTTCCGCTTGGAACTGGAAATATGTTGGTGAGAAACCTTCGCTTACCCCTCACCATTGAGGAGGCGGTAAAAACCGCATTAACGGGGAAGATTCGCAAAGTTGACGTGGGCCAAGCAAACGGAATACATTTTGGTGTGTCTGCGGGCATCGGCCTTGACGCTGAAGTAATGCGTGCGGCTGAGCGTAAATTAAAGAACAAATGGGGATTTTTCGCATATGTTGTGGCAACGATAAAATATCTTAATAACAAGTCGTCGCGTTTTGAAATTACCTTTGATGACAAGGCGCCCGTGACGGTCCGAGCAAAAACCGTCATGGTTTCAAATTTAGGAAAAATCTTCAATGATATTGAGATCGTGCCGCACACTCATGCACAAAATGGGAAGTTGCAAATTGGAATTGTAGCTGCCAAATCACTGCTCTCTTGGCTTAATATTGTGCTTCATGCGTTGATTGGAAAAGTGCACAAGAGCCCACATTACACAACGCATAGTGCGAAGAAAATCACTATTCGCGTGCTTGGGAAAAAACGGGTATTTCAATGCGATGGAAATTCATTTACTCCCGTTGATCAGCTGAGCGTGAAGGTATGTCCTGGCGCAGTAAAAATCATGAGTTAACGCCTCCCGGTGTGACGATCTGAGGTATAATAGGGTATGTATTATGTTCATCAATGCTCGTACTGCCAGCGGGTGTTTTACACATATAATTCAGACAAAACAGCGGCTGCCCAAACGTTGTACTCTGGGATCAAGGCTCATCTTATAGAATACGATGAAGACAATCGAGAACATGAGTTTGATGACTATCCAGAGAAGGCGGTTGACAAAGTGTATTATGAAATGCGCGAAATGAACGAAGCTCCCCACGCTGCATACGAGTTAGCGTAAGTTGTTCTAATCGTCAGTTGTCACAAAGCATGACGCACTTGTCATGCATAACTCATGCTGATTAGTTCATAATATCGCTATATGAGCATTGAAGCATTTTCTGCGCGTAGGCATGACGAGGGGCATTTTGTCCCGGTAGTCGATCGTAGCAAAATATCACCGGAAGTATTTTTCCAGCATGCGACAGATGTATTGCACTCCGTTCATCAAAGCGTCGCAGAAGAAGTAATCCCCACACTTGATGTGCGCCCCGGTAAGTGGCACCCGGCAGGCGGATTTATGGTGTATCACTTGGGTGTAAATGAAGATGGCGAATCACTTCGACTACATATTTGGCCCGAAGGTCAGCGTATATCAAGTCCAGTTGGGCCACATATTCACAATCACGCATGGCAATTGTCCTCTCTCGTATTGGCCGGCACCTACACTGACACCATATACTCAGTTGAAAATGGCGCGGTAATGATCGATGAAGGGCACCGTGCTCAGACTAGGAAATTGCGAGGGTTTAGATTAGATTACCTACCAGATGGATCTGATGCTTTGGTGACAGATGGGACCTGTTACGATGCGGTGCCCATGGAGCAAAGAAATATACCGGCCGGCAACATACACACCATAAAGGATGGACTTTTTCATCTTCCTATTATTCCTCTCAATACAACGGTGGCAACGCTGGTGTTGGATACACCCGCCTTGGGATACCCGACAACGGTGCTTATCGATTCAGATATGCGTCCTATCCAGACACCACGCCGGGCGACAACATCTGAAGAATCCCGCCGCGCTTCCCAATTGCTCATGCAGTAATCGTTGAATATGTGTCAGGGTACATGAACTTTAGTAAATACCGACCTTGATGTGAATGGTTAAATCTGACTGATTGACGTAGAAGTGTAGAAATACAACCATCTCATCATTCAACGAAAGTGGCCCATAATTCTTTGATAGATGGGATCTACGTCCAGACGAAGGGGATAGCTATTAAGTGGCAAAAGCTGTTCTCCGATTGTCACTTTTAGTGGTTTTTGATTCTTCTTTTTTGCATTTTGAAACCGCTGCCACAGCGCGTACTTGGCTTTTGACAAATGCATGGTTCCTGAGCAATTGGCACTTTGGCAGTAGCACTGATGGGTACAATTTGTGCACCCATCTTCACGAGGACTCAAGAGGTACGATATCGTCAACTCCTCGCCAACTGCAATATCTGCGATGGCAAAAAACAACGTGTGAGACTCATACACATACATCCAACAATTGGGTGCGCATGAGTGATTGAGCAGATGAATGCCTGGGCGTGTTAGATCGGGGTAGACGGAGGTTTCATCATTCAAATACATAAGGTACAATCCGAGCTTGTCGCTTTCCAGATCGTATTCTTCTGTTTTGATGATGGTTCCTAAGTAGTCGCCGATGATAGTTCCTTGTGTGATTGGTCGCTTTGCAAATACGCCACGACCCATCCTGGGACTATCCGCTACATTCCAATAGCTCTTGTGTAATAAAAACATAGCAGGTGCGAGTCGCTTGGCGTTTACTGAAGATCAGTTGAGACTTTGGGAGCTACCATCTCTTCGACAGAGCCTGGGTTCTCAACTGGCGCCACATTCTCGACTGCGACATCCATTGCTTCTGGCGCCGCTTCTTCAGCCGCAACCGGTGGCATCACATCTTCCATAGCTGGCTCAGCTAATGCTGGGGCGACAGATGGAGCTACTCGCTCAACCGCGGCTTTTGGGGCTTTTGGTTGTTTTGGAGCGGCATCTGGTGATAAGAGTTGAAGAATCTTGTCAAGCTTTGTGTTTAGTGCGGAAAACTGTTCATGATATGAGCCTTGCGATGATCCACGATCATTGCGATCGTTTCCATATGGGCGTCGTGCTCCACGATCATCAGAACGATTTTCAGATTGTCCCATCGTTTTAAAGCACTCATTACAATACACAGGTTTGCTACCATTTGGTTTAAAAGGCACTTCGCAGTCGCGATCACAGTTTGCACAGCGTGTGCTAAACATTTGTCGCTCTGCGCCCTGGTCATTGCCATAGCCTCCACGAGAAGAGTAATTGCGACCTCCACCTGAGCCGCCTTGTCCACCACGATTATCATATCCGCCACGATTGTCTTGTTTATATACCATATGCCCAATCATATCATATATCGCCTCAAATACCCTGGCATTGTTACAAAGCCTGCATTTCGCTCTGTGATATATGTGTTCAGAAGGTATCTGTTTGCATACTGAGCAGTTTGAGCGAATTGAATTCGCGTGCTGCACCTCATGAACTTTATATTTTCAAGGCGATCGCTGTGTAAATTAAATAAACAAAGGCGCTATAAACGCGCCAAAATACAATCTTCTCCACAGAAATTTCAAGTCCGATCGACTCTTGTCACGAATCATGACAATTTGTCATTCCATTCCTCTGTATTAGAGTGTAAAAATGACACAGAGGTTAATAAAAAAGATTTACGAACCTACAATTATGAAGAAAAAAAACAATTGGCATACTGGGCGGAATGGGTCCCGCAGCTACGATTGCATTGTATCAACATATAGTTCGGTTGACTCCCGCAAAGAGCGACCAAGAGCACATAAAGACAATTATATACTGTGACCCAGAAATACCAGACAGAACCAATGCGCTAATTGGCAGGGGAAAGGATCCAACAAATCGTATGCGTCGCGATATCCGTTACTTGCGCAAAGCGGGAGCGGATCTATTGATTGTGCCGTGCAATACAGCACATAAATTTCTTCCTAAAATCGCACAAGGTGAGGGGATAGATTTTATCGATATGATTTTTGAACTGAAAATATTTCTTCAAAAGCAATATCCAACTTTCAAGACTGTCGGCTTATTGGCGACAACCGGAACAAATAATGTGAGGTTGTATGAAGAATATCTTTCGCCAGAATATACGGTTATTAAGCCAAGTGTTGAAAATCAGAAGATAGTCATGAGTTGCATTTACAGTATTAAATCAAAAAATATATCTGCAAATCTAGTCAAGGATGTGCATAAAATAGCGAAACTTCTTATGAGGCAAGGTGCACAGCTAGTTGTGTTGGGATGCACTGAGCTTTCATTAATTCAAAATTTTAAGAAAAACCGACTTTTTATTGATCCATTAGAAATTCTAGCTCAGCGAGCTATACAGAAGGCATTACATAATTAACTACTATGAACCGCAAAAATTTTAAAAATAACTTCTTGCATACAGTTGGTTCGACGCACAGTGGTATAAATAGCGTTTTAGACAAAGGTATGCCTTTAGACATATATAAAAGCTATCTACTCAGCTTCGGGAGTTACATACAATTAATAAAGTTGGGATGGACTACATGGGCACTCTTTTCAGACCTTGAACTGCAGAAAAAAATAAATCTGGCAAAAAAAATGCGAATACCCGTCTGCCTAGGCGGAACATTGTTTGAAATTGCGTATACAAATGGATTGTGGGATGAATTCATCGACTTCATTGTCTCAAATGAACTCGATTCATTGGAGCTGGCTTCAGGCTTTTGTGTAAATTTTGATGCAATCCCAGATTTAATCAAATGTGCGAAGAATCATAAGCTTAGTGTTATTGTCGAGATTGGATTCAAGGATGAGAAAAAGGACGCGGCACTATCCGTGAAGGAAAGAATGTATCAAATACGGACAGCATTTATGACTGGGGCAGATTATGTAGTCTTGGAAGCGAGAGAGCAGGGATATGGATACTCTGTATACAAGAGCGAAGAAAGCAAAAACGAAGATCTTATATCTGCAATTCAAAGCGAATTTCCACTTGAGAACATAATTTTTGAAGCACCGCTGCGCTCAAATCAGATCTATTTAGTTAATAGACTTGGATCCGACGTAAACATGGGAAATATTATGTTCGATGAAATTCCGCGCGTAGAAACCATCAGAAGGAGACTGCACGCGAGCACATACAAGGTGAAATAATATGAATATTACTATAGATTTTGACCCAAACTGCGCTGCCCACCATATTGATGAGGGGAGAAGCATTGTTGCTGTAGATGTGCTGAGAGCGACATCGACAATTATTGTAGCCTTAGCATGTGGGGCGGCTGAAGTTATTCCTTGCAGTGAGATAGATGAAGCGAGAGAATATGGAGCAAAAAATAATGCGATTTTAATAGGAGAGCGTCACGCTGAAAAGATTGATGGCTTCAATTACACCAACTCACCGTTCGATATAAAATCTGCAAAATTAGCGAATAGAAAAGTTGCAATAACCACATCCACAGGTACAAGATTACTCACGGCATGCTCTCGTGCTCAAAACGTCCTGATTGCATCAACTTTAAATTCATTTTCAGTTGCACAGAAGATGAAGCAGATCGGTGGAAGCTGGGCAATTATCGGTGCAGGATCGAGAGGTGAGTTTAGGCCTGAAGATAAAGTCGGATGTGCTCTTGTATCAAAGTATTTCTTAGATTCGGCAGAGTGTGATGTTGACAATGAAACTATGGACATAATAAAGACGTATTCCACAAACATAGAAACACATATTAGAAACTCACCTAGCGCAATAAAACTATTAAACCTGAGCAGGTCATGTGACGTAGACTTCGTAATTGACTCTATTGATAAATACTCATTAGTTCCTCAAACCACCCTTTCACCGAGCGGTTATTTAACAATACTTAACGAAGTATGTTAAAGGAAGCTGACATGGGAGTATATGTACTTGCCGCAGGATTGCAGACTCGCTTTGATGGTCGTAATAGCAAATTAATGTCCTTTGTTGAAGGGAGACCTGCTTTTTCTTACACTATGGAAACCTTGCTTGATGTATTTCAGGAAGAGTCAATATGTATAATAAGTTCAGATGTATATGAAGATTTCAATACCTTCGTGTCAGAAGAACTTCCCTCTGTAGATCTTCTCTTTGACAATGCCCCCGGTAGCGGAAGCGCAAAGTCGCTCGAGCGTTCATATCCATGGCGCCAAGAATGGAACTTTGTTACTGAAGCAAATATTTTTTACTCTTCAGATTTGATTAGACAAAGTTTGGAAGTATTGGCACGTAATCATGAAGCAATTGGGGTGATAAATATAACTGAAAAGGTTGACGTTGCGAAGACACATAGGCCCATAAGATTATCTAGTAATTTAACAATTGCAGAGAAAAACGATTCTGAAAAAGCACAACACAGAAATGTGGGAGCATACATACTGAACGAAAGATTTGAAAAATACTCTCATTTGGCAAATGATATAATTGATATTATTCACATTTTAAATTTAGCTGGCGACATATTTGCTCCAAACATTTACAGCGGAGATTATCTACACATTGAAGACCGGCAGGACCTAAAGTACTGGCGACAGCATTTTGGAGGAGTGAAAAAATGAAAAATAATAAGCATAGTCAATGCATGATTTGTGACAGAATCGACTTAATACGTGCCCATAAGAACAGTAGCTTTATCACAGAGCTAAAAACGTGCTACGTGGTATTCGGAGATTACCAATTCTATCCAGGATACACGCTTGCTCTCAGCAAAGACCATGAGACAGAGCTATATAATTTGCAGAAACCAAGAAGGAAGCAATTCTTATGGGAAATGACAGTCGTCGCTGAGGCGGTCGCTCGTGTATTTCATCCTGTCAAAATGAATTATGAATTGCTGGGCAACGCAGAGGCACATCTCCATTGGCACTTGTATCCTAGATACAATAATGATCCAGATCCTGCGCGCCCAATTTGGGCATATCCAAAAGAAAAGCGATGTAATGAAGGCACAAGAATAACAGAAGAATTTATTTATAAATATAGGCGCCAAATGATAGTTGAAATAGAAAGCATTATAAAATTTAAATAAACTATGAGTCACGAAAGAACTGTCGTTGTTGCGGGAGCAGCGGGATTTATTGGATCAAATATAACAAGAGCTCTGATTGAGCAAGAGGGATACAACGTAGTGGGAGTGGACAACTTTATTACTGGCAGCGAATCCAACGTTGATAGTCTGTCCCAGTTTCCCGAATTTCGATTCATTGAGCAAGATATAAAAGATCCAATAAACATATCTGGAGAAATCGAGGCGGTGTATGATTTTGCTTGTCCGGCAAGTCCAGCAGACTTTGACAGGTTTAAGATGCAGATACTTGAGGCGAACTGTGCAGGCATATACAATCTGCTTGACCTGGCGCGGGCAAAAGAGGCAATGTTTATTTTTTCTTCATCAAGTGAGGTGTATGGCGATGCGGAAATTACTCCTCAGAATGAGTCTTATAATGGGAATGTCAATACAACCGGAATCAGGTCGATTTATGATGAAGGTAAGCGATTCGGAGAGTCTATGACAATGACTTTCCATAGAGAATATGGTCTACCAACTAGAATTGTTCGCATATTTAACACATATGGAGTGGGAATGCATCCAAATGACTCGCGAGCAATCCCTATGTTTATTAAGCAAGCGCTTCGCGGAGACGATTTAACTATTTTTGGCGATGGCACTCAAACGCGAAGTCCTCAGTACATTACAGATCTTGTGGAAGGTATTCTAAGGTTGGCAAAAAGCAAAGTTATTGAACCTGTAAATATTGGGAACCCCGATGAGTATACAATTAATGATATAGCACAACGAATTGTCGAAATAGTCGATAGCGGAAGCAAACTTGTTTACCAGCCACTACCTCACATACATGACCCAAAGCAAAGGAGGCCAGACATTGAGAAGGCAAAAAACGAGCTTGGTTGGATGTCAACAACTCCATTTTCTGTCGGATTAAATAAAACGATAGATTGGTTTAGATTTAGGAAAATTGAAGACTGATACACTTGCCCGATTTAATTCCGGCGCCAAGCATCGTTACTTTGATTTTCATACGGTGGCGTTGCTGTAATTGCCCGGGTTCAGTTACGAACGAGACGCCATTTTTCGATAGACTGTGAGGGTAAGTATCAATATGAGGCTTCCCAAAAAGTATGCGCCGACTACATCGCTTGTCCAGTGTTCCCCCAGATAAATTCGCGAAGGACCAACGAGCAAAACGAGCCCAGCCCATAAAAACAGCAAGAAGCGTCGAAGATTGCCTTTTTTCATCATGACAAATGTCAAAAACCACAAGAAACCAAAATATACGGTATAGGTCAATACATGTCCGCTTGGGAAGCTGTGCGAGTCGTTGTAAATATAGGTTTCAATTTCGACACTATTTGGGCGAGGCCTGGCAATTGCAAGCTTGATTCCGACGCTTAAGAAATAGGCCACAACGATGGTACAAAAACTCACCAATGCTTCCCATCGCAGACGGAGATAGATGAGCAATGAAGTGATGATCATGACAATTACAATAAACTGTGGCGACCTCCCAACACTGCTTACGGCCTGCATAAGATACGCCACCCAATCAGAATCATACTGTTGAATGGTGCTTGTCAAATATACATCAAGCAGAGAGTGCGGTTGAGTGTACGCAAGCCAGGCAAACATCGAAAATGACAGGGTGGCAAACGGGATATATGCAAAGATAAGTTTGCTTCGTCGGCGCACAACAGGCGGCTTAGCTATCGTGTTCTGAATAATCTTTTTTTCTTGAGACAACAGCGCGTAGCGCCGCCTGTTGTGGATTGATGTTTTTGATGGTTTCATAGAATATAAATTTTGAGCATCGGTATATTCTCAAATCTTCAGGGCGCGCGCCTCATGTATACTGACTCTTAACCCATATTTTTAACTATGCAATTATTTTACCGCATCCTGGCCAACTCGGCACTTGCTTCAATTGTTAACTATACCGTTTGGTTTGCGGTTACATTTTTTGTGTTTTTACAAACGCGCTCGGTATTTGCCACCTCGCTTATTTCCGGTGTTTATTTAGTGATTTCTGCATTTTCAGGATTTTGGTTTGGCAGTTTGGTCGATCATCATAAGAAAAAAGAGGTTCTCATCTGGTCTAGCGTATTTTCATTTGTAGCCTATGTGGTCGGGTTTGCGCTGTATGTAACTGCCGCGCCTGAGGCTTTCGTACACGTGGAAAGCCTGCGACTGTGGCTCGTTGTTATTGTGCTGCTTTTTGGAGTAATTGCGGGAAACATCCGAGGGATAGTTATACCCACATTAGTTACGGCACTGGTACCTGTTGAACGGCACGATCGTGCCAATGGTCTCAACGGAATGGTTGGCGGGATAGGGTTTATGGTGACTTCAGTCATCAGCGGATTTCTGGTTGGACGCTCTGGTATGTATGAGGTGTTGTTGGGCGCGATGATTATGTCGGTTGCGATCCTCCTGCACCTTTTGACCATTACGATACCCGAAAAAATCATCATTCACTTGGCTGACGCACCAAAGAAAGTTGATATTCTCGGAACCCTCAAAGTGGTGCACGGCATTCCTGGTATGCTCGCGTTGATTTTGTTTACCACCTTCAACAACTTCTTAGGAGGAGTATTTATGTCACTTATGGATGCATACGGATTATCATTGGTGAGCGTTGAAACATGGGGATTGATGTGGGGATTTTTGAGTATCGCATTTATCATCGGTGGACTGGTTATTGCGAAGTGGGGCTTGGGAAAAAATCCGCTTCACTCCATGTTTATGGCAAACTTTGTTATTTGGGGTATTTGTTCGTTTTTTACGATTTATCCCTCGATATATCTGCTGGTTGGAGGCATGTTTGTGTACCTAAGCGTCGTGCCGTATATTGAAGCATCTGAGCAGACGGTTATTCAAAAGCTCGTGCCGCAAGAGCGACAGGGGAGAGTCTTTGGGTTTGCGCAAAGCGTTGAACAAGCAGCGTCTCCCATTACTGCATTTGCGATCGGGCCAATCACCCAATTCATCTTCATTCCTTATATGACAACTGGTGGCGGTGTCGATTCAATCGGCGGATGGTTTGGAACGGGGCCAGATCGCGCCATTGCATTGGTGTTTACATTGGCTGGAATAATCGGACTTATTGCAACAATCATTGCGCGATACTCCAAACATTACCATCTTCTTTCCCGTGAATATGCAAAAGAGTCGCCAGCTTCTTAGGTTTCGCGCAAGGAATAAGGGTTAATTATGTGATAAATAGGGTAGTATTAAAAGCTTCATGAACAAAATAATTGAGATTGGTATTATCGCCGTTGGAGTGGTGGCAATTGTCATAGCCGATGTGCTTCTTAAAAAAATCTCCCTTGATGCAAGTGGCATGCAAGCGGCAATTCGACACCGACTCATGTTTCTGGTTGTTGCTCTCTATTTGGTACAAGTTGTGGCATATACCTATGTATTTGTAAACCAAGTTCAACTTTCAACTGTCAGTATAATCCAAACCGCACTTTACGTCATTGCACTTACCGCAAGTGGCTTGTATTTTTTTGGCGAGACAATTGGTGCGCGAGAAGGTGTGGGGATTCTTTTTGCTCTCATTGGTGTGGCACTTCTAAGTTAGGCGCAAGCAACGCACGCTTACCTTGTGATTTGGGTGGAAAATTAGTAAGCTTGAATTGTACTACCTCAGGAGGCAAATACTACATGAAAACACTACTTCACGCATTTAAAAATAAGCTGCGCACCCTCACTCGGCCGCCCGCCAAGATTCCGGCAGGAAAAGCAATTCCTCGACGTGTGATTGAGCATAATGGTCATCTGCTCATGCTCATGAAACGACCCTCCCTCTCCGCCAAACAGTTGATAATGGAGAGCAAGAACGGGTTTGATTTTGTACCAACTGAATCGATGGTTCCAATGAGTGTTATCCAGCTGCCATGTTCAGCCGTCGTTGCGGTTGATGAAGATGTGCACAGTAGCGTCATGTACTTTGGGCAGCGCGATATCAGCATGGCTCGATCGCTTGATGGACACCATTGGATTCCAAGCACAAAGAATCTAAACTTACGAACATCCGCTCGCCCCATGGAGGTCGGGGGCGCTTGGCAATATGAGAATTCTATCGTTCTTTTGTATTACGAAAAACGAATTGTTGACGGTAAATCGGTATATGAAGCGTATTTTGCAGCCTTTGATTCACATAATCCTGCTCGACTATTGTGGCGCTTGGACGAGATGGTTTGGAATAGCCAAGAAGAGTGGGCGGGGCTCGATGTTGTGGCGCTTGGGGCAGCTCAAGTAGATGACAAGATCGTGTCGTACTGGCATGTAGATGGTCGCATCACCTACGCCGTGGTGCTATCTGGCCTTCATTTTTCACGCGGAAAATTGTTTGCGCCAGAGTATCAGCTTGCCCGCCATATGGATAACCCGCTTATTAGTCCCCATGACACAAATGAATGGGAAACATTTACCACGTTTAATCCAGCAGCATGCGTGATTGATGGGAGAGTCCATATTTTGTATCGGGCACAAGGGTATGACTACATCTCGACAATTGGCTATGCGACTTCACGTGACGGTCTCATCATTGAAGATCGATACGATAGTCCCGTGTATTCGCCAGCTGCCCATTTTGAAGAAAACACCACGGGACGAGTTGATGAGAGTTTGGTGTCTGGCGGTGGATATGGCGGGTGCGAAGACCCTCGCATCAGCGTGATTGATGGGCGAGTGTATATGGTATATGTAGCATTTGATGGTTGGTCGCCTCCGCGCTTGGCAATGACCTCAATTTGTATTGAAGATTTTCTTGCAAAGCGCTGGAATTGGACAAAGCCTGTTCTTATCTCGCGCCCCGGAATCATCGATAAAAGTGGCTGTATTCTTCCTGAAAAAGTGAACGGAAAATATGTGGTTTTCCACCGAGTATTCCCAAATATTCTTATCGATTATGTTGACGATCTAAACTTTGATGGAAAGACGCACTTTCTCAAAGGCGAATATGAAATACCCATTCGTCCCCACATGTGGGATAGTCGAAAAATCGGAGTAGGTGCGCCTCCTATTCGCACAGAACATGGGTGGCTGCTCATATATTATGGAGTAGATGATCGAGATGATAGCAAATACCACATTGGCGCAATGCTCTTGGACTTGAATGATCCAACCCATGTGTTGTATCGTAGTAATCATCCGATTCTTGAGCCAACTGAAAACTATGAAATGAATGGGTTTAAGCC
>CAYUJW010000022.1:14500-16769 GCA_964445135.1 uncultured Gammaproteobacteria bacterium
TGATGGGAAGCGCTTTACCGATCGAACACCGTTTATGGCGCCTGAGCAGACATGGGAGCAATATGGGCAGGAAGATCCGCGCGTCACGTTCATTGAAGGGAAATATTACATTTTTTATACCGCACTTGGTAATTATCCGCCAAACTATCAAGGGATTCGTTGCGCAGTGGCCATTTCAAAAGATCTAAAAACCATAGATGAGCGGCATTTGGTGACACCCTTTAATGCCAAGGCAATGACGTTATTTCCTGAAAAAGTAAATGGAAAATATTTGGTGTTCTTGTCGGTCAACACCGATCGCCCACCGTCCTACATGGCGTATGCATTGCTTCCAAGCCTGGAGTCATTGTGGGATGAGTCGTTTTGGAACAATTGGTACGAGCATCTTGACGAGCATGTTATTGATATTAAGCGCATGAATACTGATGGGATGGAAATTGGCGCCACGCCAATTAAGACCGATCATGGGTGGCTCATGTTTTATTCATATATCAAACATTATTTTAATCCCAACCTTCCCCATGAATTTCGTATTGAGGCGGTTTTGCTTGATTTAAAAAAGCCATGGGAAATAGTCGGGCGAATTTCCACTCCACTTTTGACGCCTGAGGAGCCCTATGAGCGTGAGGGAATTGTAAAAAACATTGTGTTTCCCGAAAGCGCATGGATGAGTGAACATGAGGAAGTGACCGTCTATTATGGTGGAGCAGACACCTGTATTTGTGCGGCGTCAGCCACGTTAAATAGCCTGCTTGAGCAATGTGAGACGAGCACTCCAACCACGATCAAATGTGAAAAATTTACACACAATCCCTTGCTGTGCCCAGTTCCCACGCACAAATGGGAAGATGTCGGTGTTCTTAATCCAGCGGTCGTTGAACTTGAGGGATGCACCTACATTCTCTATCGAGCGCAGTCATCAGATAAAGGATCGCGAATTGGGCTTGCCATCAGTCACGACGGACTGTTTATTGATGAGCGTTTACCTGAGCCAATTTATGTGGGGCGCGAAAGCTTTGAGCTTCCCGTTACCTCAGGGACCGGATGGGGTTGTGAAGATCCGCGCGTCACGGTGATTGACGGCATAATATATATGTTATATACGGCATATGACGGACAGGTGCCCCGCGTTGCCCTAACGAGCATTTCAACAGAAGACTTTTTAGCACGCCACTTTGACAAGTGGGCAACACCAATTGTTATAACTCGACCGCAAGAGGCGAATAAGGATGGGGTGTTGTTTCCTGAAAAAGTAAATGGATCATATGTCTTATTTCATCGCATTGAGCCAAACGTTTCAATTGATCGCGTAAGTGACATTACTTTTAAAACAAAACAATTCATAACCGACAACCCCGTCGCATTTCCACGCAACAAATATTGGGACGAAGTTAAAATTGGTATAAATACCCCACCAATCCGAACAGAGCATGGGTGGCTTGCGCTGTATCATGGTATTAGCCGATTAGATCGTCAGTATCGTGTTGGAGCGATGCTATTTGACTTACAGTCGCCAGAGCGGCTCATTGCGCGCACTCCATATCCAATTCTTGAGCCGCAGTCATCATTTGAAACGGTGGGATATGTGGGGAATGTGGTGTTTCCTTGTGGTTGGGTACTTCGAAAATCAGGCGATCTCTATATTTACTACGGTGGAGCAGATAGCGTGGTTTGTGGAGCGAGTATCAAACTGACAACACTACTTGACTACATGATCCGCAGTAAAACAAAACAATACATCGTTCCATCATAAGCTTTGGAATAGGTAACTTCAGTGGTCATTTGGCGCAAATTATTGTATACATACAGGTATGTTAAACCTCAATTCAATCATGTTGGCCGTAGCCGACGCAAAAACGATGTCAGCATTTTATGAAAAAGTCTTTGCAAAGGCGCCAGATATGACTGAAGGTGATTGGTCGGGATGGCAAGTGGGGAGCGCCTTTTTCTCACTCGGCACCCATTCTGAGGCAAAAGACGCGGCGAAAGAACCATTTCGCGTCATGTACAACCTTGAAACGAGCGATGTTGCTGGCGAATTTGAGCGTATCAAGCAAGCGGGCGCAACTGTCGTGAAAGAGCCCTATGATGCAGGCGAAAACATGATGATCGCAACGTTTGCAGATCCTGAGGGAAACTACTTCCAACTCATGTCTCCTTGGAAGGGATAAGCAAATTTTGAAATTTAGTCTGTTATAATAGGCCAAACAAGCTTCACTTTGGTGCGCGTTGTGATTGATTTTTTATTCCTCACATTCTATTTGCATGC
>CAYUJW010000022.1:16869-18068 GCA_964445135.1 uncultured Gammaproteobacteria bacterium
ACACATGGCGATTGCAGGCAGCAGGGGGAGAAGTGCACATCACGCGTCGCATAAGTGATCAGTGGAATGCGCAAGCAAGCCTCACAGCGCCAATATGTCCCGAAGTACCTCATCCCCATGAAGCAGTGTTTCAGGCATTTGAAAAATCGCCAGATACGCAACAAATTCAACACGTGCGATTTCATGGTGACGAATTAGAGATGGCGCAAGGCTTTTATGTGCCACTTGCGGCCGAGTTGATTCGCCCATTTCTCACGACTACCACCCGCGAATCTTAGCTGTTTCTTACATTGGTTTTCCGCCATAAAATAGTGTAGATTGAGAGGATATCTTATGAAGATTACCTTTCTTGGCGCAGCAGGCACAGTCACCGGCTCCTCATATATTCTCACATCAGGTAGCGGACAATCGATTGTTATTGATCTTGGAATGTTTCAGGGACTGCCTGAAATAGATGAGCTCAATTACAAGCCATATAATTACGATGCCTCCAAACTTTCAGGTGGATTGTTGACACATGCTCATTTGGATCATTGCGGTAGACTCCCCATTCTTTTGCAGGGCGGGTTTAATGCTCCAATTTGGATGACTGCCCCAACGCGCGATCTTGCCGAACTCTCATTGTTAGATACTGCGCGCATCGCAACACAAGACCGCAAACCGATACTCTTTGATAAAGCGCAAGCTCAAAAAATGGTGGGATATTTTAAAACCACCTCGTACCGTCAGCCGTTTACGATTGCGGATTTTCGCGTAACATTTCGCGATGCTGGGCACTTGATGGGAGCTGCTTCTTTGGAGATTGAGGATTTGGCAAGTAATACACAAACGCGAAAAATCATCTTTAGTGGCGACTTGGGCAATAGTCCTGAAGAACTTCTTCACAATCTGGAATATTTGGAATCAGCAGACGTTGTTGTGATGGAATCAACATACGGCGACAGGCTCCATCCCAAGGAAGATCCAGTTGCGATATTGCAGCGGGAGATTAACACCATTGAGCAGACCAATGCCACACTTCTTATTCCATCATTTGCTCTGGAGCGAACACAAGAATTGCTCCATATGATTATGCATATGAAACGAGACGGACGCATTGCTGCTGCAACCCCGATCTATCTTGATAGTCCGATGGCTGATCACGCAACGCATATCTACACACAACACATTAATATGTTTAATCCACATGTTGCCCAAGA
>CAYUJW010000023.1:0-6430 GCA_964445135.1 uncultured Gammaproteobacteria bacterium
CTTGTTGGACCAAAAGAAGTGGCAACTGGTGACACACTCACCCGCCAAGACGAGCCAATTTTGCTTGAACAAATCACTTTTGCAGAACCAGTTATTTCCCTGGCTATTGAACCAAAGACAAAAGCTGATCAAGAAAAGCTTGGATTTGCACTTCAGCGCTTGGCTGAAGAAGATCCAACGTTCCGTGTGAAAATGGACCATGACACCGGCCAAACTATCATGTCTGGTATGGGAGAACTCCATTTGGAGATTTTGGTCGACCGCATGAAGCGAGAAATGGGCATGGACGCAAATGTAGGTAAACCAATGGTTGCATATCGTGAAACAATCGGTGGTCCTGGACAAGCTGAGGCAAAGTATATTAAGCAATCAGGAGGCCGCGGTCAGTATGGTCATTGTTTGATCCGACTCTATCCTCTTGGTCGCGGTGAAGGATTCCAGTTTGTAAACGCCATTAAAGGTGCAGCCATTCCAAACGAATTCATTCCATCTGTTGAAAAAGGTGTCATTGAAGCGTTGGAAAAGGGCGTACTCCTAGGCTACCCAATGACCGACCTCAAAGTCGAGCTGTATGATGGTAGTTACCATGACGTAGATTCCTCAGATATCGCATTTAAGATTGCAGGCTCAATGGCTTTGCAAGATGGTGCGAAAAAAGCAGGACTTGTACTCTTGGAGCCAATCATGAAAATGGAAATTACCGTTCCTGATGAATTTATGGGTACCGTAATTGGCGATGTATCAAGTAAACGCGGTAAGATCTTAGGTAGCGAGAAGAAAAATAAAGTCACTATCATTCGTGCCTATGTGCCGCTTGCTGAGCTTTCCGGATATGTCACCACGCTTCGATCTCTGACAGAGGGACGCGGCATTCCATACATGGAGCCATCACATTACGAAGAAGTGCCAAACAATATTGTCGCCGCTTTGCAAAACGCCAAATAAGCCAAAATACGCTCGTGTGATTGGAATAATCACTCAACGTATTGGCTTTTGTGGATCGTTGGCTGTGCAGACTTTATCAACTGACGCACCCGGTTTCGCAATTCGTTAATCCGCAATGCGTTAATTCATAATCCGTAATTCTCTCAAACCGTGAAATACCTCATATTCTCAGACACTCACCTTACGCCGCAATTTGAGCCGGACAAGTGTCGACTATTGCTTGAGGCCATACGTGATGCTGATCGTGTCATCATCAATGGAGATTTTTGGGAAGGATATCTTTGCTCATTTGATGAGCTTGTAGCTTCCCAATGGAGCAAAAAACTCTTCCCCGCTCTTTTGGCAAAAAAAGCAATCTACCTCTTTGGAAATCATGATCTAAAAAAACTATCAGATGAACGGGTGAACTTGTTTTGTGAAAAAACTGCTTCACAATATGAGTTTAAGAGCGGTGATTTTACCTTTATAGTCGAACACGGTGACCGAGTATATCCCATGCTCGATTCAAGAATCGGGCTTATGTTGCCAGGATGGATTATCAAGATATTACAAAGCGTTGAGGAGCTGGCGCTTCGCATATTTGGACATGGTTTCACGCACCACGCATACCGACCGATGAATGAAAAAGTAAAAAAAGGGGAGATCATTTCACAGATGGATGAGCACACCTATCTTGTGATGGGACACACACACTACGGTGAAGTCGACCACAACGCACGATACATCAATAGCGGATTCAATAAGTATGGATATATAAGCTACGTGACCGTTGAAGATGGAAAGATCGACCTCATTCAGAAGAAATATAAGGAATAGGTGCTCTTACCCCATTACGCCGCCTTCGACAAATTCGCGCACATTCTGATCGTTTACGACAAACTTCATTCCCTGGCCACTGACGATCTTTAAGGCAGCCTTGCGTATCACGCCGTCTATGGTTCGCTCTAGGGTACGAATACCGGCGTCAAAGCCCAAGGGACGCGTCAGTTTGGACCATGTGGCATCATCAACTGTCACGGCATCTGCGGGGAGCCCTGCGTTCTTGAGGGCCTTAGGCAACACATACTCTTTGGCGATCGTGATCTTTTCGGCATCGGTATAGCTTGGCATCTGGATGACCTCTAGGCGATCAAGTACCGCGGTTGAAATATCGCGCGTATTATTGGCTGTTGCCACAAACAGAGCTTGGGACAAATCAAATGGATAGTCGATAAAATAGTCCGTATATGATTTGTTTTGCCCAGGATCCAGCAGCTCAATCAACACACCCATGACAGCCGAGCGCGCTTCTGGAGTCACACGATCAAGCTCGTCAAGGAGAATGACGGGATTGCGAGTGCCAGCCAAGCGCAGATTGCGAATGACTTGTCCGGGTTCTGCCTGTGGCGTTGTTTTTGACTGGCCGCGCAAATCCAAGGCAGACGACAAACCTCCAAATGGAATGCGGATAAACTTTCGCCCCAAGGCCTCAGCAATAGACTTAGCAAAAGTAGTTTTACCCGTACCCGCCAAGCCAACAAAAAAGAGAATTGGCGCATGAAATGGCGCGTGCTGACCTTGAAATTTCTTTTGCATGATCAACACGGACAAGTACTCCAGCACGCGTGCCTTAATCTTTTCCAACGCATGGTGATTGGCATCAAGCACTGCCTTGGCCTTTGCGACATCGAGCGTGTCTTGTGACATTGTCTCCCATGGCAAGTTGGTGATCCAATCTATATATTTGTCCGTGATATCAAGCTGTGAAAAATTGCCGCCATATTGAAGCGTAAGTTCGATACGTTCAATCTGGTGCAACGCTTTTTCCTTCAAGTCAGCCGGAAGCTTGGATGCTTCAAGCTTGGTGTGCAGCAGTTGAACTTCACTGTTTCCATCTTTTAAATTCATTGGTGTGAATGCTCCCATAAGATATATTCTTCGTATTCAAATTGTCATCGTTATTTACATATTTTCACATTCGCATATCTTCACATGTGCCCAAAGTGTTAGCAGTCTCGGTGTTTGCTTGACAAAATGTGTGAAATACGTTATAAAATACTACTGATAGTTACTCAAAGAGTAGATCTTTTATCAGTTTAAAAGTTATTTCAAAAAATATCTATGGGAAAAACCAATTCCACGATCAAACCCCTTCATGATTATGTATTAGTTGCACCAGCCCAAGCCGAAGAAACCACCGCCTCAGGCATTATATTACCATCTGCCGCCAAAGAGAAACCTCAAATGGGAGAAGTTATGGCAGTTGGACCCGGCAGCTATGATGAAGATGGTGAAAAACGCATGCCGATGGATGTCAAAGTAGGAGACCGTGTGCTTTACAAAAAATGGGGCAGCGAAGAGATCAAGATCGGCCGCGATGAGATGATGCTTATTAAACAATCAGACATCATGGCAATCGTTCAATAATACCAAATCAGTAATGACGCACGTTTTATAGTGCGCATTACACACTTACAAATTCTTTAATTAACTTATGTCAGCAAAACAAATCATATACGGACCAGAAGCTCGAGCAAAGCTCATGAGCGGAGTAAACAAATTAGCAGATGCAGTGGCCACCACGCTTGGACCAAAAGGGCGAAACGTCGCGCTTGATAAGAAATGGGGAGCGCCCGCTGTCTTGCACGACGGAGTATCTGTCGCACGTGAGATTGAACTTGAGGATCCATTTGAAAATATGGGAGCACAGCTTGTCAAAGAGGCAGCTTCAAAAACAGCCGATGTTGCAGGTGACGGAACAACCACGGCCACCGTCCTCACACGAGCAATTGTCCAAGAAGGAATCAAGATGATTAATTCTGGAGCAAACGCAATGATGATGAGCAATGGTATCATGACCGCAAGCACTCATATTGTTGAAGCTTTGAAAAAAAGCGCGAAGCAAATTGGTATTGATGACGCGGCAAACGTTGCCACCATTTCAGCTGGAAATGCTGTGCTTGGTGAGCATATTGCTGATGCTTTGCGAAAGGTTGGAGGAAAAGACGGCGTTGTGACAATTGAAGAGGGCAAGTCCCTTGAGACAACCGTCAAACACAAAGAAGGTATGGAGTTTGATCGCGGATATGCATCGTCATACTTCTCAACTGATCGAGAGAAGATGATTGCTGAAATCCCAAACCCCTACATTCTTATTACGGACAAAAAAATCAGCGCGATTGCCGATCTCTTGCCGTTTTTAGAAAACGTCGTCAAAGTAACCAAAAACATCGTCATCATTGCTGATGATGTTGACGGCGAAGCTCTCGCCACCTTGGTTGTTAACAATCTGCGCGGCACATTTCAAGCGCTTGTCGTCAAAGCCCCAGGCTTTGGTGATCGACGAAAAGAAATGCTTCAAGATATTGCCACCTTAACTGGCGGAAGCGTTATTTCAGAGGAGATTGGAAAAACTCTTGAAAACGTTGACATCCAGGTTGATTGTGGACGCGCCGATTTGGTCAAGTCTGACAAAGACACCACACAAATTATCGGTGGCGCCGGTGACAAGACTGAGATCAAAAAACGTGTCAGTCAGATCAAGGCTCAACTCACCAACACCACATCTGAGTTTGATCGCGAAAAACTCCAAGAACGTTTGGCCAAATTGACAGGCGGAGTTGGAGTAATTGAACTTGGAGCCGCAAGTGAAGTGGAGTTGAAAGATAAAAAAGAGCGCGTCACAGATGCCTTGGCCGCCACAAAAGCCGCACTTGAGGAGGGAATTGTTCCCGGCGGAGCTGTTGCTCTTTTGGCAATTGCTCAAAAGATGGATTCTGTCACCTATAAACTTTCAGGAGACGAGGCAATTGGCTTTACCATTGTGAAGCGCGCTCTTGAAGCACCATTTATGAAATTGATGGAGAACGCTGGCTTAAACCCAGGCTTACTGCTTGAGAAAGCACGCACATCAAGCATAAAGGGCTTAGGGTTTAATGTTGTCAAACTCGACAGCGAATCAACGGCAGTTGCCGAAGATATGGTTGCAGCCGGCATCATCGATCCTTTGAAAGTGGTTCGTACTGCAATACAAAATGCTACTTCTGTTGCCAAGATGATCCTGACAACTGAGGCATTGGTCGCTGAAAAACCAGAGCCAAAAGGCCCACCCGCCCCTCCAATGGGAGGCGGAATGCCAGGTGGAATGGGTGGCATGGGCGGAATGGACTTCTAAAATCCCCCAACCACACTTACCATCAAAAAGCCCCGCCTTCACGGCGGGGCTTTTTTTAATGAACAAAATAAAAGGTCTGATTATTTCTGCATCATGACGGTTGAGATCTGTCCGGCATAAAACATGAGGGCGAGTGCGGCAATTACCACAAACACTACCCCGATTCGGATGACTGGACTATCCAATGGATCACGATTATTAACTTTTCGCTCTGCAACGGGAGCTGTTTTTTTCACCACTTTTTTGGTCTTTTTGACTGCCATATGTATAAATATTGAAATTATGTAATAAGCTATGGGTGCTTTGTGGATAATTCCTCAAGCAAACCATATCTTTTTATGTATCTGATATTGAGTATAGAGTACTCAAAAGTCACGTGTCAAGTTATGCGCGTGGCTGGGGTTGTTTCTTATGAAGGAGGAAAAGACACCAGAAGGTAAAGATCAGTAGAAAATAGAGGGGATTGTAAGCCTCCATAAGAGCGCGCTTTAAGAGTGCATCGATAAGAAAAGGCGTGACGAATGCATGCATAGTAAATCGGTAACTTTGCTTATAGCTCATGCGAACTGATGAAATAGCAGATATTGCATATACATATCCTGCAAGAAGCAGAAAGTAAACAAGATGAAAGAGCAGCACGCCAAGCGTTCCAAAAACCAGCAAGCCACCGGTGACGACCAATATCAGCCAGGCATATATCGTCCAAGCATTTTGCGCAAGAAACGTTGCAACACTAGCCACCATACTTGCAAATGAGCTGCGATTGAGCTCAACATCTTCCTTGATCATGGATGATATGGGATACACTTCATACGAATCCTTGAGTCCAGACTGTCCCGGCACCACGATTGACTTGTTGGTCACAAGCACCAACGCATCAGACTTCACATAATCGCTTTCCTTTGCCGCCGGATCAATCACTGCAAAATAAGAATAAGAAACATTTTCTGCAGTTTGAATATTGTCACCCTTGATCAAAATTGGGGTTGTGCTATTGGTAGACAGCTGCCCGTCTTTGATAGAAAACGTTTTGCCCACAGGGTATGCGGAGACAATACGATTTTGAAGCTTTGGCAATTCAGTACGGGCTTTTGGGATCCAAAGCGCCAAAACCACCGACAGAATGATAGACCACAGCACCATGTAGAGCGCAAAAAATACGCTCAGGAATTTGAGAGAGAAAGAAAAAGAGGAGGTTTTTAGATGAGGATAGTAAGCCGGATTAAATACGGTGTTTGAAAACACATACCACCATGTTTGAATTTTGTCTCGTGTCCATTGCACAGCTTTCATATATTCTCCAATTGTACTTGACCAATCCTATATATCAAC
>CAYUJW010000023.1:6530-13021 GCA_964445135.1 uncultured Gammaproteobacteria bacterium
GTCCAGGGGGAGGGATTCGAACCCCCGAAGGTTTACACCAGCAGATTTACAGTCTGCCCCCGTTGGCCACTTGGGTACCCCTGGTCTTATTCTGAACTTGACTATTATACCAGTTACTTGCGCTCTTTAGAATATATAAATGTGCAGACATATACGCTATACTTACTGCTTCGGCCTCAAACGCCACGAACTTTAGGAGTCACATGTGAACGCATCCAAATTTATGAAAGCACCAAAAAAAAGCAGTCTCTTTATCATCGGGCTCATCGCAGTCGTCAATGCAATTGGATATGGAATCATCATTCCTGTCTTATATGTATATTCTATGAAGTTTGGCCTCAGCGATGCACAAAACGGCCTCTTATTTGCCACCTATTCTCTGTGTCAGTTCATCTCGACTCCAGTGATTGGACGACTCTCTGATAAATTTGGACGTCGACCACTTCTGATTAGTTCTATTATTGGCACCGCTATTTCGTTTTTCATGATGGCATTTGCGCCAAATGCGATCTTCCTCTTTTTCGCTCGCGCACTCGATGGAATTACAGCCGGCAATATTACCGTCGCCTCAGCCGTCGTGGCCGACACCACAGAAGGAAAGGATCGTGCACGAGGATTTGGAATCATTGGCGCATCATTTGGATTTGGATTTATTGCCGGGCCTGCAATAACTGCCCTCACATCAGGGATATCATTATCTTTACCATTTATTGTGGCAGGCGTCATATCGGCAGTTGCCGCTATCCTCACCTACTATCTACTTCCTGAAACGAACCGGACGATTGGGAAAGTAAAAAATGAACCGCTCTTTAATCTCACTCAACTATTTAGTGTGCTGGTGAACAAAACAATTGCACCAATTCTGATCATTACTCTTTTGCACTTCACTGCACTTTCGTTGTTTATTTTTGCATATCAGCCCTTTACCGTCAAAGTGCTGCACTTATCGCCCGTTGAAGTGTCGATGGTATTTACTCTTTTTGGAATAATGAGCGTCATATCTCAATTGCTTATTTTGCCTCGAGTATCCAAACTCCTTCGGGCAGAACAATTGCTTCGTGCATTGTTTTTTATCCTCATTTTGGCCTTTGTTGGATTTGCACAAACACACACATTAGGGTTGTTTATCGTCTTTTCTATACTCCTTTCGCTGACCAACAACCTCGTCAACCCGTTGCTTCAAACGATTTTGTCACTTGAGACAGACGCTGCGTCGCAAGGTTCGATGCAAGGCATTAGCGCATCATATATGAGTATTGGGCAAATCATCGGCCCCATCTTAGGAGGAGTCATTGCTCAACAATCGATTAACGCCCCGTTTTTAGCAGGAGCCGGGTTTGTTGCGGTGTGCGGAATTCTATCACTACTGATTCCAGCCACGATCAAAAAGCGAGAATCAGCATTCTAAATGCTATATAATAAATCTCATGACGCTTACTGAACTGTCTTACTACATACGTAAATACTTCTTTCATGTAGTTTTGTTTTTCTTGGTAATACTCATTGCCATCTACTCTATCCGCCTATTTACCATCCTTCAGTCAAGAAGAACGGCCAGTCGAGATCGTATAAATCCTATTTTTCAAGCAC
The DNA here is from genome assembly GCA_964445135.1 of uncultured Gammaproteobacteria bacterium. GTDB lineage: Bacteria > Patescibacteriota > Microgenomatia > UBA1406 > GWC2-37-13 > JACOTV01. Next base: position 8,121 of record CAYUJW010000023.1, read on the forward strand.
TCCCCAATCCTTTATCTCAACTTGAGGAAACGACGCAAGGGTATAAGTTTTCGCTCGACAATATCGATGGCCGACCAACCACAGCCACTGACTCAGCACAAGTATTCTTGCTGCTTGAGCCTCCTGCCTCACGATTTGGAGCTGACGAAAAAGCGCACTTAATGGCCAAAAGCTTAGGCTTTGATATTGACTCCACACGTCCACGCATTCTGGGGTCGCAGGCGATATACACTGACCCTGCGCAGAAGCTTAAGGTTGATCTTGAGTCCTTTAATTTTACGTATGAACGTTTATTTGAGGATGATCCAACCATCTTTGAAGGGACAACTGCTCCAACTGCAATCGAGGCAGAGTCGCGCGCAAAGCTCATATTGCAGCAGCTTGATGTGTATCCACGCGAATTATCAAACGGCCAAACAAACATCATTTACTTTTACTTTGATCCGGTGAGTCGAACGGTTAAAACAATCCAAACAGATAGTACAGCTACCGCTCAAGAATCTCCAAACATGGTCGAAGTAGATTTTTCGCGCCCTGATTTGGGAGGAATTCCTGTTGTCTCATCCACCTACTACAACACCCAGAATTATGTACTTATGGCCTTTTATACCAATGGCGATTATAAAGTGCTCAAAAGTCAGATACAGTATCAAGAGCGTTCGACTGATCAAATCGGAGTATACCCTGTGCGAACCGGAGACGAAGCATATGCCGATTTGCAAAAGGGTGAAGGATATATCATTCAAAATCCAACGAAAGAAAAGTCGGTAACTATCAAAAAAATGTTCCTTGCCTATTTTGACAGCGATCAAACTCAGCAATATCTGCAGCCGGTCTATGTGTTTTTGGGAGAGGAAAACAACTTCGTTGCCTACGTACCGGCCATCGCCAAAGATTATATCGTCGAGCCATCAGACGCTTCTCAATAAGACTCGATCATACGATAAAACTACTGTATCCACAGCATATGATTACAGTTGACATGGTGAACATTTGTTTACTATACTAAACGAATGTTCACCCCATATTCTTGGCCCGCGGCCATTTTACATGTTGATGCTGATGCATTTTTTGCCTCGGTATATCAGGCCGAATACGCCAAATATCGAGGTTTACCGGTGGTTGTTGGACAAGAAAGAGGGATTGCCACCGCTATTTCTTATGAGGCCAGAGCATATGGAATAAAGCGCGGCATGCTGATGCATCAAATCAAAAAGCTCTGCCCCGAGTGCGTGTGTCTTCCATCTGATTTTGAACTGTTTGGTCTGTATTCAGCGCGCATGTTTGACATCCTCAGACACTATTCACCAATTGTTGAAGAGTATTCAATCGATGAAGCATTTGTTGATGTTCGCGGTATGAGACGCCCCTTGCGCATGAGCTATGAACAGATTGCTCAGGCAATTCAACAAGAGATTAATTCGGCTTTGGGCATCGGTGTTTCTGTTGGTATTTCAGTCAGCAAAAGTCTTGCCAAAATTGCCTCTTCCCATCACAAGCCTCGCGGTATTTGTCTCATCCCTGGAAAAAGAATTGATGAATATTTGGCACAAACAACCATTGGCGACGTGTGGGGAATCGGACACCAAAGCGTCCACTACTTTCACAAGTTGGGCATTCAGAGCGCACTTGATTTTGCCCAAAAGCCCGAACACTTCCTCATCGAACATCGCATGCCGCGACCTTTGTTTGAGATATGGCATGAGCTGCAGGGAACGAGTATTTATAAAGTGAACCCTCATGTCAAAGACAGCTACAAGTCCATCTCACGAACTCAGACATTTACGCCCTCCACATCCGATCGGTCGTTTCTTTTCTCGCGCACCATTTACCATATCGAAGACGCATTTGCCAAGGCCCGTCGTTATCAATATGCGGTGGGCGCCATGCATATGTTTTTGAAAACCTCAAAGTTTCGCTATATCACCACTGAGATTCAACTCCCAGAGCCCACAGCCTATCCACTTATGATCCGCCAACACATACAAGAGGCGTTTGATCGTGTGTACGACCCGACTCTTCAGTATCGAACAGTCGGCTGCACAATCAGTCGATTTTCTGATGCACGCACTACTCAACCTTCGCTATTTACTCATGCGGAAGATGCAAAAAAAGAACATCGATTGCAAGGGATATATCCTCTGTTTGAGCAGGGGCGCGTTGACTTTGCAACTGCCTTATTTGATCCAGAACGCCTCCAGCAAAAAAAGTCCATTCGCCCAGCCGTTCTCAACACGCGATTTTTTTAGTCAGATTTTATTCCATAGCCTTCAACAAGCGGAGTGAGCGAACATGCGCCGTGATCATGACGTCGAGCAACGCAATACTGCCGACCATAATTGATGAGTCGATAGGTGAACTTAAACCACTCATCTTGAGGCAACAGTTTCACCAGGTCGCACTCTATTTTGACTGGATCTTTTTGATTGGTCAGACCCATACGTTGTGAGAGGCGAATCATATGAGTATCAATGGCCATTCCGACAACCACTCCATACGCGTTGCCCAGCACCACATTTGCCGTCTTTCGGGCCACACCCGGAATCACCAGCATCTGCTCCATTGTCCGGGGGACATGCCCACCATACACATCATGCACGACGCGCGCGGCCGCGAGAATATTTTTAGTTTTTGCGCGATAAAATCCTGTCTGAAATATAATTTTTTCAACGTCTGCGGGGCTGGCTGTCAGGAAATCATCAAGCGTTTTATACTTGGCAAATAGGACAGGAGTTATTTCATTCACCTTTCGATCAGTGCATTGAGCCGACAAAATAACCGAGACCAACAGTTCCCAAGGAGACTGGTACGTAAGCATCGTTTTGGGCTCACCATACATGCCCCGCAACTGGTCATTTATGGCGCGCGCCAATTCTTTTCTTTTTTTTAGACTCAATAGCTTCATACGTATTTTTCATTTATAACACATATTTTGACCCAACTTTCTTCACTAATTTTTCCTGCTCCAATTGCGCAATGACTTCATCAAACCGTTCATCATTAATAGTTAATCTCAATGCGTCACTGGCAATTCCTTGTGGATGTTTGGTGAGGGTTCGCAGTATGGCTCCTCGCACTTGGCGCACTGAGCCCTCAAACGCCGACTGCCGAGCGTAGTGACGACTTCTTCTATTTGGGTTAGGAACGGTTGTCGCCAGATGTGAGCCATAATCCATCAACGCATAATACCATTGGCGAGGATGCGCTTGATCAAGTGCGCGCGCAACAATCGGCATAATATCTCGATCGTGCACCATTTCCTGATTGTTAAAAAAATGATGAATAAAAACTCGACGAATATTTGTCTCAATAAATACCACCGGTTTATTGTACGCAAAACACAAAAGAGAGGCGGCAGTGGCTGGGCCCAGCCCGGGAAATGTTTTAAGAACAATTGGATCCTCAGGCAGCATTCCCCCATACTCCTCAACTACGCGGCGCGCACTTTGCAGCAGATATAGACCGCGCCTGTTGTACCCCATCCCCTGCCAGGCCGTCAGCACATCGGCCGTTGAGGCAGAGGCCAGGGCATCAAAGCTTGGGAAGCGATCAATAAACGCTGCAAATTTGCCGATGACACGCGCCACCTGCGTTTGTTGGAGCATGATTTCTGAAACAAAAACGTGGTAGGGAAAAGTCTGGGGAGAGCTAATTTTTTCAGATATTGCGCCTGCTGTTTTTTTAAAAGTTGGGCGCCATGGCATCGATCGATGATTGTCGTAATAGTATTCCCAAACTATGTTTTGCAACATTTTAATGCTGTCTTCTTGATAAGCAGACTGGGTCTGCATCACCTCTTTCACCTGCGCAATTTTTCCATCCCCTCCCTTTTTCATCCTCCTATTGTACTCAATTATCGACAATTCGTATGCCCGCGTCACTTTCCCTTCCATTGTGTTTTGGACTAATAGAGAGGGAATATTTGATACAATATACCTACCGTTCTATTGTTGGACATGTTGCGTAATCAAACATGGGTTTACGCCTGTGCCATCCACCCCCCAGGAGAGGTGCGAGAGTGGTTGATTCGGCTAGTCTCGAAAACTAGTATGGCAGCAATGTCATCGAGGGTTCGAATCCCTCCCTCTCCGCCCAACTATGAGTAAAGAAATCATTTCACAGCAGATAGATACCATCAACATTCCTGAACTAGATGCGGTGCGCGAACGCATGAACCATCCAGCAATGAAAGAATATGCAGGATGGGTCCAGGCAACGTATCTTGACGTGATTAACAAGCTTTCTACATTGCCTCAAGAAGATGTTGCGCTTATTTCAACTGCACGGGCAGCGTGCGCCGAACAAGGACTTTCTCTTTCATCAGCTTCAGACTGGGGTGCAGATAAACTTATTACCACAATTGGACCATCAACACAGTCGGCGCTGACTGCTTATGCACAAGAAGCTATTACACCTGGCAGCCAACTTAACAATATAGGATTTTCTGAGCTTTCAAAAAGAATGACCAAAGGCCACGAATTAGCAGTAAGTGGCAAATCACTCCAAGACGGTGATCCTGAAGCAGACGTGGTAATTTGGGGTCATACGAAAGGACTACAACCAAAAGCACTGACACATTTTGTATTCTGTCACTTTATGGAGCGCGCGGTTTCGGCAGCACTCAAACAAAACCCCGATCCTGCAGTTCAAGCAGTCGGACAGAAAAAAGATTATTTTCTTAATGCCATGAACGATGTGATACGTTTGGAGGTAGCCCGAGGCAATAGTGATTATGATGAGGTGTTGCGAATATGGAGCACGTCACGCGAAAAAGGCGGACTCCAGTGGAGCAGTACAGAAAAACAAAGGGTTTTTGATCAAACAGTTAACTCCAACAAACAGCATGCTGAGTGACTTCGTTAGTAATGCTGGTAGTATTTTAACAGCAATAAGCATTTTGT
>CAYUJW010000023.1:13031-16207 GCA_964445135.1 uncultured Gammaproteobacteria bacterium
ATTCAAATCTTAACTTGAAAGTTGGGGATATTTTAAAATAAATTAAAAAAAAAATGAAAATAATTAATTTTATAATAGATAATAATTCATCAGTTTTTATTATTGCAGAATTGTCTGCGAATCATAATGGTAGTATTTTAACAGCAATAAGCATTTTGTTCGCATATATGATTTGGCGGCATGAAGAAATGACAAAACAGTCGCATTTAAAAACCATGATTAAGGCGCACCTTGATAGTTTGGGGCCATGGATGTCGAGTGATCGTAGCGCACATACGGTTGAGATAGATTACTTTGAATATGTAAGACCGTTTAGATTCATTTATAATACTGCCGCCGATGCGTTCGTCTCACTTACTCAACTCCCATCAGTAAATAATATGCCAAAATATGTGATTGGAGAAATTGTTCAGCTTTATTACGACCTCGTACGAATAATGAATATTCAAACTTTATGGACTGAATACGCTATGGCCAATATTAAAATTGCAAACTCTATAGATTCAAAGCTTGAAAATGTAGGTGAAAACATAAGCTATAATGAATTTAAAAATAGCCTTTCACGTGATGAGAAGGTAATGATTGAGAAATTAGAAAAATGGACTAATACAATTCATGTTGACATTATTGGCAACGGAGCAAGAATACACTGGGATGAAATTCAAAAGTGGGCAAATAATCCAATTGACCTTAAGTTGAAATTGCATGAGATTATATTCCTGTCAATAATAATGGCTTTTGTTTTAATAATACTAAGTAATAGCTTACTTCCAACAAGCCTTGGTTCAATATTACTAATTACATCTATTTCTCTTCAGATAGTGCTTTTAGCTAGCTCGTTGCTTTTATAATATGAATATTTATTTTGTCAGGCATGGTGAGAGCGAGTTAAATGCAACACGCATTCACCAAAATGCCACGACTCCACTCTCCCCACTCGGCAACCAACAAGCAGAAGCAGTGGCCAAGCGACTATCACACCTCCCCATCGATCAGTTGATCTCCAGCCACTATACTCGTGCCCATAGTACGGCTCAGGCGATTTCAAAAGCGGTCAATCTCCCTGTCACAATATGCGAATTATTTCACGAGGTAGACAGGCCATCTGCTCTTCACGGACTCCACTACCAAGATCCGTTTGCGCAAAAAACATTAGATCGTATTCGCAAAAATCACTCAGACAAAAACTATCGCCATAGCGACGAAGAGACATTTTATCACGCTGTTGAGCGAGCAGATCAGGCCTTAGAGTATATTCGCGGCCTTTCACATTCGGAAGTAGTGATCGTATCGCATGGAACATTTCTGCGACTGCTGATAAGCCGGATGATCTTTGATGATATGTTTAATCACGCGCTTTTTGAAAAGATGTCTAATTTTCAAATCAGCAATGCAGGCATTACTCACTGCACATATCAGGATGGCGAATTCCGCCTGGTCAGCTGGAACGACCGCTCCCACTTCGCCTAAGCAATTTGGACGAATATTTTACCCAAACATCTTGAGCCGTCCCTTAATAGTCGCCGTAGTCCACCGCCTATGTCATTCCGCAAACATATTGAAATACTGAGTATTCTTTAATCAGCTCATCGACGTACACTGATGTATTATTCTACTTTATCATAAATGCCACCCCCAATTGTGAATGCTAGGCCACATTGCTCTGCATAAATAGGGTACTTCGTTGCAAAGACTTTAAATTCAAATGAAAGTTCAGTTGGTGTGTATATTACGTTTTTTATATTTTTATAATACTTGAGATACTCGTTTGAAAATGCATCGGCAAATTTTGTTCCAATAAATCCATCGGTAAATACGACTTTAACGTATTTTTCTTTCTCATCAAACTTCCAATATCCAACGATGTGCAAATCTTCATTTTCTATGTTCCGAATAAAGACCTCACTCTCTTTATAAATAAACTGTAAAGTTGGCCCTTCTGTTGGAGTTTTATTCCAAACACCAAGAATATCCGCTTTTGTAATTGAACGTCTACATTGAGCGGCTTCATCTTCTGCTCTTTTAATGCTTTCTTTAGCTAAGTATGGATCACTTGGCACAAATACATTAGTCGGAGCCAGATCATCTTGATTTTTATTTCTTGTTTGGCTTGTGCGCTCATATAGCGTTGTAGAAATAACAAAAAAGGCGAGGGAGACGAAAATGAAAACAATAAAATATTTCATGTTTAAAAGGAAAATATTGAAGCAGGATTGACATCTACTTCTCCATGATTGATCGTAAAGTGAAGATGAACCCCACTTGAGTTGCCCGATGTCCCCATCTTCATTATAACATCCCCCTTCTCAACATAGTCTCCATCATCTACATAAATTTCTTCAGCGTGGGCATAAAGAGATTTGTAATTACTTCCGTGATCTATCTTTACGTAGTGACCGTAGCCAGGCCCGTCATAAACTGGCACTTCTACAATCCCGCTCTTTATAGCAACGATGTAGCAGCCTCCATTCTTAGCCAGATCAACACCATTGTGATATTTTGGCGAAGCATCATCTCTATCTCCAAATGGTGAGCTGAATGAATAGCCTGAACAACTCAGATGCGTTACAGGACTGATTGCATCAGAAAAGAATGTCTTTTCTTGAGTGAAGTTTTGACCTACAAAAAAGCGCATATTGCCGCTTGAGAGTTTGCCTAAGCTAGTCATTGGTATTCCTGCCACATTCCCCCCAATCTTAATGTTCGATCTAGCAAATAAGTCGGTACCGCTGACAATATCAGTGACATCCAGTTTTTTTTCGAATCTAATATCGTCGTTGTTGAAACTTTTGACAGAAACGAAAGTGGAGTTTACGAGCTTACGTATCTCAACTTCTGCGCTTTCAATCTTCACATAATACATGAGTGTTTTATTCAATTTATTGTTATTGTAAAGGGATAATATCTCATTTTGACAAATAATTTGCCGAGTCGTATTTAGCTTAAGATAGCCACAATTGTAGTCTCGAGCTTTTTTCTCTAGATAACCAGCAGATAAAGTAACTATAACTGCAGCTTTCGCTCCTTTGTTTAATCCAACACCACGTACGAAAAGCGAATTTTCCTTTATGCTTGATTCCGTCACATTGGGTGAAATCAGCTCGCTTCTAGTGAGGGTGATTTTGCCGCTCCCATCTATTGCCACATATGCTTTCGGTAATTGAGAAAATTCATAT
>CAYUJW010000024.1:0-398 GCA_964445135.1 uncultured Gammaproteobacteria bacterium
CACAAACGAAGTCAGAAGATTTGAGCCTCCGTATGAGACAAACGGTAATGGCACGCCGGTCAACGGCATAAGCGCCACCATTCCTCCGAGGTTAATCACAATTTGTATCGCAAAATATGACATAATCCCGCCACCCAGCAACTGACCAAATCGGTCATTTGAGCTATAGGTAATCTGATACATGCGATATACAAACACGAAAAGAAGGAAGATGAGAAGGGAGCCACCAATAAACCCAAACTCTTCGCCAATAATTGCAAAAATCGAATCGGTGTGAGCCTCCGGAAGATATAAATACTTCTGCTTTGAAGCACCAAACCCTCGCCCAATTATTCCGCCATTGGTCAATGAGATAAAAATTTGATTAATATGATAACCCACTCCAAGTGGATCTGCGG
>CAYUJW010000024.1:408-15122 GCA_964445135.1 uncultured Gammaproteobacteria bacterium
CGCAAACCGGTAAGGTGCGACCCACGCAAGCGCCATAAATCCGGCAACCGCGGCCGGAATAAGGGTCAACAGGTAAATCAATTGTGAACCTGCGAGAAAGTACATTGCAATACTTATTGCAAAAATGATTGTTGCCGTTCCCATATCTGGCTGCAGCATAATAAGCATCATGAGCACGCCCATCAGTGAAAGAAACGGGAGAAATCGCTTTTTTTCACGACTGATAAACCATGAGGATAGATATACGATTACCGCAAATTTTGCAAAGTCAGTAGGTTGAAAACTAAATGGCCCGATATCAATCCAGCTTCGCGCTCCACCAGCCACCGTACCAATACCTGGAATTAGCACAATAAGCAGTAAGAAAATGGCAACCATCATGCTCACAAATGCGAGTCCATAAAATCGCCGATAATCGATAAATGAGAACAGAACCATGAGGCCGCAGCCAACCGCAATGCGCAGTGCATGTAGTTGAAAGTAGTAAAAACTATGTCCGTACTCATTCAGACTACGCACAGACGATGATTCAAATACAAAAAACAGTCCAACGACACAAAGCACCAACACAATGATATATAACTGAAACGGCTGCAATAGACGGGCGCCGAGGCTGAGGTGTCCATAGACACGACTTTTATGTGAGCGAATTCGTGTATGATGAGCGCGTGCCATAAGAGTATGTACCGTACAGTGTATACCAAAATGAACAACTGGGCGAGCGGTATTACTGGCGTTATGCGACTCTCTACCGAAGGAATGCGAGCATGAGACCTACGACCGCACACATAATGGATAAGAGCCAAAATCGCATGACGATCTTAGACTCTTCCCAGCCCTTGTATTGAAGAAAAAGGTGTAGGGGCGCAGCAGCAAATACTTTACGCTTACGAAATCGTTTACTGAGTAATTGCAATAATGAAGAGGCGATCTCCAAAACAAATACTCCTCCAATTATCGGAAGACTAAACGCCTTGCCAAGCATCAATCCAATGACCGCAAATACCGCACCAAAGGACAGTGAACCCGAGTCACCAAGCATAATACGTGCTGGCGGGATATTAAAGTACAAAAAGGCAACGAGCCCTCCCAGCCAGATTCCAATAAATAATGAAAGGGGAATATCAAGTGTTCTTGCCGCAAACATCCAAAAACTGGTGAGCGCAATCATCAGCACCCCAGTTGCCAACCCATCAAGTCCATCGGTGATATTTACTGCGTTTGAGAATGCAATGATGACAAATGCGGCAAAACCAATATACCAATAGCCAAGCGAAAACTGCCCAAAGAATGGAATATTGATAAAGTCGATACTCAACCCATCATAGAGCCAATAGGCAATGATAAACGCAAGTATGACTTCTAAGACGAGCTTGTGTCGAAGGCGCAGTCCAAAAAAATTATCTTTTTTAAACAGGAAGATCTTGGTTATGTCATCATATACTCCAAGCAACCCAAATCCAAGAAACGTAAAGACCACGATTTTTATTTCAGTGCCAACTGACGGATAGAGAGAAAGAATGGCTTGATCATTAATATAAAGAAGCGCGAAGAAAAACAAATACAACAGGAGCGTAGTGGTTATAATGAGCATCCCACCCCCAACGGGAACGCCGGCCTTGTGTTGATTATAGGTATCAAAAATTGGGGTCGTTTGATTGAATGCGTCTTTGGTGATCTGATTTTGCCGCTGGACTTTCTTTTTGTAGAGAAGGTTGATGAATGGAACAATAAGAACCGCGTGTACGAGGAATGAAACGAAAGTTGCGAAAAGATAAGTAGGCATGAGATAGGGTATAGACTACAAGCGATACGTTAAATAAGTCGCCACATATATGGCATAAATATTAATCCCGCAATCAAAAGAGCGCCGAATGAGAATATGAGCATTGCAGCCGCGGATACGTCTTTGGCAATTTTGATATCCTCACGCCATTGCTTGTCGATGGCATCTGTCGTTTGCTCAATCGCCGTATTAATCGCCTCAACCATTATGCCAATAAAAATAATGAGCACAATGATTAAGAATTCGACATAGCTTATCTTAAAAATGTAGGAGGCCAGTACCGCAATAATTGAGAGAAGAAAATGAATTCTATAATTTGCCTGTGTTTTAAACGCCCAAACCATTCCTTCATATGCATATTTTATGGAGAGTGTATGTTTCCTGATCATATACTTTATGATAGCAGATTTTTTTATACACGTTTTATCATTCCGCCCAAGGCTTGTATCTTTTGTTCGATTGATTCATATCCGCGATCCATAATCTGAATATTAGATATGACCGATTCGCCGCGCGCAATTAAAGCGCCGATGAGTAAGGTTGCTCCAGCACGAAGATCGTGGACGCTCAGCACTCCACCATGTAATTCTGTTTTTCCACGAATGCGTATCGCTTGGGTATAATCTTCATCGGGATTATAGCTAAATTGATATACCTGTGCCGGATTCTCAACGTGCGGCTGATAATATTCAATGTCGGCGCCGAGCTTTTGCAACTCTTCAACGTATGCAAATCTGTTTTCAAAAATTGTCTCATGTATAGTGCTTTCCCCACTCGCTTGCGTCATAAGCACTGCCCAATTTGGTTGCCAATCAGTCATAAACCCAGGATGCGGGGCAGTTGTCACGCTGACTGGCTGAATCTCACCCTGACCAGTAAACCGAATCCCGTTTTCATCCGACTCCACTATGCTCCCCGTCTGACGAATTGCGGCAACAAATGCGGGGAAATCTTCTTCGCGAATGTTTCGCAAGCGAATTGAGCCCCCCGTTGCAATGGCAAGAATTGCAAATGTGACCGCCTCATTGCGATCTGCAGAGACCGAATATTGCGTTTTCTGATGAAGAGTTTCTACACCCTGAACGGTAATTGTGCCGCCCTGTCGCACGATCCGCGCACCACAATGATTCAAAAATACAATAAGCTCATCGATTTCAGGTTCAAGTGCTGCGTTTTTAATAACCACTTCACCACTTCCCCGACATGCGTACATGATCAATAGCTCAGTTCCCGTGTGCGATGGCTTGGTAAATGTATACGTTCCTGAAGCTGGTGTGGATTTTTGCGCATCATAGTAACCAGTTTCTGAATCATAGGTGACCTGTGCCCCAAGCGCAATCAGTCCATCCACGATACGGTCAATTGATCGAGCCCCGAGACGACATCCTCCAGGATTAGGAATGCGACACATACCAAAGACATGAAGAAGGGGTGCAAAGAGCAAAAATGAGACGCGAATTTTTGATCCGTGTAGCAAGTCTACTTCGCTTTTAGTCATAGTAGAGGCATCGATTCGCGCGGTATTGTGCTCGTCCAAATCGACGGTCGCGCCGAGCAATTTCATCAAATGAATGAGCTCTGCCACATCACCGATTCGAGGAACATTGTGAATCGTAACTTCACCATTTACCAGAAGTGCTGCAATCAACACTTTCAGTGCGACATTTTTTGACCCAGACAACTGTACGTCTCCACTAAGTGGTCGTCCGCCTTGAATAATAAGTGCATTTTCAGTATTCATAGTGTCAGGGTAGTATATAACGAATCGGGCGAATTGTAACTTAGACAATCACCACAACTTCCTCCCGAAGCGTAATTCCATATGCGTCATGTACGCGTTTTTTTATCTCTTGTACAAGCTTTAGCAGATCCTTGGGGTCACCCGAACCTTTCTCATCAAGAATAAAATTTGCATGCTGAGTCGAGACCATAAACGAACCATATTGCACTCCCTTCATACCCACCTTGTCAATGAGGTTTCCCGCACTCTTTGTCGACACACCAATGGCCTCCGCCTCCTCATCGGTGATGTTTTGAAAAAAACATCCACAGGTATGAGTCGCTTTCGGTTGGGTTTGCGTACGGTGCGCCAATGCTTCGTCTGCACGCTGTCTAACTACCGCAACATCTTCTTTCTGGAATCTAAATGTTACGTCAAGCACTATCTCATGCGTCTTGTGTAGGTGGCTGTAGTCATAGGCAAATTCAAAGTAAGCGCGGTCAACCGTTTTTACCTCGCCCGTGGGAGTAAGCAAAGTAGCTGAAATTAGCACATCCCCAACATATGCGACGGGATGAGTCCATTTGGAGTTCATGTAGATGGCGCCCCCCACACTCCCTGGAAGACCGCGATGGTACTCAAGACCTGACCATCCACGCTCAATACACTCGCTGACAAGCCTCGGCATCATGTAGCCACCTGATACTTTCACCTCAACTGACTCATCAGTTTCACTAACTACCTCAAGCCGTGAATCACGGTTTTTAATAACAAGTGCTTCAACGCGCGGTGTGACAATTACGGTGTTTGATCCTCCCCCGATCAGGATATAGGGAATCTGATGGCTTTTCGCAAACGCCACGCTTTCTGCCAGCTCAGTGGGTGTCGTCGCCTCAACATACCAATCAGCGACCACCTTTGTCTTCATAGTGGTCAGATAGGTGATATCTTTATTTTGAATCGGTGTAGCCATAAAAAAAGCGTCATTCAGGATGATGACGCAGATGAGCTAATAATATGAGTAATTATACCATCTGCTACACTGTAAATGTCTCCTGCCCCAAGCGTCACAACCACGTCTCCCGCACGCATTTGTTCCTTTGCATAGATACTTAATGCATCTTTTGACGCAAAAGCCACAACGTGTGAGTGTCCAGATGACGCGGCCCGTGACTCAATATCAAATGAACTCACATGAAATTGGTCAGACGGCTCACGCGCTGAGGCAAAAATTGGCGCAACATAGGCGCAATCAGCCAACGCCAAGGCAGCGGCAAATCCATCAAGCATTGCATGAGTGCGACTAAAGGTGTGAGGTTGAAATATCACCACAAGTCGCCGATTATCATAGCGCGCACGAAGTGCCTCAATCACCGCTCGAATCTCATCCGGATGATGGCCATAATCGTCAATGACCGTATATCGATCATCAACATAGAGCACTTCCATACGTCGCTTTGGGCCGGTAAAGCCAACAAGCGCCTGGCGAATATGGTCAATCTCAAACCCAACAGTGTGCAACAGCGCCACCACACCTGCCGCATTTAATATGCTTTTTTCTCCATATATCCCTGTTTGGAATCCCTCATATATATGTTCTTTATGGAGAATATCAAAAGTAACGCCCGTGGCTGTTGTCTCATAGTTTACAATGCGATAGGTATTTCCTGGCAAATATCCATATGTACTAACTCGTGTTCTCCTTTTTTTGGCGTACCCCTTAAGCTGCGGGTCATCGCCACAGACAACAACATTCTCTGCCTTATTTAAAAAGGTGCGATAGGCTTGTGTCACATGGGCCAGGTCACGATACACATCTGGGTGATCAAAATCTATATTCGTACACAAGACGGCAGTTGGAGATAAGAGATGAAACTTTGGGGTCAGATCATGCGGCGGATTTACTCCATACTCATCTGCCTCAATCACAAACCAATCTTTGCCATTATAGTCTCCCCCATCATACGTGTTAAACGATGACGAACCAATAAGATAGCTTGGCGACACGTGAAGTTGAATGAGTGCGTATGCCAGCAGCGATGATGTCGTGGTTTTTCCATGACACCCGCAGACTGCAAGGCGATTGGTAAACAGCTGCATCAGTTGTCCTAAAAATGCGGCTTGTGACAACACTCGCACTCCACGAGTACGAGCTTGGACTACAAGTGGATTATGCTCTCCCTTATGCGATGCACTATACAACACCAAATTCACGCTGTCGGGGAGCGCCATATCAAATGTGGTATGCACTCGTATACCAGCGGTGGTGAGCAAATGATCAGTGATGAATTCATCCCCAACATCAACCCCTTCAACATGCTTGCCCATTTTCTTCAAAATAGTCGCAACATGCACCATCGCAACACCTTTTATGCCAATAATAAATATATTTGTGTATGAGTCAAGATTCATATTTTTTAAAGAATAATCAAAACATTAATATGCAACAACAATTCATCCCCCACTTATCTTATGGAATCATTATGAGCGGCAGTCACTAAAAAGTCAAAAATGCAGCTGCGTTTGGAAGCGTTACGTTGTAGTCTTGGGTTTACTTTCAAGCGCCCGTTTGACTGCCGCAAACTCATCCCAATCATACTCTTGCTCACCTCGGCATAAACTTTTTTCATGACTTTTGCCCGTACATAAAATGATGTCACCGGGGGCCGCCATGGCTATGGCTTTTGTAATCGCTTCGTCTCGTGACTGCACAAACACATAGCCCCGTCTCAAATTCGGGGTCAGATCAGCAGCTGACACCGCTCGCATTCCATTTTTCTCAATACCTATCCCAATTTCTCGGGCAATTTGTACCGGGTCCTCAGTTCGATAATCCTCTTCAGTTATTATAATGACATCGGCAAACTCAGCACTGTTATAGCCCATGATGGGACGTTTTGCGCCGTCGCGTAGTCCCGCCGAACCAAACACATGAATAAGCCGTTTTGTAGTTTTTCCACGCATATATGACAAGAGCTGATGGATTGAGTGGGGAGTGTGTGCAAAATCAACAATGACCACAAAATCTCCCGAATATGCAACTTCTAAGCGCCCTTTGGGAAGGGTGAATGTGGCAAGCGCTTTCAGAATATCATCTCGCTCAACCCCAACTTCTTGCGCCACCGCGTATGCCAATAGATAATTGTATTGGTTGTATTCTGGAAGATCCATTTTCAAACTTTTTGCAAGCGATTCATGATAATCTGCCTGGTTTTCATGTAGCGCATACGTTTTCACGGTATTGTTGCGCACATACTTTGTAAGCTCATTGTAGGAATCATCGTCACGATTCAGCAGGGTGATGCGTGACTGTGCAATCATCTGCGCTTTTGCCCGAACATATGCTGCATACGTTCCGTGATAGTCCAAATGCTCATGGGTAATATTGGTAATTGCGCCAACGATATAGCGAATACCCCAATTTCTTCCTTGATCAAATGCATGTGATGTGGTCTCCATGACAAAATACTCATCACCATGATCGGCAGCCTTTTTCAACAGCTTCTGCACATCCCATACATCAGGGGTCGTCATGTGAAGTCCGGTGTCATATTCTGTGTCCCCAATACGCGCATATACCGTTGACATCATCGATACGCGATATCCACACGTTTTCAGGATATGATAGATCAAATGTGTGGTTGTCGTCTTTCCATCAGTCCCCGTGACCCCAATTACCTTCAACCGATGGCTTGGGTTGCCAAAATACACACACGCAACACGCGCCTTCAGCAGGTGATAGATATTGATTGCCCATTGTGCTTTGCGTTTCAGTTTGTAGATCATAATTCTTAGTCTTGTGTCATTGTAGCGCATCTGACTTTCTCATTTTACGCTATTGGTCAGGAGTGATTTGATAATACACCAAGAGTTCGCGCGCGATATCAAAAAATACCGGAGCTGCCGTTTCTGAACCGTATATGGAACTTTTCGGTTCTTTATATATGACAAGAGCTACAAACTGCGGGTTAGTAGCCGGCGCAAATCCGATAAATGAAGCAATGGTTTTTGAGGCGTCGTATTTTCCCGACACCGCAATTTGCGCAGTCCCCGTCTTACCGCCAATTTTTCCGTGAAAACCTTCTGGAATTGCATATCTATATTCTCCATTCTCAACCGTCGACACGAGCATATCCACTACTTGCCGCGATGTCTCTTCATGGAGTACTTGAGTTTCCACACGAGGTTGAAACACCTGCGTGCGCGTTGATGATACGGCGCGGCTCACCACATACGGACGCAGCAGCTTTCCTCCATTTATGACTGATGAAAATGCGCGAACCAGCTGCAATGGCGTCACCGCAAGCCCTTGACCAAATGTGGCAGTTGCATAATCAATGGTGTACCAGTTGTCTTTTGGTTTCAAATATGCGGGCGCCTCCCCTTGAAGATCGATTCCCGTCAACTCACCAAATCCATAGCGATGAATATAGTCATATACTCGATCATTTCCAAGCTTTTGTCCAATATAAACCATCCCTACGTTTGATGATTTTTCCAACACCTGTGTCATGGTAATATCGCCAGCATAGTCATTGTTCCATGTGCGAATACTGTATTCGCCCACTTTCACCGGTCCATCTTCATTCATTTTGGTATCCGGTTTAATCTTCCCATCCTCGATTCCTGCCGCCACGATGAGTGGCTTGAATGTCGAGCCGGGCTCATAGACCGTTGAGATTGCCTGATTTGCAAATACATCATCTGATGACTTGAAGTAGAATTCCGGGTCAAAGTCTGGCAAGCACACCATCGACAGTATCTCCATTGTTTGTGGGTTTGCAACAATTGCACAACCTGACGTTGCCTCAAACCGCACCATACCAGCTTGCAACTTCTCTTTGACGATATGCTGCACCACATTATCAATCGTGAGATATAAATCGCGTCCATTATGTGAAGATATGCGTTCACGATTACCAGATAGCATCATGCGCCCTGACACATCATTATCCGCCTTAACTAAGCCTGGCAAACCTGTCAGATCTTGCTCGTAAAAACCCTCAATTCCCCCATATCCAAGGTTGTCCCCATCTTGGTCTTTTCCAACAAACCCAACTAAGTGCGAAGACAACGATGCCTCTGGGTAAAACCGCGCAGGTTGTGGGTCAAACCCAATCCCTGCAATCTTCTTCTTTTCAAGCTGCTTCTTTTGCGACTCATCAAGACCCGCAGCCACCGCTGCCCATTGAAGTTTGGGGTTGATACGTGCCTCAATAGTCGCCTCACCAATGCCTGTTACGTCATCAATTGCGTCAATTACTTCATTCATATTTTTGACGAGTGGCGGTTCTACAAATACCTGATATTTGGTTTGATTTGTCACAAGTGGCCTACCACGACGATCAAAGATACGTCCCCGCTCGGGCTGGAGTTTGCGGTACTGAAGATAGCGATTCTCAGTTGGTGTCTGTGCGTTTAGCACCTGTATATATGCGAGTTTTGCCTCAACTGCCAAAAAGGCAAAGGTGATGGCCAAAAAAACGATGCGGATTTTAGGCATAGAGTCCTATAAACGTACATGAACAGATATAACGATTGCAACTTGTTTTAAGAATCGACGGTAAAACATGTGCTACCGCAACGCAACCCGCACAGCATCAACGTATACGGGAACAACTTGTGCAGTAAAATCCAGGCTGGCTGCTGCGGAGGATGACTTATTTAATGAATTTGCTGCATAAAGTTTTTGCTCAAGGAGTTCGTTTTCATGCTTAAGGTTTTGGATTCCTTCGTTAAAGGTGACTATCTCCTCAGTCATAGTAGTTCCTGCGACAAATATGGATATGTTAATGTACAAAAGCACAAACATACTTACAATAAGACTCCCGATCACTATTTTTTTCATGATTTTTTGACAGCAACTCGTAATATAGCTGAGCGCTCAAACGGCAGTGGTTGTTTTTTGACCACTCGCTTTGGCGCATCAAGCAGAGGCGAACTTTGCAACAGTCGCTTTACCAGACGATCTTCCACAGAATGGAAGGTGAGGACAACAATGACTCCTTCGGGCTTAAGCACGTGGATTGCGGCAGCTATCCCTTCGCGTAACCTGTCAAGCTCATGATTTACCGCCATACGAAGTGACTGAAATACCCGTGAGAAGCTCTTTTCACGCTCATATTGAACGACCGCAGATATCGCATAGAGCAAATCTCCAACTGTATGATAGGGATGTTCATGACGTGTGCGCACAATATATGCAGCGAGCGCGCGGGCACTCAGCTCCTCACCATTATGAGAAAATATCTCATATAGCTCGTCTTCGTTTTTTTTGCTCAGTAATTGTTGGGCAGTTGCCGTGTCTTCCTCAGCGTCAAGGCGCATATCTAGTGGATCTTCTGTGTTTTTATAGGAAAATCCTCGTTTTGCGTTCATCATTTGCTCAAATGAAAGTCCTAAATCAAATACCACCCCATCAACCGGATAAAATGAATGCTCAGCTGCTATCTCTTCAAGTTGAGCATAATTTCCATGCACAATCACTGCTTTTTCTGGGTCGTAGCTCTGTGCTGCCAGCTCTACTTGTCGTTTATCTGCATCAAGCGCCAACACATGAGCACCTGCGTCTACTAATGCTTGGGTGTATCCGCCTTGACCATAGGTGGCGTCAATATATTTGCCCCCCGCTACAACGTTTAGCGCTTTCAAAAACTCTTCTTTATATACAGGTGTGTGTTTCATAGTTGTCGTGTTATGCTGTCTCCTTCTTCCATTGCTCGCTATTCCATAGCTCAAAATGATCTCCAACTCCGGCGATTGTTACTTTTTTATCGAGCTTTGCATATGCAAGGAGGTTTTTTGGTATTACAAACCTTCCTTGTTCATCAATCTCGACGATTGCAGCTGAGGAAAATATAAATCGCTTCTTTTTCATATCTTGCTGCTCAAGCAGTGTTGAGGCCGAACCAACTTCCCCGGCTTTCTGCTCCCATAGCACTTGGTCATAGCCACTCAAACAAGAGTCAAACCCTCTTGTGAGCACAAATGATGTCCCGGTGAGTTGCTCTCGTACTTTTTTAGGGAGCACAATTCGCCCCGGCGCAGAGAACGAAACTTCGTATTCACCATAAAACACCATATACTACCATTCTTCACCATTTTGAACTGAAAGTCAAGCGACAACACATGCAAATTGCCCGACAACACAGTACAATTACGAAATAATGAATAAAATCATTCAAGGTACAAAACGTCTGATGCTGAGCAAGCAAGGATCAATCTTTTCCTCAACGCTCATTGTCGCTTCAACCATCGGACTCTCCAGACTTTTTGGCTTCATGAGGTATCGCGTGTTAGCTGGCTATTTTCCCAAAGAAGAGCTTGACGTCTATTTTGCCGCCTTCCGCATACCTGATATGGTGTTTGAAGTACTCATCACGGGAGCGCTTGCCTCGGCATTTATCCCCATCTTTATCAAATACCAAAAAAATAAAGATGATCTTTCATACCATATGTCCTCAATCATCACGGTGGTATGTAGCGCTATGTTCATATCGGTGATCGTGCTCACATTACTTGCACCCTTTATCATTCCACTTATCACGCCAGGATTCAGTGAGGAGAAGCTCAAGCAAGTGGTGTTTCTGTCACAACTATTACTTCTTGGACAACTTCCATTTTTAGTGGCCAGCAACATTCTCACCAGCATCGGTCAAGCGCAAAAAACGTTTATCATCACTTCATTTGCCCCCGTTGCATACAACATTGTCATTATTGCCGTCACCGTATTTGGAGCCAGTCAATGGGCACTGCTTGCCCCAACATTAGGCGTTGTTGTTGGTGCAATCGTCATGTTTGTGATGCAGATTCCCCTTATGAGATCTGCCGAATTCACGCTACGCGTGCTTTTTAAGATAACAAGTGGCACACGAGAATTTTTTCGCATTATGGTGCCGCGCCTTGTCACAGTCCTGGCTGCACAAATTGATGCAACCGTTGATCTCACGCTTGCTTCATTTTTGGGCGCCGGATCATACACAATCTTTTATCTTGCCCAGCACCTACAACTATTGCCTGTCTCAATTATTGGGATTGCGTTTGGCCAAGCCTCTTTGCCCTATTTGTCAGAACTCTATCGCGAGAAAAAATTGAGTGAATTTACCCATCTCATAACAGAATCAATTGTGAGTGTACTTTTGGTCACGATACCTATTGCGAGCTTTTTTATATTTGCACGCACACCAATTGTTCGCTTGTTCTTTGGAGGACAAATGTTTGATTGGGAGGCAACCGTGCTTACTGCACAAACCCTATCGTACTTTGCGCTCGCCATACCCGCACACGCCGTGTATTACTTTCTCACACGTTGCTACTATGCGGTGTTTGATACCAGAACGCCATTTGTTATAAGCCTTATCGCAATTGGAATTAATGTTTGTATTTCAATGCTTGGCGTATTTGTATTTCACCAAGGTGTGTGGATATTGGCGCTTTCATTTTCAATCTCAATGATTACAAATGTGTTTCTACTGCTTGTTCTCTTGTCAAAAAAACAACTGGGGATTGAGTACAACCTCTTCATCAAACAAGTCATAAAAATTATAATCGCCACCATTATTGCTTCATTTTTTGTATATTGCGGGATGAAGATTGCAGACGGATTGATTCTGGACACCGCCCGATCAATCAATGTATTTTTGCTCGTCATGGTTGGTGGCATTACGTATGTTGGAATTTACGCATATATTACGTGGCTTCTGGGGGTTGAAAGTATTGGTGAAGTGGCAGCCATGATTCAGCGACTAAAAAAATATCGACAGCGCATATTAGAAATTTACACTGACTTTGCATCATGAACACATCAACTGACAAATTAGAGGCAATTGAGGCTATCCAAAAGAAGCTTGTTGGCAAGCGCCTCAGCTATGAGGAAATTTATACCATTATGAGCGAACTCGCCAAGGACAACTTGGGTGACGTACTGACGACGTTTTTTGCTGCGTCATTTTTTAAAGAAGGATTTAATGAAGATGAGCTTTACTTCATGACTAAGGCAATGGTGGAAACAGGAGATAAACTCCGCTTCACGGGGATCGTGGCCGACAAACACTCAATTGGAGGAATCGCCGGAACACGCACCACGATGATTGTAGTACCAATTATTGCCGCCGCAGGCTACAAGATTCCCAAAACGTCCTCGCGGGCAATCACTTCGCCGGCCGGAACCGCAGACGTGATGGAGGTTCTTGCACCCGTCACATTTGCTCCTGCCCAAATACAGTCAATGGTGAAAAAAACTGGCGGCTGTATTGTGTGGGGAGGAAAGCTCGGAATTGCGCCAGCAGACGATGTGATAATTGACGTTGAGGAGGAACTGTCGTTTGAATCAATAGAAAAAGTCATTGTGTCTATTATGGCGAAAAAAGTAGCCGCTGGCACAAACCACTTAATTCTCGACTTACCCGTTGGTCCAACACTCAAATTAAAAAACAAAGCCCAGGCAGAAAAAATGGCAGAGATGTTTGAAACGATCGCACGCCGATTTAAAATCAAGACAGTAATCGATATTAACACCATGAGCGAGCCTGCAGGGTATGGGGTTGGTCCAGTTCTTGAAGCTATTGATGTTCTTAAAGTGCTTGAGCAAGACCCAAACAGACCACACGATTTAGAAAAAAAGGCACTTCGTCTGGCTGGCAAATTATTGCAGATCTGCTTTGAAACCGAGAAGAGCGACCTTGATGGAGCAACAGTTGCAGCCGAACTTCTCACAAGTGGAAAAGCCCGAGATGCATTCTATCAAATCATCGAGGCCCAAGGCGGTAATAAATCAGTGACGAGCCGCAACTTAAAAACTGCCCAATTCTCACACACAATTTGCAGTTCAAAACATGGTACAATAGTTGGAGTGGATAATTTTCACTTAAACTCGCTTGCCAAGGTGTTGGGTGCACCCACCGATCAAAAAGCTGGCCTATATTTACACAAAAAAACTCATGATCCAGTGCACAAAGCGGACGAGTTATTAACCATATACAGCAGTTCAACCAATGCAATACAGGAAGCGATTGAGACGATCAAACAGTTCCCAATCTATGAAATTTCAAGCTAAACTGATTATCACCATCCTGGTCATGACGGTCGGAGTGATCGTATCTTTACTCGTGTTTAAAGAGGGAGCGCTGCCAGTTGATCGTCAAAATACTACCCAGGAAATCTTTGTTATTGAGCCGGGCGCATCACTTAACACGGTTGTGGACCGTCTCCATCAGCAAGGATTTATACGCAATCGCATCGTGTTTTACATCTTATCGCGCAAGATGAATATTGAGAAACAGATCCAAGCTGGCGACTTTCGCCTCTCAAAAAGCATGAGCGCAGAAGAAATTGCTCAAAAGCTCACCCAAGGATCGCTTGATGAGTGGGTAACCGTCATTGAAGGATTACGAAAAGAAGAAATTGCAAAAATCGTGAGTGATTCATTTGAAATAAGCGAAGCAGACTTCAATCAAGCGGCTGAGGAAGGATACTTGTTTCCTGATACCTACTTAATTCCAAAAGAAGCAACGCTTGATACGATTTTAAGCGTGTTTAAAAATAACTTCGACACCAAATACACGACTGAAATTGCGCAAAAAGCAGCCCGTCTTGGGCTCAGCCAAAAGGAAGTAATGACATTGGCCTCAATTGTCGAAAAGGAAGGGCGTGGAGATGATCGGCGTGTGGTAGCCTCCGTACTGCTTCGTCGATATAAAGAATCCTACCCACTTCAGGCTGATGCAACAGTGCAATATGCCCTTGGATATCAGAGCGATCAGGCAACATGGTGGAAGCAAAGCTTGACCCTTGAAGACCTAAAATACAACTCGATTTATAATACGTACGTAAACGACTCACTTCCACCACATCCAATTTGTAACCCCGGAGTATCATCAATTGAAGCAGTGGTAAACGCTGATCCCAATACTCCTTATTTTTATTATCTTCATGAGCCAAACGGACGCGTGCACCCTGCACGAGATCTTGATGAGCATGAAGAAAACATTCGAAAATATCTTAATTAACAATTCAAATACGCATGCCAATTGAGACACTTGAACAAATAACCCAAGACATGCTTCTTGAACTGCAGTCGAAGCACCCTCCTGCTTCCTCTTCCCTATCCTACACACCTCACCAAATCGTCAAAGCAAAGCCAATGGTAGATGGCCAGCTCTTTCAGGTAATTGTCGTAGGTGGCACATACTATAAGTGTGCTCTATTTGA